>NZ_JBJGZI010000029.1:0-64761 GCF_054050455.1 Geodermatophilus sp. SYSU D00684 | reverse complement strand
CCCATCACCCTCAAACCACCACCACCCCCCCCCCCCCCCCCCCCCCCCCCCCCCCCCCCCCCCCCCCCCCCCCCCCCCCCCCCCCCCCCCCCCCCCCCCCCCCCCCCCCCCCCCGGGCCCGGGTCAGTTGCGGTCGCGCTGCCGGTCGATCGCCTCGAGGACGGTCTTCCGGCCCGCGCCGAGGTCGCGCTCGGCCTGCTCGGCCCGGTCGAGCTGGGGGTCGCCGTGCATGCCGCCGACCCGCTCCCGGGCCTCGGTCGCCTTCAGGTCGACCAGCTCCGCGGCCTTCCGGGCCTCCCTCGCCGCACCGGTGTCGGCCACGTGCTGCTCGCCGGAGCCGCGCTTGCGCGCGTCGGTGGCGCGCTTCTCCTCGTCGGAGAGCAGCTCCCACGCGGCATGGGGCAGGTACCGCTTCGTCCCGCCCTCACCGCGGGCGCGGTCGCCGCCGTCGGCGGTGCGCCAGTCCTGTCTCGTCCACTCCTGCAGATGCCGCTGCGACTCGCTGCGCTCGCCCTCGTGCCGGTAGCCGCCGCCGGCCGCCTCGTACTCGTGGGTCAGCAGCTGGCTCTTGCGGGCGCTCCACTGGCCGGGCCGCCCGCCCCGGTCGCCGGCCTTGATGTCCTCCTTGAGCCGCTCGCGCAGCTCGGGGTCCGTGTAGTCCCGGGCGTAGTCCTCCGCCGACCTGCCGCTCATGGGGTGCGGACTACCCCATCCGGTCGTGTCTCATCCGGCGGAGCGCGACCGGTCCACCTCCACGTGCGGGCGCGACTGCCAGCGCGCCCAGTCCGCGCTCACCTCGCCGGCCGTGCGCAGCAGCGCGGGCAGGTGCTCGGCCAGCAGCCGCTCGGTCGAGGTCTCGGCGGCGTGCACGGTCACGTTCATCGCCACGCGCACCGCGCCGTGCCCGTCGCGCACCGGGACGGCGACCGAGCGGACGCCCGGCGCGAGCTCCTCGTCGGCCAGTGCCCAGCCGCGGGCGCGCACCTCGGTGAGCTCCTCGCGCAGCTGCTCGGCCGTGCGCCCGATGTAGGGCGGCAGGCCCGAGCGGCTGGGCTCGGCGAGGGTGGCCTCGAGCCGGTCGGGCGGCAGGGCGGCGAGCAGCACCTTGCCCTGCGAGGTCTGGACGGCGGGGAAGCGCGTGCCGATCTCGACCCGCAGCGCGATGAGCTTGGGCACCGCCACCCGCGCCACGTAGACGATGTCCGACCCGTCGAGCTGGGCCATCGACGACGACTCGCCGGTCCGCGCGACCAGCGCCTCCATGTGCGGCCGGGCGAGGTCCCACAGCCCGAGCGCGCCGACGTAGGCCATCCCGAGCGACAGCACCCGCGGGGTCAGCGCGAACACCCCGCCGGCCGACCGCACGAAGCCCAGCTCCTCGAGCGTGAGGAGCAACCGCCGCGCGGTCGGCCGGGCCAGCCCCGCGGCGGCCGCCACCTCCGACAGCGTCATGGCCGGGTGGTCGGCGTCGAAGCAGGTGAGCACGTCGAGCCCCCGCGCCAGCGCCTCGACGAAGTCCGGCCCCTCACCGCGTCCGGCCACGGTGGCTCCTCAGTGCTCCCCGGCGAGGTGCCGCTCGAAGGCCTCCTCGCGGGCGGCGTGCGTGGTCTCCGACCGGTAGTCGGTGTACTGGTACGGGTTGTCCAGCACCTCCGACGACGGCAGCTCGGGGTCCATCCCGGCCTGCCAGACGTCCTCGCCCATGTCGGCGCGCAGGTGGTCCACGGTCGCCTCGACCTCGCGCCGGACCGCCGCCAGGTCGACGTCGACCAGCCGGTGCTGCGACTTCACGACCCGCCCGTCGACGAGCACGGTGTGCACGTCGCCGCGCTGCGCCTGGAACGCCACGTGGCCGTAGGGGTTGAGGAGGGGGAAGGACACCGGCGAGGCGTCGTTCTTGATCAGGACGACGTCGGCCTTCGCCCCGGGGGTGAGCCGGCCGAGGTCGTCGCGGCCGAGCGCCGTCGCCCCGCCGCGGGTGGCCCACTGCACGACGTGCTGCGCGCGCAGCGCCAGCTGCGTCACGGTGTTGCCCTTGAGGTGGGCCTCGAAGTGCTCGCGCGAGCGGTCGGCGCCCAGCGTCGTGCGCATCGCGGAGAACAGGTCCCCGCTCCACCACACGCTGGTGTCCATCGACAGCGACACCGGGATGCCGTGCGCGCGCACCTGCCAGGTGGGCGGGTAGCCCTGCCCGGCGCTCTGCTCGGACTCGGTGGAGACCGAGATCGACCCGCCGGTGGCCGCGATGCGGTGGTAGCTGTCGGGGGACAGCGACGCGGCGTGCACGTAGACGGTCTCCGGCGTCGCGAAGCCGTGCTCGTGCATGAGCCGGATGCCGTCGTCGTTGGTGGCGCCCCAGACGCCGGCGTGCGTGGTCACCGGCAGGCCGAGCTCGCGGGCCACCTCGAACGCGGCCTTCTCCGGGAACGCCGGGTCGCCGGTGACGTCGAAGGCGAGCTGGAAGCCGAGCAGGTCGCCCGCGCCGGTGCGGCGGCGCTCGAGGAAGCCCTGCACCGCCTCGTCCGCCGTCCACTCCCACGGCGCGGCCTGGATGTTGCCGTAGGCGAGCACGTACCGGCCGGGCACCGACTGCAGCGCGTCGACGGCGGCCTCGGCGTGGTCGACCGTCTGCAGGCCGTGCGACCAGTCGACGACGGTGGTGACGCCGGCGTCCAGCGCCTCGACGGCGGCCAGCCGGTTGCCCGCGGCGACGTCCTCCGGGCGGAAGCGCCGGCCGTGCTCGAGGTAGTACCAGACGAAGTACTGGGTGAGGGACCAGTCGGCGCCGTAGCCGCGCATCGCCGTCTGCCACATGTGCCGGTGGGTGTCGATCATCCCGGGCATCACGATGCCGTCGGTGGCGTCGACCTCCTGGGCGCCGTCGGGCGCCTCCAGCGCCGGGCCCACGGCCGCGATCCGGTCGCCGACGACGAGGACGTCGGCGTCGCGCAGCACCGTGCCGGCGTCGTCCATCGTGAGCACCGTGCCGCCGCGGAGGACGACGGGGCGACCGGCCTGCGGTGCCGGGGTCTGGGGGTCGGTCATGGTGCTCTCCTCGGACGTCGCTGGCTCGACGGACACCTGTCCGCTGACCGGACACAGGATGCGGATGCGGCCACCCTGCTCGTGACCTGTCGCACATGTCAAGACGGACCGCGTGCAGTTGACACAGGTCCGCGGCGGTGTCGAGACTCGGCGCGACCGGCGGACGACTGTCCGCTGGCACCAGTCCCGATGCCGAGGAGCGCGACGCGACGATGACGGCAGCACCCGGCGCGCCGAACCCCGAGGGCCCCCTCGCGGGCCTGCTCGTGGCCGACTTCTCCCGGATCCTCGCCGGCCCCTACGCCACGATGCTCATGGCCGACCTCGGCGCCGAGGTGGTCAAGGTCGAGGGCCCGCGCGGCGACGACACCCGCACCTGGGCACCACCGGTCCGGGACGGCGTCTCGACCTACTACCTGGGCGTCAACCGCAACAAGCGGTCGGTGGCCCTCGACCTCGCCGACGACGCCGACCTGGCCGCGGCCCGCGAGCTCGCCCGCCGCGCCGACGTCCTGGTGGAGAACTTCAAGCCCGGCGGCCTGGCCCGCTTCGGCCTCGACTACGACACGGTGGCCGCCACCAACCCCGCCGTCGTCTACGCCTCGATCAGCGGTTTCGGCAGCGGCCCCGGCGGGCGGTCGCTGCCCGGCTACGACCTCATCGTGCAGGCCATCTCCGGGCTGATGAGCCTCACCGGCGACCCGGGCGGCGACCCCTACCGGGCCGGCGTCGCCGTCTTCGACGTCATGGCCGGCCTGCACGCCACCATCGGTGTGCTGTCCGCGCTGAACCTGCGGCACGCCACCGGCCGCGGTCAGCACGTCGAGGTCAACCTGCTCTCCAGCGCGCTGTCCGGGCTGGTCAACCAGACCTCGGCGTACGTCGCCGGCGACGTCGTCCCGTTCCGGATGGGCAACAGCCACCCGAGCCTGTTCCCCTACGAGCCGCTGCCCTGCGCCGACGGCGACCTGATCGTCACCGCCGGCAACGACGGCCAGTTCCGCAAGCTGTGCGAGGTGCTCGGCGTGCCCGGGCTGGTGGAGGACCCGCGGTTCCTGCACAACGAGGACCGCACGGCGAACCGCGAGGAGCTGCGCCCGCTGCTGGTCGAGCGGCTGAAGACCCGCACGAAGATGGAGTGGTTCCGCGACATCATCGCCGCGGGCGTGCCGTGCGGGCCGATCAACACCGTCGACCAGGGCGTCGCCTTCGCCGAGGAGGTTGGCCTGGACCCCGTCGTCACGGCGGGGGAGGGCGGCGCCGCCGTGCCGTCCATCCGCAACCCCATCCGGTTCTCCGAGACGGCGGCGCGGTACCGCTTGCCACCGCCCGCGCTCGACGAGCACGGTGCGGAGATCCGCCGGTGGCTGGCCGAGGGCGAGGAGACGCCGTGAGCGAGGACGGGTACCCGACCGCGCTGGGTGCCTCGAGCCGCGAGTCGATCACCCTGCTCGGCACCGACCTCGCCCGCGACGTCATGGGCACGGTCGGCTTCGGCGAGCTGGCGTTCTGGCTGGCCACCCAGCGCCGGCCCACGCCGGGGGAGACCCGCGTGTTCGAGGCGGTGCTCGCCGCGCTCGCCGACCACGGCTTCACCCCGACGGCGATCGTCACCCGGCTGACGTACCTGTCGGCCCCCGACTCGATCCAGGGCGCGCTCGCCGCCGGGCTGCTCGGCGGCGGCTCCCGCTTCCTCGGCGTCACCGAGGACTGCGGCCGGTTCCTGCACGAGGTCCTGGTGTCGGCGGGCGGGCTCCCGGCCGACGACGGCGGCTGGGACGCCCTCGCGCTGGAGACGGTCACCGCGCAGCGCGCGGCCGGCCGGTTCGTCCCGGGCCTGGGTCACCACGTGCACAAGGACGGCGACCCGCGCACGCCGCGGCTGTTCGAGATCGCCGGCGAGGAGGGCCTGGTCGGCCCGCACCTGGCGCTGTTCGCCGCGATCGGCCGGGTGCACCCGCAGGTGCTCGGGAGGACGCTGCCGCTCAACGGCGCCGGCGTCTGCGGCGCCGCGCTGGCCGACCTCGGCCTGCCGCTGGAGCTGCTGCGCGGCTTCGCCCTGCTGGCCCGCACCGCCGGGCTGATCGGCCAGCTCGCCGAGGAGCTGCGCCACCCCGTGGCCAACCGGGTCTTCCTGTCGGTCGACCTGGACAACCGCTCCGTCCCGCCGGACCCCTACGAGCCCGAGACCCTGGGAGGCAGTCATGGCTGAGGTGGCCGCGGTCATCGCGTCGACCCACCACCCCTTCTACTACCGCGCGAGCACCTCGACCGGCGCGGACCGGCCGCCGTTCGCCGACGAGTGGGTGGCCAAGATCGAGCGGTTCCGGGAGACGCTCACCCGGGCCGAGCCCGACGTGCTGGTGATGGTCGGCAGCGACCACTTCCACCAGCTGTGGCTGGACAACATGCCGCAGTTCCTCGTCGGCAAGGCGCCCTTCTTCGACGCCAACTGGTACAACGAGGAACGCGAGTTCGGCCTGCCGCGGATGACGCTGCGCGGCGAGGAGGACCTGGCCGCGCACCTGCTGCGCGACGGCCTCGACCGCGACTTCGACCTGGCCTTCTCCAACGAGCTGCGGATCGACCACAGCATCACGTGCCCGATCATCACGCTGCGGCCGCAGGCCGACCTGCCGATCGTGCCGGTCTACACGAACATCTTCGCCCCGCCGCTGCCCCAGCCGCGGCGCTTCGTGCAGCTGGGGAGGGCGATCCGGGAGATGGTCGAGTCCTGGGAGTCGGACAAGCGGGTGGCGATCATCGGCACCGGCCACCTGTCGCTGGAGCTCGGCGGCCCGCGCCAGTTCGGCGAGCACGGGCCCGACCCGGAGTTCGACCGCAAGGCCGTCGAGTGGATCGCCTCCGGCGACATCGAGGGCTGCCTGGCCGAGGTGTCACTGGACTCGCTGCACGCCCCGGGCAACGCCACCCACGGCTTCATGGACTTCATGCTGATGATGGGCGCCGCCGGCGAGGGGCAGAAGGCCGACCACGTCGACACCCTCGACCTGTTCCACACCATGGAGGCCTACTTCACCTGGTACCCGAACGGAGCCCCGGCATGAGTCGCTACCTGCTGGACAAGTTCCTCTTCACCGTCGACCGCGACCCCGCCCTCGTGGAGCGCTACCGCGAGGACCCGGCCGGCACGGTCGAGTGGTGGGAGGCCGAGATGGCCAACAAGATCCTCAACTGCACCGACGACGAGCGGTCGACCTGGCTGGAGTTCACCGAGGACGAGCGGCGCGCGCTGCGCGAGCACGACCACGTGACGCTGTTCCAGATGGGCGCCCACCCCTTCCTCACGCTCACGCTGTTCATCGCGATGTTCGAGCGCGACCACGGGCCGCTGGAGTACCAGAAGGCCTACGGCAAGGCGATGGAGCACATCACGCTGCCCTATCCCGACATCACCACCTGACGTGCGGGCCACCTGACGTGCGCGCCGCCGTCGTCCGCGCGCCCGGGACGCCGCCCGAGCACGCCGAGCACCCCGACCCCACCGCCGGGCCGGGGCACACGCTGGTGCGGGTCACCGCCGCGCCGATCGTGCCGCTGGACCTGCTCTGCGCGTCCGGCACGTCCTACTTCGGCGCGCCCGCGGTGCCCTACGTGCCGGGGGTGCAGGGCGTCGGCGTCGTCGAGGAGTCCGGCCGGCTGCCGGCCGGCACCCGGGTCTGGTTCGCCACGTCGGCCGGCATGGCGCTCGGCGACGGGAGCCTCGCGCAGCGGTGCGCCGTCGACGACGAGGACCTCGTGCCGCTGTCCGCCGACCTGCCCGACGCGGCGGTCGCGGCGATCGGCCTGTCCGGCGTGGCCGCGTGGATGTGCCTGACCTGGCGCGGGCGGCTGCAGCCGGAGGAGACCGTCGTCGTCCTCGGGGCCGGCGGCGCGGTGGGGCAGGTGGCGGTCGGCGCGGCGCGGGTGCTCGGCGCCGGGCGGGTGGTGGCGGTCTGCCGCTCGACCACGGCGCGGGAGCGGGCGCGCGCCGCCGGCGCCGACGCCGTCGTGCCGCTGACCGGCGACGTCGACGCGCTCGCCGCCGCGCTGGCGCAGGCGTGTCCCGGCGGGGCGCACGTCGTCGTCGACCCGGTGTTCGGCGTCGCGGCGACGGCGGCGTCGCGGGTGCTGGCGCCGGGCGGGCGGCTGGTCAACCTGGGCGGGGCGTCCGGCGACGAGGCGGTGTTCTCCTCGTCCGTGCTGCGCGGCCGGTCGGCGGAGGTGCTCGGCTACACCAACAACGCGCTGACCCCGCAGCAGCGCCGCGACGCGCTCGGCGCGGTCCTCGCCGCGGCCGCCACCGGCCGGGTCGCCGTCGCGCACGAGACGGTGCCGCTGGCCGACGTCGGCGGCGCCTGGGCGCGGCAGGCCGCGGGCGACGCGGGCGTCCGGCTGGTCGTCGTCCCCTAGCCGCGGCCCCGGGGGGCGGCGCGCACGTGCACCCGTTCGCCCTGGGGGCCGAAGAGGGCGAGCACCTCGGTGGGCCGGCCGTCGGGGTTGCCCAGCCAGTGCGGGGTGCGCGTGTCGAACTCGGCCGCCTCACCGGGGGTCAGGACGACGTCGGCGTCGCCGAGCAGCAGCCGCAGCTGCCCGGACAGCACGTAGAGCCACTCCCAGCCCTCGTGCGAGCGCTGCTCGCCCGGCTCCCCGCCCCAGCGCGGCGGGAGCACCATCTTGTAGGCCTGCAGCCCGCCCGGGCGGCGGGTGAGCGGGATGAACGTGGCGCCGTGCCGGGTGATCGGGCGGAGCCGCACCCGGGGGTCGCCGGTCTCGGGGGCGTCGACCAGCTCGTCGAGCGGCACCTGGTGGGCGCGGGCCAGCGGCAGCAGCAGCTCGAGGGTGGGCCGGCGCTGCCCGGCCTCCAGCCGGGACAGCGTGGACACCGAGATGCCGGTGTCCTCGGACAGCTGGGTCAGCGTCGCGCCGCGCTGTCGGCGCAGCTCGCGCAGCCGCGGGCCCACCGCGTCGAGGACGGCGTCGAGGTCCGCGTCGGGATCCGTCACGTTGCCAGTATGGCAAAGGCGTTTGCCTGTTCCGCGACGGCGGGTGCACCGTGGGCGGTATGGACGAGACGTACGACGTGGTGGTCATCGGCGGGGGAGCGGCGGGCCTGTCCGGCGCCCTCGCCCTGGGGCGGGCGCGGCGCTCGGTCGCCGTCGTCGACGAGGGGACGCCGCGCAACGCGCCGGCGCACGAGATGCACAACTACCTGGGCCGCGACGGCACGCCCCCGGCCGACCTGCTCGCCGCCGGGCGGGCCGAGGTCGCCGGCTACGGCGGGGTACTGGTCGACGGCACGGTCACCGCGGTCGGCGGGGCGGCCGGCGCCTTCACCGTGGAGCTCGCCTCCGGACGGGTGCTCGGCGCGCGGCGGCTGCTGGTCACCACCGGCCTGACCGACGAGCTGCCCGACGTCCCGGGCGTGCGGGAGCTGTGGGGCACCGACGTCCTGCACTGCCCGTACTGCCACGGCTGGGAGGTGCGCGACCGGGCGATCGGCGTGGTCGCCACCGGCCCGATGTCGCTGCACCAGGCCCAGATGTGGCGGCAGTGGAGCGCCGACGTCGTGTTCTTCCTGCACACCGCGCCCGAGCCGGACGACGCCACCGCCGAGGAGCTGGCCGCCCGCGGGATCCGGGTGGTGCGCGGCGAGGTGGCGGCGCTGGAGACCGACGGCGGCCGGCTGACCGGCGTCCGGCTGGCCGGCGGCGAGGTGGTGCCGCGCGCCGCCGTCGTCGTGGCCCCGCGGTTCACCGCCCGCTCGGCGGTGCTGACCGGGCTCGGGCTGGAGGCCCAGCCGTTCCGGATGGGCGAGGCGGTCGTCGGGTCGCACGTGCCGGTCGACGCCCGCGGCGCGACCGCGGTGCCCGGCGTGTGGGCGGCCGGCAACGTCGCGGACCCGAGCGCCCAGGTGATCGGCGCCGCGGCCGCCGGGCTGATGGCCGGCGCGCAGGTCAACGCGGACCTGGTCGCCGAGGACACCCGGGCCGCCGTCGACGTGATCCGCGCGATGAGCGATCCGGAGTACGGCGAGCAGTGGTGGGAGGAGCGCTACCGCACGCACGGCTCCGGCGTGTGGAGCGGCCGGGTCAACGACGTCCTGGCCGCCGAGGCCGCCGACCTGCCGCCGGGCCGCGCGCTGGACGCCGGCGCCGGCGAGGGCGGCGACGCCGTCTGGCTGGCCCGCCGGGGCTGGACGGTGACCGCGCTCGACCTCTCCCGCACCGCGCTGGACCGGGCGGCCGCGGCGGCCGAGGCGGCCGGGGTGCCGCTCGAGACCCGCAAGGCCGACGTCTCCTCGTGGCGGCCCGGCGAGGAGCGGTGGGACCTGGTGACCGCCTCGTTCCTGCACTTCCCGCCCGGCACCCGCGACGGCGTGCTGCGGACGCTGGCGTCGGCGGTCGCGCCCGGCGGCACGCTGCTGGTGACCATGCACGACGGCAGCGACGCCGCCCAGGGCATCCAGCGGCCGGGGTCGCCCGACTGGTACGCCACCGGGGAGCAGATGGCCGCGGTGCTCGACCCCGGCGACTGGGAGGTCCAGGTGGCCGAGGCACGGCCGCGGGAGGCGCGCGGGCACGAGCACGGCTCGGCGCACGCCGCCGACGCGGTGCTGCGGGCGCGGCGCCGTCAGCCGGTGACGTCGTCCTCGCTCGTGTAGAGCAGCCGCAGCCGGGCCGGCGGGGTGAACGGCCGCCAGGCGTCGCGGGTCTGGGCCAGGCGGTCGGCCACCAGCCACAGCACCGCCGGGTCGTGGCCCATCCCGAGGTGGCTGGCGTGCACGCCGACGTTCTCCGCGCGCGGGCCGGGCGTCTGCCGGCAGGCCCGCCAGTCGACGACGCCGTCCCAGCGCGAGTACACCGCGGTGCTCGGGACCGGCAGGCCGCCGGCCAGGCCGCCCCGCCCGCGCGGCACCGCGTGCAGGTGCCGGTAGCGGGCGTAGGCGCGGGCGCCCGGGCTGTCGTCGGGCGGGCCCCCGGCGAGCCCGAACGGCGAGCCGAGGCTGATCACCTGGCGGACCAGGCGCGGCACGCGCAGCGCCAGCCGCCGGGCGTAGATGCCGCCCAGGCTCTGCCCGACGATGCTCACCGGTCCGGCGTGCTGGTCGGCCAGCCGCTGCACCAGGCGGGGCAGCTCGTCGGTGATCTCCTTGGTGGGGCCGCGGTTGCGGCCGAGCTCCCAGCCGACCACCGGGTAGCCCAGACCGCGCAGCCAGCGGCGCAGGGTCGCGGTGGAGACGTCGGAGGCCATCAGGCCGGGCAGCACGAGCACGCCGTGCGGCTCCCCGCGGGGGGCGCCGCGCAGCAGCGGGTAGGTCAGTGCGAGCGCGCCGGCGCTGGCCGCGGCCCGCACGGGCTCGGTGGCGGCGAGCAGGCGGCGGCGGGCTTCCGGGCTGTTCGGGGCGTCGGTCACGGTCTTCCCTCCGACGGCGGTGACGGGTCTGCGACACCGCTACCCGGCCGGGCGCCCGGGACTCGCCTTCCGCGCGCGAAAGGCGGGTCCCGGGCGCGGGGTCAGCGCTCCTGCAGGTACGCCGCCGCGGTGGCGCGCAGCCGCTCGTGCACGCCGTCGGCGGCGATCGCGCCGGGCAGGTACCGCTTCGCCAGCTTGGCCACCATCGTGTAGTTGGTGTCGACGACGTTGCCCGCCGGCGCCAGCCCCGCCTGGCTGACCAGCTGCAGCGCGTCGAGCCGGTCCCAGCCGGCCAGCTCGGCGGCCCAGGTGACCAGGTCGTGCTGGCTGATCCGGTAGGCGTCCTCCAGCGGCCGGACCGAGCCGGTCGACATGAGGAACTCGTCGGTCTCCAGCCGCGGCCAGGCGGGCCCGCCGCCCTTGACCAGGTCGACGACGACGACCGTGCGCATCGCCGACTCGACCGCGGTGCCGCAGACCTCGCCCTCGCCCTGCCGGCAGTGCCCGTCGCCGAGGGAGAGCATCCCGCCGGGCACGTTGACGCCGAAGTAGACGGTCGTGCCGGCCCGCACCTCCGGGGTGTCCATGTTCCCGCCGTGCGCGCCGGGCGTGATGCTGGCGAACACCTCGCCCGCGGCCGGCGCGACGCCGATCGTGCCGTGCATCGGGTCGAGCGGGAGCTCCACCTCCGGGCCGCCGCGGCGCGGGCGGAACAGGCAGGTGCCCCGCTCGCGGTCGATCTCGTAGAGCCAGACCAGCTCCTCCAGCGGCTCGTGCAGCATCGCCGTCGAGTGGGTGGTGGTCAGCGCGCCGAAGTGCGGGAACGTGCTGGACACCGCCCAGTCCCGCGCCGGCGCGACGTCCACCAGGTGCACCGCCAGGGTGTCCCCGGGCTCGGCCCCCTCGACGGCGACCGGCCCGCTCACCGGGTTGAGGAACGGGAAGTCGCACACCTGGCTCGGCAGGTCGTCGACGCTGCGCACCTTGCCGCCGTAGCAGTCCTCGGTGGTCAGCTCGACCACCGTGCCCGGCGCCACGGTGAGCAGCGGCTCGCCGCCGCCGAACGAGTAGCGCAGCTGGTCGGGGGTCGGCTCCAGGGAGACGACCTCGAGGGACGCGGTCACCGGTTCTCCTCGCTGGCGCTCGTCGCACCGGCGAACGCCGGTGCTGTGTTCATCGGTGAGCTCGCGAGCTCGCTCACAGGTTCTCCTCCGCGCGGATCTCGGGCCGCCGGCCCGTGGCGATCAGGACGATCATCAGCAGCACGCCGATGGCCAGCCACACGAAGCCGAGCTCCTGGGCGGCCACCTGGGCGTTGTAGACGACGTAGGCCAGGATGCCGAACCCGAGGACCGGCACCGCCAGGTGCAGCCACCAGTTGCGGCTCTTCAGCCGGCCGACGAAGTGCACGACGACGGCCACGTGCAGCAGCAGGAACGCCGACAGCGCGCCGAAGTTCACCAGGGTCGACAGCAGCGTGATGCCGTCCTCGCGCTGCTCCATGTAGAGGCCCAGCACGAGGGAGACGACCGCGACGAGCAGGGTGGCGTTGACCGGCACGCGGCGGGTCGGGTGCACCTTGCGGAGGAAACCGGGCAGCTGGCGGTCGCGCGCCATGGCGAACAGCAGCCGCGAGGTCGCCGCCTGGGCCACCAGCGAGTTGGCGAAGCCCCACGCGATGGCGGTGGCGATCGCGGTCAGCGTGCCCAGCCAGGCGCCGCCGGCCACCTCCGCGGCGTCGTAGAACGCGGTGCCCGCGGCGTCGCCCTCGGCGATGAGGGTGTCGGGGTCGGGCACGAGCAGCGCGGCGACCCAGGTCTGGACGATGAACAGCGTCCCGGCCAGCGCCAGCGCCGCGATCATCGCCTTGCCGATGGAACGCGCGGAGTCCCGGTTCTCCTCGGCGAGGGTGGAGATGCCGTCGAAGCCGAGGAAGCTCAGCACCGCGATCGACACCGCGCCGAAGACCAGTTCGAGGGAGAACGTGTCGCTGTTGTAGATCGGCGTGAAGTCGAAGCCGCGGCCCTCGCCGGAGGCCAGCGCGACGACGCCGATGACCAGGAAGATCGCGAGCACGATCAGCTCGGCGACCAGCATGATCTTGTTGACCCGCGCGGTGAACTCGATGCCGAAGTAGTTGACGACGGTGTTGAGGACGACGAAGCCGATCAGCCAGACCCACACCGGGATCGACGTGACGATCGAGTTCATGGCGATCGCGGCGATGAGGTAGAGCAGCGCCGGGACCAGCACGTAGTCGAGCAGGATCATCCAGCCGGCGATGAACCCGACCGGCTGGGCGATGCCGCGGCCGGCGTAGGTGTAGACCGAGCCGGCCATCGGGAACGCCCGCGACATCTGCGAGTACGACGCCGCGGTGAAGGCCATGGCCAGCCCGCCGATCGCGTAGGCGAGGGCGACCATGCCGCCGGAGCCCTGGAAGACGCTGCCGAAGATGCCGAACGGCGCGATCGGCACCATGAAGACCAGGCCGTAGACGAGCAGGTCGGTGAACGTCAGCGAGCGCTTGAGCTCCTGGCGGTAGCCGAACTCCTCGACGCCGGCGGCTCCGGCCGCCGGGGCCGCGCCGGCACCGGTGGTCCCGGTGACGTGCGCGGACGGGGTGGTGCGGGGGTCGGTCACGACTCCTCCTCTCGGCCGGCTCGGAGCCGGACGCGGGGAGGGTAGGCCCCATTGCTTCCGATCGGAAACATCGGGGGTCAGTCGCGCGCGCCGACCTCGCGGAACACCAGCCCGTCGGCGCGCGCCAGCCGCGGCCGGGGGATCGGCGGCGGCCCCGGCGTGCCGGTCTCCAGCAGCCGCGCGGCGGTGCGGACGCCGGCGTGCACGCCACGCGCGTAGGCGCAGACCACCGGCGCGCTCGGCCCCACCCGGGCGGCCAGCCGCTCCTGCAGGGCGAGCTGCCCCTCGTCGCCGGCGCCGTCGGCCGCCGCGAACGAGGGCATGCAGGCGTAGAGCTCGCCGGTGCCGTCGCCGCCGACGGCGTACAGGCCGTTCTCCTCGAGCGCGCCGGACAGCCGCACGACGCGGCGGTCGAGCCCGGCGCGGGCGAAGGCGCGGTTGAAGGCGACCAGGTCGCGGCCGACCAGGCTGAGCAGCACGGCGTCGGCGCGGGTGCGGCGGACCAGGTCCAGCGCCGGGCCGGGGTCGGCCGGGCCGAACGGGACGAGCAGCTCGCCGGCGACCTCGGCGCCGAGGTCGTGCAGCACCGACCGCGCGGCGCGGTGCACCGCCTGCGGCCACACGTAGTCGGTGCCCAGCAGCACCCAGCGCCGCGCCCGGCGGTGGCGCACCAGCCAGGTCAGCGCGGCGGCGTGCTGGGCCAGCGGGGAGGCGCCGATCCGCAGCGCCCCGCGGGACCCGCGCCCGCCCTCGTGCGGCGGGGTGAACACGTAGCCCGCGCGCCCGGCCAGCGCGGCGGCGACCGCGCGGGAGACGTCGCTGGTGGAGAAGCCGACGAGGACGTCGACCGCGCCGGCGGCGTGCAGCGCGGCGACGTCGGCGGCGACCTCGGCGGGCCGGCGCCCGGCGTCGACGGTGACCAGTTCCACCGCGCGGCCGCGGACGCCGCCGGCCTCGGTGACCTCGTCGGCGGCGAGCGCGGCCAGGTCCAGCGCCGACGGCGCGGTCATCGCCAGCGGCCCGGTCAGCGGGACGGCCAGCCCGATCCGGACGACGTCGGGGGAGCGGCCGACGACGGCCGCCTCCCACGCCTCCATCGGAGCGGTCGGTCCGGGCACCTCCTGAGTATGGTGCGGCCATGGCGGTCGAGCAGGAGGCCACGGGCACCGCGGTGCCCGCCGCGCGCCCCACGCCCGCCGCCTCGCTGGTCGAGCTGCTGGCCGTCGTCTCGCGGCGGGTCGCCCGCGGCGTCGGGACGGTGCTCGCCGAGGACGGCGCGACGCTGGAGACCTACCGGCTGATGCGCGCGCTCGCCTCGGGTCCGGGCCGCACGATGAGCGAGCTGTGCGCGGCGCTGTGCGTCCCGGCGCCCACCGCCACCCGGATGGTCGACGGCCTGGTCGACGCCGCGCTCGCCTACCGGCTGCCCGACCCCGAGGACGGCCGCCGCGTGCGGGTGCACCTGTCCGCCCGCGGCCGCACCCGGCTGGATCGGCTCGAGGCGCTGGTGTCCGCGCACGAGGCGGCGCTGACCACCGAGCTCGGCCCGGCCCGGGTCGCCGCGCTGGTCGCCGCGCTCAGCGACCTCGCCGACCCGCCCGCCTGACCCCGCGAGCGCCATCGGCCCCCGCGACCGGCCGCCTCCCGCCGCGATCACGGAGTTCCCGGGCGACACGCCGTCACCCGCCGGCGTGTTGCCGTCGCAACTCCATGATCGCGGGCGGCGAGGACGCCAGAGACGCGCCGCGAAGTCGATCATCGGCTGGGTGCACGGGACACGCGCCGACACGCCGGCGTGAGCGGCACGCATCCGATGATCGACTCGACGTGGGTACTCCGGTCCGGCGCCCGCAGGCGGCGACCGGCGACGGCGCGCCGGTCAGTCGGACGGCGGGAGGATGCGGGGGACGAAGACCTCGTCGATCGGGCGCGGGCCGACGTACTGCCGGCAGGTGCACGGCACCCAGGTGTGACCGGCGAACCGGCCGCGCCGGTCGAAGGTGTCCCGGCGCAGCTCGGCGTAGCAGGTGTTGGTCTCGGTGTCGTGCTGGCTCAGCGTGTGCCCGCAGCCGCACACCGGCGTCGGGTTCGGCGGCGGGCCCGCGGGACGACGGCGCCCGAGCCGGCCGGCCACGAAGCCCGCGGCCAGCAGTGCCGCACCGATGACCAGGCTGACAGGTTCCACCGTCGTCGCTCCTCCGCTCCGCAGACCTCCTGACGGTAACGCCGCGGGCGCGCCCGGGGTGCCGGGCCCGGTCGCGTTCCGGATTCACCCGGACGGGCGGTTCGATACGAGACCGTCCCGGGCACGAGCAGCTCGTGGACTCCCTCGCGGTCGGATTCGCCCGCCCTGACCGCTGGAAGCAGGGCACTCCGGCCGCTCGGCGGACCCCGTGGCACGCCGTTCCGTCGGTGCGGCCGGCGGCGGAGCGCGACGGCGAGGTGGAGCTGGCCCTCTGCGGGTCGATCGTGCAGATCTGGGGCCACCAGCGGTGGGAGCGCATCGGTGCCGGGCGCACCGGCTGCCCGGACTGCCGCCGGCTGTCCGGGCTGGCCTGGGAGCAGGCCCTGCTCAGCCGCGCCGGCTGACCGCGGCGGTCAGCGCCGCCGGCCGCTGATCGCCGACAGGCCGGTGATCTCCCGGCCCACGATCAGCGCCTGCACGTGGTCGGTGCCCTCGAAGGTGTAGATCGCCTCGATGTCGGCGTGGTGGCGGGCGATGTGGTGCTCGAGCAGGATCCCGTCGCCGCCGAAGAGGTCCCGCGCGTCGGCCACGATCCGCCGGGCGGTGGCGCAGCAGTGCCGCTTGGCCAGCGACGCCATCGCCGCGGTCATCCGGCCCGCGTCGGCGAGGCTGGACAGCCGCCAGCACATGAGCTGCATGGTGGTGATCTCGGCGAGCATCGTCGCGAGCTTCTCCTGCACCAGCTGGTAGCCCGCGATCGGCTGCCCGAACTGCTCGCGGTGCAGGCAGTGCGCCAGCGCCAGCTCGTAGGCCGCCGTCGCCACGCCCAGCGCGCGCCACGCGACGGTGTACCGGGTGCGGTCGAGGACCGTGGAGACGTCCTTGAACGAGCGGCAGTGGGCCAGCTTGTTCTCGGCCGGCACGCGGACGCCCTCGAGGGTGATCTCGGCCTGCCACACCGCCCGCAGCGCCGTCTTGCCGGTCATCACCCGCGTGCTGAAGCCGGGCGTGCCCTTCTCGACGACGTACCCGCCGACCGCGCCCTCCTCGTCGCGCGCCCAGATGAGCACGTAGTCGGCGATCGTGCCGTTGCCGATCCACTTCTTCTGACCGTCGAGGACGAAGACGTCGCCGTCGCGGCGGGCGCTGGTCTCCAGGGCGACGGCGTCCGACCCGTGCTGCGGCTCGGTGAGGCCGAAGGCGCCGATCTTCTCCATCCGCGCCATCTCGGGGAGGAAGCGCTCCTTCTGCTCCTCGGAGCCGAGCATCGCGATCGACTGCATCGCGAGGAAGCTGTGCACGCCGTTGAAGGTGCCGACGCTGCCGTCGGCGCGGGCGAGCTCGGCGGCCACCAGGCCCGCGGCGACGGCGCTCATGCCCGGCGAGCCGTAGCCCTGCACCGTGCCCCCGGCGATGCCGAGCTCGGCGAACCCGGGGACCAGCTCGAAGGGGAACTCCGCGCGCTCCCAGTAGTCGTTGATCCGCGGCGTCACCTCCTCGTCGCACCAGGCACGCACGCGGTCGCGGATGGCGACCTCCTCGGGAGTGAGCAACTCCTCGAGGGCGTAGAAGTCGGTGCTCGCGGTCTCAGGCACGGCCCGACGCTACGCGCGGGCAGGGCATGCTGCCGGGCGTGCGGATCGTCGTCGCCCCGGACTCCTTCAAGGGCACGCTGACCGCGGAGGACGCTGCCGACGCCGTCGCCCGCGGGCTGGCCCGGGTGCGCCCGGACGCCGAGGTGCTCGCCCGCCCGGTGGCCGACGGCGGGGAGGGCACGGTGGCCGCCGCCGTGCGCGCCGGGTACCGCCCGGTGACGACGACGGTCGGCGGCCCCGACGGCCGGCCGGTGCGCGCGACGTTCGCCGTCGACGGGACGACGGCGGTGGTCGAGCTCGCCGCCGCGGCCGGGCTCGGGCTGCTCGACCGACCGGCACCCACGACCGCGACCACCCGCGGCGTGGGCGAGCTGCTGCTCGCCGCGCTCGACGCCGGCGCCCGGCGGGTGGTGCTGGGCCTGGGCGGCAGCGCCACCACCGACGCCGGCGCGGGGCTGCTGCAGGCGCTCGGCGTGCGGCTGCTCGACGCCGACGGCCGCGACGTCCCGCCCGGCGGGGCGGGGCTGGCGCGCCTCGCGCGGATCGACCCCGGCGCCCGCGACCCGCGGCTGCACGGCCTGGAGGTCCGGGTGGCCACCGACGTCGACAACCCGCTCACCGGCCCGGCCGGCGCGGCCGCGGTCTACGGGCCGCAGAAGGGCGCGACGCCGGCACAGGTCGCGCAGCTCGACGCGGCGCTCGCGCGGTTCGCCGTGGTGGTCCGCCGCGACCTCGGCGTCGACCTGGAGGGCCGGCCGGCGATGGGCGCGGCCGGGGGCACCGCGGCCGGGGTGGCCGCCGTCCTGACGTGCTCGGTCGGGTCGGGTGCCGAGCTGGTCGCCGACCTGGTCGGCCTGGACGCGGCGCTGGCGGGCGCGGACCTCGCGATCACCGGCGAGGGCTCGCTGGACGCGCAGTCGCTGCGCGGCAAGGCGCCCGCGGTGGTCGCGGCCCGGGCCCGGCGGGCCGGCGTCCCGTGCGTCGCGCTCGCCGGGCGGGTGGCGCTGAGCCACGACGAGCTGCGCGGGGCCGGGTTCGCCGCCGCGCACGCGCTCACCGAGGCCGAGCCCGACCTCGCCCGGTGCCTCGCGGAGCCCGCGGCCGTCCTCGCGGAGCTCGCCGCCCGGGTCCTGGGTCAGGCGCCGAGCAGCCCCCGCACGTAGGCCGCCTGGCCCACGTGCTGCAGGTCGTCGGACAGCACGCTGACCAGCCGGACGCCGAGGGTCACCGGCGGGTCCCACCGCCGGTCGACGACGCGGTCGAGGTCGTCGTCGGACAGGCCACCGAGGAACTCCGCGCTGCGGGCGGCGACCGCGTCGGCGTACTCCAGGAGCAGCTCCGCCGAGGGCACCCGGACCGACGCCACCTCCTCGGCGCTCATCCCGTAGCCGGTGGCGGCGTCGTCGACGGGCAGGCCGAACCGGCCCGCGAACCCCTGCGCGGTCCACGCCTGCTCGGTGCCGGCGACCTCGGCGAGGTGGTCGTCCTGCACCCGCAGCAGGTGCCAGGCCAGCCAGCCGACCGGGTTGGCGCCGGGTCCGACGCGCTCGGCCAGCTGGTCGGGGGACAGGCCCTCGACGGCGGCGTGCAGGGTCTCGCCGATCTGCGCGTAGGCGTAGGTGAGCAGGTCACGGGTCCGCATGACCGGCCGCTACCCGTCCCGCTCGCGGGGGACGCCTGCGGGCGCCGGCCGACGGTAGGTTGCGGTGTCCGCCCGGCCGTCGAGGGAGCCAGATCGTTGGTGTTCTTCCTGCAGCGGCTGCTGCGCTCCCTCCGCGTCCGGCTCTCGGGCTGGCGCCTGCCGCTGGCGGTCATCCTGCTGGTGTTCCTCACCAGCTGGGCGGCGATGGCGCTGGTCGAGCCGGCCGGGACCGGGATCGCGGCGCCGGAGAGCTACTGGTGGTACTTCGTCATCACCGCCGCGACCGTCGGCTACGGCGACCTGTACCCGTCGTCGGTCGGTGGCCGGGTCGTCGGCGCGTACGTCGTCGTCGGCGGGATCGTCACGCTGACCCTGCTGTTCACCGAGCTGGCCACCGCCCTGCAGACCGCGCGGGGCAGGCGACTGAGAGGAGTGGTCGGCCTGGACCTCCGGGACCACGTCGTCGTGCTGGGCTACACCCCGGGGCGGACCGAGCGGATCGTCACCGAGCTGACCGTCGAGCCGGGCACCCGCATCGCGCTGTGCGCCCACGACGACGTCGCGGTCAACCCGATGCCCGAGGAGGCGGCGGTCTCCTTCGTCCGCGGCGACCTCACCCACGCCGACGTCATGGACCGCGCCGGCGTCGCCCGCGCCCGCACGGTCGTCATCGACGGCCGCGACGACAACGAGACCCTGGCGATCGCGGTCGCCGTCGACCACGCCAACCCGCGGGTGCACATGGTCGCCGCGGTCCGCGACCTGGGCCGGCGCGACACCCTCCGCTACGTCAACCCCGGCGTGCAGGTGGTGCAGTGGCACATGCCGTTCCTGCTGTCGGAGGAGGCCGCCGACCCCGGGCTCACCGAGATCTACAACGAGCTCATGACGGCGGGCGGGCACGGCAACACCTACTCGCTGCGGGTGCCGGCCGGTGCGCGGCCGCGGACGTTCGGCGAGTGGCAGACCGCCCTCGGGCGCGACCACGGCGCCACGGTGCTGGCGCTGCGGACCGCCGAGGACCTGCGGGTCAGCCCCGCCTGGGACACCCCGGTGCCGGAGGGCGCGACGCTGTACTACGTCGCGGCGCACCGGCTGGACGTCACGCGGCTGGACCGGTCACCACACGCCGAACGCGGCGGCCACTAGCGCCAGCACCCCGCCGATCGCGGCCAGCACGGCGAGCACCGCGATCAGCACCGGCACGACCACCCAGCGGCGCCGGAACCGCCGCCGGGGCGGTGGCGGGGGCGGTGCCGGTGGGGGAGCGGCGGCCCGGGCGTACCGCTCGGCGCGCCGCTCCCGGTGCCGGTCGGCCAGGTGGCGCGCCTGGTCCCGGGCGTCGCGGGCGACGGTGCCGAGCACCGAGGCCAGCCCGCGCAGGTCGTCGAGGTCGAAGCGCTCGACCCGGTCCCCGGGGGCGGGGTGCGGACCGGCGGGGCGCGGACCGGCGGCGCGCGGTCCGCCGGCGGCGGGGGGCCACGCCGGCGCCGGCCCGGACCGCTCGGACAGGGCGCGCAGGGCGGCCCGCGTCCGCGCGACGTCCCAGCGCCGCGGGGGGTCCTTGGTGAGCAGCCCCTCGAGCACCGGCGCCAGCGGGCCGGCCCGCTGGGCCGGCGCGGGGTCCTCGGAGACGACGGCCAGCAGGGTGGCCATCGACTCGGGCCGGTCGAAGGCCCGCCGGCCCTCGACGGCGGTGTAGAGCGTGGCGCCCAGCGACCACAGGTCCACGGCGGGGCCGGGCTCCTCGCCCCGCGCCCGCTCCGGCGCCATGTAGGACGGCGAGCCGATGATCGCCCCGGACG
Source organism: Geodermatophilus sp. SYSU D00684 (assembly GCF_054050455.1). Classification (NCBI taxonomy): domain Bacteria; kingdom Bacillati; phylum Actinomycetota; class Actinomycetes; order Geodermatophilales; family Geodermatophilaceae; genus Geodermatophilus; species Geodermatophilus sp. SYSU D00684. The sequence continues at coordinate 44,430 of NZ_JBJGZI010000029.1, read as the reverse complement.
TGGTGATCGACGGCCCGCCCGTGGCGACCGCGATGCCGAAGTCGGTGAGGTGCGCGGAGCCGTCGCGGCCGACGAGCACGTTGGCCGGCTTGACGTCGCGGTGCACGATCCCGGCGGCGTGCGCGGCCTCCAGCGCGGCCAGCACGTCGAGGCCGATGCGGGCCACCACCGGCCAGGGCAGCGGGCCCTGCCGCTCGACGATCTCCTGGAGGCTGCGGGCGTCGACGAGCTCCATGACCAGCCAGGGCCGGCCGTCCTCCTCGACGACGTCGTAGAGCGTAGTCACGCACGGGTGCACGAGCCGCGCCGCCGCCCTGGCCTCGCGCAGCGTGCGGTCGCGCAGCGTCCCGCGCTCGTCGTCGCTGAGGTGGGCCGGGAAGGTGACCTCCTTGAGCGCCACCGGCCGGCCCAGCACCTGGTCGGTCGCGCTCCAGACCACGCCCATCCCGCCGCGGCCGAGCATCCCGGTGACCGCGTAGCGGCCGGCGACCAGCCGCCCTGCACCCGTGTCGGCGGACATGGGCGGACGGTACGCCCGGGAGGGAGCCGGCGTCCCGCCCTCAGTCGGTCCCGTCCTGCGGCGGCTCCGGCTCGCTCCGCGCCTCGAGGGAGGCCTCGGTCTCCGCGTCCTCCATCTCGAGGGCGATGTCGCGCGGCTGCGGCTGCTCGGGCTGCGACGGCGTCGTCATGACCGCAGCCTGCCCGCCGACGGCGCGGTCCGCTCCCCGGGACGGCGCCGGCCCCCGTCCCGCGGGGGACGGGGGCCGGCGGCCGGGAGCTCAGGGGCGCAGCGCGGCCCGGACGACCGGCACGAGCGCGGCGAGCACCAGCGCCTCGCCGAGGACGCTCACCGCGACCGGGAACTCGCCGCTGGCGAGGACGAACCCGGCCAGGTAGGCGGGCGCAGCCCAGACGGTGACGTCGGCACGGGCGCGGACCAGCGCGACGGTGGCCAGCAGCGTCCCGGCGATCGCCATGCCGACCAGCGGGCCGAGGACGAGGAACGGCGGACCCTGCTGCACCGACGTCCAGGTGCCCGCCGCCGACGGGCCCCCCTCGCCGGCCAGGACGACGGCGATCAGCCGCATCCCGGCGAACCCGCCGCCGCCGACGCTGCCGGCCGCGAGCAGCGCCGCGGCGACGCCGGACAGCCACGGGGCGCGGCGGCCGCAGGCCAGCGCGATCGCCGCGGCGCCGGCGATCCCGGCGACCATCGCGACGAGGTAGACGACGACCGAGGCGACCTGCGCGGACGGCGACTCGGCCAGGCCGGCCAGCCACGGGCCGGCCTCGTCGCGGGGGAGGCCCTCCGACGAGAGCACGTACTGGGCCGCGAGCGCGACCGGGCCGAGCAGGGCGGCGCCGGCCAGCAGCCGCCGGCGGGGGTGCGGCGCCGGGGCGGCCGCCGGAGCGGGGGCGGGGGCGTCTCCGGCGGTGGTCTCGGCGGCGGTGGTCTCGGCGGCGGTGGTCTCGGGGGCGGTGAGGCCGGAGCCGAGGCGGGTGGTGGTCACGGTGTTCCTCCTGGGGGTCCGGCTCCGTCGGCCGGGCAGCGGAACCGTCGCGGCCCGGGCGTCCCGGCGGCATCGGACGGGTGTCCCGACACGGCGCGGTGCCGGAGTCCCTGGGTCCCGGGACAGCTGCGCTGCCACCATGTCGCGGTGCCCGCCGCCCGGACCGTCGTCGCCGCCGGCCTCGCCGCGGCGGGGCTGGCCGCCGCGGTCGCCGCGCTCGTCCTCGCCCTGACCCGGGTGCCCGACCCCGACGCCGCCGCGGTCGCGTGGGGGCTGGCCGGCGCCGGCGGGTCCGGCGTGCTGGGCGCGGTGGTCGCCGCGGCCCGGCCGCGGCTGCTCGCCGGCTGGCTGATGCTGCTCGTCGGCGTGTGCAGCGGCGGGGTCGCGCTGGCCACCACGCTCGCGGCGGCCGCCGTCGCCACCGACCCGTCGTCGGCCCTGACCGCCGGTGCGTTCTGGGTGTCCTCGTGGCTGTGGGTGCCGGCCTACGTGCCGGTGGCCGCGCTGCTGCTGCAGGTGCTGCCCGGCGGGCGGCTGCCCGGTCGCGGCTGGCGGGCGGCGGCCGCCGTGGGCGCGGCGGCGGTCGTCCTGGCGCCGGTCGGCTGGGCGCTCACCCCCTACGACCAGCAGGACCGCCCCGTCCCCGCCGCCTACGCGCACCTGACCAACCCGCTGGGCGTGGACGGCGCGTTCGCGCTGGTCGGCGTCGCGCTGGTGCTCGCGCTCGCGGGCACCGCGGCGGGCGTGGCCTCGCTCGTCGTCCGGCTGCGGCGCAGCTCCGGGCCGGCCCGTGAGCAGGTGCTGTGGGTGCTGGCCGGCGCGCTGGGCACCCTGCTGCTGCTGGCCCTGGCGTGGACGGTGCCGACGGCGGAGACCGCGCTGATCGCCGCCGCCCTGCTGCCGCTGCCGGCCGCCGCGGCGTGGGCGCTGACCCGCACCCGGCTGTGGGACCTGGACCCGGCGCTGGGCCGCACGCTGGTCTACCTCTCGCTGACCCTGCTCGCGCTGGTCGTGCACGGGGTCCTGCTCGTCCTCGCCGGCGCCCTGCTCGGCGGCCTCGCCCGGCGCTCGGACCTGCTGGTGTTCGCGCTCGCCGCGGTGCTCGTCCAGCCGGCCCGCGACGTCCTGCAGCGCGGGGTCAACCGGCTGCTCTACGGGCAGGACGCCGACCCGGGCACGGTGGTCGGCGAGCTCGGCCGGCAGGTGGACTCCGCGACGACGCCCGCGCAGGTGCTGCCCGGCGTGGTCGGCGTCCTCGCCCGCACGCTGCGGCTGCCGTCGGTGGCGCTGCGGCTGCCCGGGCGGGCGCCGGTGACCGCCGGGCGTGTGCCCGAGCCGGGGGAGGAGGTGCGCACCCTGCCGCTGGTGCACCAGGGCCGCGGCGTCGGCGAGCTCGACGTCGTCCTGCCGGCGGGCGGCCTCGGCCCCCGGCTGCGCGGCCTGCTCGACGAGCTGGTCCGGCAGACCGGCCAGGCCGCGCACGCCGTCCTGCTGCAGGAGGAGCTGCAGCGCTCCCGCGAGTCGATCGTCACCTCGCGGGAGGAGGAGCGCCGGCGGCTGCGGCACGACCTGCACGACGACCTCGGCCCGGTGCTCGCGGCGACGGCGATGCAGCTGGAGGCGGCAGCCGAGCTGGTGCCGGTCGACCCGGTCCGGGCGACCGCGATGCTCGACCGGGCCGCGGAGCACCTGCGCGGCACGGTCGCCGACGTCCGGCGGATCGTCGACGACCTGCGCCCGGCCGCGCTCGGCGACCTCGGCCTGGCCGGCGCGGTCCGCGCGCACGCCGCCCGGCTCGCCGACGCCGGCGTCGAGGTGACCGTGCACGTCCCCGACGACCTCGGCCCGCTGCCGGCCGCCGCCGAGGTCGCCGCCTTCCGCATCGCCGGCGAGGCCCTGACCAACGTGGCGCGGCACGCCCGCGCCGGCCGGGCCTCGGTCGTCATCACCCACCGCGACGGTTCCCTGGAGGTCTGCGTGCAGGACGACGGCGTCGGGGTCCGGCCGGGCAGCCGCACCGGCGTGGGCCTGGGCTCGATGCACCAGCGCGCCGCCGAGCTCGGCGGCAGCTGCGAGGTCACCGGCGGCCCGGGGACGACGGTCCGGGCGGTGCTGCCCACGGCGGCGCTGCCGGCGGTGTCCGCGTGACCACCGTCCTCGTGGTTGACGACCACCCGCTGTTCCGCGACGGGCTCGTGGCGCTGGTCGGCTCGCTGCCGTGGGCGCAGGTCGTCGCCGAGGCCGGGGACGCCACCGACGCGGTCGCCGCGGCGCTGGAGCACCGGCCCGACGTCGTGCTCATGGACCTGCACCTGCCCGGCGGCAACGGCCTGGACGCCACCGCGCGGATCACCGAGGCACTCCCGGACACCGCCGTCCTGGTGCTCACGATGGTGGAGAACGAGGACGCCGTCGCCGCGGCGCTGCGGGCCGGCGCCCGCGGCTACCTGGTCAAGGGCGCGTCGCGGGCGCAGATCGCCCGGGCGATCGAGGCGGTCGCCGACGGCGAGACGATCCTCGGCCGCGGCGTCGGGTCGGCGCTGGCGCACCTGCGGCCCCGCGGCGACGCGCTGTCGGCGTTCCCGACCCTCACCGAGCGGGAGCGGGAGGTGCTCGGGCTCCTCGCCGGCGGGCTGTCCAACGGCGACATCGCCCGGCGGCTGTTCCTGTCGGACAAGACCGTGCGCAACGTGGTCTCCACCGTCTTCGCCAAGCTGGAGGTGGGCAGCCGGGCCGAGGCCGTGGCCCGCGCCCGCGACGCCGGGCTGGGTGGGGCGGCGCCGGGGCTGGGAGCGTGACCGGCGCCACCTAGACTCCGGCGCCGATGAGCATCACCCGCCTGCTGGTGGCCAACCGCGGCGAGGTCGCCGTCCGGGTCTTCCGCAGCGCCGCCGCCCTGGGCCTGTCCACCGTCGCCGTCGCGCCGGAGGACGACGCCGGGAGCCTGCACGCCCGCCGCGCCGACGGGGTCGTCCGCCTGCCCGGGACCGGGCCTGCGGCCTACCTGGACGTCGGCGTGGTCGTCGGGGCCGCCGCCCGCGCCGGCGCCGACGGGCTGCACCCTGGCTGGGGCTTCCTCGCCGAGAGCCCCGACCTCGCCCGCGCCTGCGCGGACGCCGGGATCGCGTTCGTCGGCCCGGACGCCGCCGCGCTCGCCCTGCTCGGTGACAAGACCGCCGCCCGCGCCCGCGCCGGCGAGCTGGGCCTGCCGGTGCTGGCCGCCACCGACGGCGACACGGACCTCGCCGCCGCGACCGCCTTCCTCGCGGGCCTCGGCGACGGCGGCGCGGTGATGGTCAAGGCGGTGGCCGGGGGCGGCGGCCGCGGGATGCGCCCGGTGCGCGACCCCGCCGAGCTGCCCGCCGCGCTGGAGCGGGCCCGCTCGGAGGCGCGGGCGGCGTTCGGCGACGGCGCGGTCTACGTCGAGCGGCTGCTGACCGGCGCCCGGCACGTCGAGGTGCAGGTGGCCGGCGACGGCGCGGCCGTGGTGGCCCTCGGCGACCGCGACTGCTCGCTGCAGCGGCGGCGGCAGAAGCTGGTCGAGGTCGCCCCCGCGCCGGGGCTCGACGACGGCCTGCGCGCCCGGCTGGCCGCGCACGCCACCGCGCTGTGCGGGTCGCTGGCCTACCGCGGGCTGGCCACCGTGGAGTTCCTCGTCCGCCACGACGGGGTCCGCGGCGACGAGGTGGCCTTCCTCGAGGTCAACCCGCGGCTGCAGGTCGAGCACACCGTGACCGAGGAGGTCACCGGGCTGGACCTGGTCGAGGTCGGCATCCGGCTGGCCGAGGGCGCGACGCTCGCGGACCTGGGCCTGGCCACGCCGCCGCCGTCGCGCGGGGCCGCCGTCCAGGCGCGGGTCAACGCCGAGACGCTGCTGCCCGACGGGACCGTGCACCCCGGCGCCGGGCGGCTGGAGCGGTTCGTGCCGCCGACCGGGCGCGGCGTGCGGGTGGACACCGGCGTGGTCGCCGGCGACGAGGTCGGCCCGCGCTACGACTCGCTGCTGGCCAAGGTGGTCGTCGCCGACCGGGACCTGCCGCGGGCGCTGGCCGGCTGCCGCCGGGCGCTGGGCGAGCTCGACGTCGCCGGGGTGCCGGTCAACGCGGACCTGCTCGCGGCGCTGCTCGACCTCCCCGAGGTGGCCGCCGGCCGCGCGACCACCGAACTCGTCGACGCGCGCCTGGCCGGGCTGGTGCCCGACCGCCCGGCCCAGGTCGCGGCGGCCGTCGACGGCGTGCTGCCGGTGACCGCGCCGCTGTCGGGCGCGGTGGTCGAGGTGGCCGCCGCCGAGGGCGACGCCGTCGCCGCCGGGGCGACGCTGCTGGTGCTCGAGGCGATGAAGATGGAGCACGTCGTGGCCGCGCCGGCCGCCGGCGTGGTCACCGGGCTGGCCGTGCGCGTCGGTGACGTCGTCACGGCGGGGACGGTGCTCGGCGGGGTCGTCCCCGGCGAGGCCGGCGACGCCGGGGGCGGGCCGGCCGGGGAGGACCCCGGTGCGATCCGCCCGGAGCTCGCCGAGCTGCAGGAGCGGCGCGCCGCCACCCTCGACGACGCCCGGCCCGAGGCGGTCGCCCGCCGCCACGCGGCCGGGCGGATGACCGCGCGGGAGACGGTGGCCGCGCTGGTCGACGAGGGCACCTTCGTCGAGTACGGCCAGCTGGGCATCGCCGCCCAGCGCGCGCGGCGGACGCTGGCCGAGCTGGTCGCGCGGACGCCGGCCGACGGCATGGTCACCGGCATCGGCGAGGTCGGCGGGGTGCCGTGCGCCGTCCTCGTCTACGACTACACCGTGTTGGCCGGCACCCAGGGCCGCACCAACCACCGCAAGACCGACCGGCTGCTCGAGGTCGCCACCGAGCGCGGGCTGCCCGTGGTGCTGGTCGCCGAGGGCGGCGGCGGGCGGCCCGGCGACACCGACGGCGGCGGCTTCTCCCGGCTCGACGTCCCGACCTTCACCACGATGGCGCGGCTGGCCGGGAAGGTGCCCACGGTCGCCGTCGTCTCCGGGTACTGCTTCGCCGGCAACGCCGCGCTGGTCGGCTGCTGCGACGTCGTCATCGCCACCGAGGACAGCAGCATCGGGATGGGCGGCCCGGCGATGATCGAGGCCGGCGGGCTGGGCGTCGTCGCGCCGGAGGACGTCGGGCCGACGGCGGTGCAGGCCGCTGCCGGCGTCGTCGACGTCGTGGTGCCCGACGACGCCGCGGCCGTGGCCGCCGCGCGGCAGGCGGTCGGGCTGCTGACCGGGCGGGTCGTGCCGGCGGAGGCCGCCGACCAGCGGCCGCTGCGGACGGCGCTGCCGGCCAACCGGGTGCGCAGCTACGACGTGCGGCCGGTGGTCGCCACGCTCGCCGACCCCGGCAGCGTCCTGGAGCTGCGGCCGTCGTTCGGGCGGGGGATCGTCACCGCGCTGGCCCGCCTGGACGGGCGGCCGGTGGGGCTCGTGGCCAACGACCCGCGGCACCTCGGCGGGGCGATCGACGGCGAGTCTGCGGACAAGGCCGCGGCGTTCCTGCGGCTGTGCTCCTCGGCCGGGCTGCCGGTGGTGTCGCTGGTGGACACCCCCGGGTTCATGGTCGGCCCGGAGTCCGAGCGCACCGGCACCGTGCGCCGCTTCGGCGGGCTGTACGTGGCCGGGGCGCAGCTCGGCGTCCCGCTGCTGGCGGTGGTGCTGCGCAAGGCGTACGGGCTGGGCGCGATGGCGATGCTCGGCGGCGACCTGCAGGTCCCGCTGCTCACGCTGGCCTGGCCGACCGGCGAGTTCGGGCCGATGAGCCTGGAGGGCGCGGTGCGGCTCGGGTACCGGCGCGAGCTGCAGGCCCTGCCGCCCGGGGAGCGCGACGCCCGGTTCACCGAGCTGGTCGCCGCCTCCTACGCGCAGGGCAAGGCGCTCAACGTGGCGTCGGCGTTCGAGGTGGACGACGTCGTCGACCCCGCGGACACCCGCGAGGTGCTGGTCCGCGCGCTGGCCGGGCTCGCGTGAGCGGGCGGCCGGCGGCGCCCGCGGCTACCGTCCGGCCATGCCGCAGTTCCGCCTGACCACCGGAGACGGCGCCGTCCTGCAGGAGTGGGACGCCGCCGACGCGACCGCCGCCGAGACCGAGGCCGTCGACGTCGTCGCGCGGCACCGCGCGGACGACCCGCCCGGCGCCGCGGAGTACGTGCTCGTCGACGACGCCGGTGGCGACGTGGCGCGCTGGGGCTCGAACGCGCCCTGAGCTCAGCCCTCCCCGAGGCGGCGCTGCAGCACCTCGTGCTCGCGCCGCAGCACGACCTGGGTGACCAGGTCGCGGACCGCACCCTCGGCCTGGCGGCCGATGAAGGGCGCGTCGACCTTGGCGTCGCCGGTGACCGTGGCGCGGGTGCCGCCGCCGGATGCGGGGGTCAGCCGGCGCTCGCAGGTGACCCGTGCCTCGCGGCCCAGGATCTCGGCGCGCAGGTCGAGGGCGCCGCGGTAGCCGCCGTCGCCGTCGGGCTGCCAGGTGGTGGTCTCGGTGACCGGGACCGTGCTGCCCACGAAGCGGGCGAAGACCGGCGGGATGCCCGTCGTCGGCGCCGACAGCCGCACCCGGGTGGTGTTGCCCGTCCCGTTCGCCCGGCTCGACACCTCGTGCACCTCGCCGTCCAGGGCCTGGGCGACCTCACGCAGGAAGACCTCGTCGGTGAGCTCGGCGAACACGCGGTCGGGGGCGGCGGTGTAGTTCGTGGTGGCGTCGATGGGCACGCCCCATCCTCGACCGCGGCCGCTCGGGCCGCCCGGCGGGGTCAGACTGCCGGCGTGGACGAGGTGGTGATCCGGCCGGCGGGTCCCGCGGACGCCGCCGCCGTCGCGGGGGTGCACGCGCGGGCCGGGCGGGCGGCGTGGTCGGCGTTCCTCGGGGACGTCCTGGCCGGGCCGGACGTGTCCCTCTGGCGGGAGCGGGTCCCCGCGGACGGGTTCCTCGTGGCCGAGCGGGACGGCGTCGTCGTCGGGTTCGGGCGGGCCGACGTCGCGACCGGTGAGGTCGCGCTGCTCTACGTGGACCCCGACGAGCAGGGCAGGGGCACCGGGCGGGCGCTGCTGGCGGCCGTCCTGGACCTGCTGCGGACGGCCGGGTGGGACCGGGCCCGGCTGCGCACCGAGGAGCGCAACGCCGGCCCGCGCGCCTTCTACGAGCAGGCCGGGTGGCGGCCGACGGGCGAGGTGCTCGAGCGGGAGTGGGCCGGCCGGCGGCTGCGCGAGGTCTGGTACGTCCGGGACCTGGGCTGAGGGACCCGCGCCCGGCTCAGGGAGCCGGGACGTCCTCGGTGGCAGGGGGCTCCGCCGCGGTGCACTCCTCCGGCGCCGGCGGCTCGGGGGACTCCGCGGCCGCCGGGTCCGTCGTCGCCTCCGTGGCCGGGGCGGCCGCAGGGTCGGCAGCCGGGTCGGTCGTGGTCCCGGCGTCGGCGTCCCCGCACGACGGCTCCTCGGCCGGCGCTTCCTCGGCGGGCTGCTCCCCGGCGGGCGGCTGCTCGACCGGGGCCGGCTCGACCGGGGGCTGCTCGACCGGGGGCTGCTCGACCGGCGGCTGCTCGACCGGCGGCTGGTCCGCGGGGAGCTCCTCGGCAGGCTCCGACGCCGGCGGGGCGGGGTCCGCCGGCGCGGGTGTCTGCTCGGCGGGCGGCTGCCCGGCCGGGGGCTGCCCGGCCGGGGGCTGCTCGACCGGAGGCGACGGGGGCGCCGGCGCCTCGGCCGCGGGAGCCACGGGAGCCGGGGCGGGGACGCCGGGCGCCGGGGCGGCAGGAGCCGGGGCGGCGGGCGCGAGGTCGAGGGGAGCGGGGTCGAGGGGGGCGGGGTCGACCGGCGCGCGTTCGGCCGGGACCTCCGTCGGCAGGGACCGGTGCTCGGTGGACGACCCGCGCGGGAACGAGCCCCGGGGGAGGGAGTCGTCGGCGTCGTCGTCCGGCGCGGGCCGGGTGGCGGCCGCGGGGGCCCAGCCGTCCTCGAACCCGGGCGCGGTGACGCCGATGCTCGGCATCGCGAGCGGGCCGCCCTCGGGCAGGCCGTCGTCGCCCGGGCCGCCGCGCCCGGCCTCGGCCGACGTCGTGTCCGCCCCGACCGCGCCCGCGACCGGCGGCCCGGAGACCGCCGCCAGCGCGGCCGCCATCCCGAGCGCGCACGCGGTCGCGCCGAGCCCCGGGATCAACCGGGCGGACCGGACCCCGCGCCGCTTCCTGTCCATGGATGCTTCCCCCTGAGCTCTCACAGCCCGCCAATCCTGACCCGGGGCGTTCCGTTCGTCCACGCATGCCGGTGCTGTTCACCCGTGTGTCGCGAGATCTCCCGGTGGCGGCCCGGGACCGGGCGCTCAGAACGGGGGCAGGTCGAGGTCGGTCCCGAAGCGCGGGACCGGGCTGCGCCGGACCTCGCCTCCGGGCGTCGTGACCTCCAGGACGCCGTCGTCGCCGACGTCGAACCTCCAGCCCGGCCCCTGGTGTTTGAGCCGGTGGTGGTGCTCGCACAGGCAGCACAGGTTCGCGTGCGCTGTCGGGCCGTCGGGCCAGCGGCGGACGTGGTCGAGGTCGCACGCCCGCGCGCGGGCGCGGCACCCCGGAAACCGGCAGCGGCGGTCGCGGAGTCGGACGAAGCGGTCCAGCGCGGGTGGCGGGTCGTGCGCCTCTCTTGCCGCAGGCGGGCCCAGCGAGGCGCCGCGGCGGAGCCCGGCGCCGTCGGTGAGCGCGACCAGGCTGCCGCGGAGCATGTCGGCCACCGCGACGCGCGGCCGGTGTGCCAGCGCGGTACCGCTGAGGGCGGTCGTGTCCAGGAGCGTGCCGAGGTCGAGCAGGCCGCGGAGCTCGCCGTCGGTCCAGGTCCCGTCGAGCACGGCCTGCCGGGCACCCGAGGACGCCTCCCGCACCGCGGTCTCGTGTCGGGCCGCCGCTGTCGCCATCCACTCGGCCAGCGGACGGTCGGCGACAGGTGTCGGCGTACTCGGTGGGGCTCCCGGCGGTCCGCTGTCGCGTCGTTCGACGACCGCCGGCGCCGGGCGGGGCAGGAGACCGAAGGTCCAGGCCAGCTCGCGGACCACGTCCGCCGGTACCACGTGCCCGTCGACCTGCCCGGGCTCGGCACCGCCGAGCATCGTCTCCAGGGTCGCCACCAGGGTCAGGGCGATGGTCACCGGCGGCAGCCCGTGCTCGCCGGGCCGGAGGACGAGGTCCGCCACGACGTCGGCCATCCGCTGCTGCCTGGTGCGCTCGTCGCCGTCCACCCGGACGCGTTCGGCGTGGGCCTCCAGCGTTCGGTGGATCGCAGCGCACACGGGCAGCGGGAGGTCGATGACGAGAGAGGCGGTGCCGTCGCGGCGGTCGTGCATCCGCACTCCGCGCCCGCGGACGGCGGCGACCAGCCTCCGCCCGGCGGCCTCGGCGTCCTTGCGGAGCACGATGCGGCGGGCGCAGTCACCCAGCTGGGGCGGGGTCTTGTCGCCGCGGAGGCGCAGCACGTGGGCTTCGATCTCCGCGCGTACGGCGTCGTCACGCACCGGCCCGACGACGGCGACCATCTGCCGGGCGTGCGCGTGGGTGAGCTCGCCGCGGGAGAGCATCGCCAGCGTGGCGGGCAGGCGCTCGACGAGTGTCACGGCCTCCTCGAGCTGCGCGGCGGCCGCCCGCGTGGTGGTGCCGAGAGCCAGTGCCACCTCGTCGACCGCCCACTCGCTGACCTCGGTCAGCGCCGCCGGACGGGCGGCGCGGGTGGCCGCCGACATGGCGCCCCGCTCGCCGGGCTGCCGGTCCAGGAGCGTCGACGGGCGGTGGCGCGCGAACGCGGCCAGCGAGGTCGCGACGGTCGCGGCGAGCCGTGCCGTCCGCCGCGACGCCGACGTCGCCCGGGCCAGGACGTCCGCCCCTGCAGTCAGGAGCCGGTCCCGGTCGGCGCTCGGGACCGTCGCCGTGCGCACGTGCTCGCCGACCTCGACCTCCCACTCCTGCCCTGACCGCAGACGCGGGTGGAGGAGGTCGAGGACGGCGGGGGAGCCGAGGACCCCGCCCAGTGCGTGCTCGACCGAGGTGTCACCTGCCTCGTGGTCATCGAACACGCGTTCGATCATAGGCGAGCGGCAGGCTCCTGAACAGCGGAGACGTGTCCTGTGCACGAGTCCGCCGCCTGTCGAGAAGTCGTCTGCGTCGGCACCCGTGGCAGGCGGCTGCCGATCAGGACGCCGGCCACCACGAGCGCGCCGCAGGCCAGTTCGACCAGCGGCGACCGCTCGCCGAAGAACAGCCACGCCGAGCCCATCCCGACGACGGGCACCAGCATCGAGAACGGCGCCACGGTGCCCGAGGGGTGCCGGCTCATCAGCGCCGTCCAGATGCCGGAGCCGAGCAGCGTGGCGACCACGACGGTGAAGAGCAGGCCGGCCAGCGCGAGCAGCCCCGTCGTCGTCCCGAGCGTCGCCAGCGACGTGCCGATGCGCGCCGGGCCCTCGGTGGCCAGCGACAGCGCGAGCATCGGCAGCGGCGGCACGACGGTCATCCAGAGCATCAGCCGGAACGGCCGGGCTGGGCGCGCCTGCCGGTTGCACAGGTTGCCCAGCGCCCAGCCCAGGCCGCCGCACAGCGTGAGCAGCACCGGCAGCAGCGTGGCGCCGCCGTCCAGCCCGGCCCGGTGGACGGCGATGCCGGCCAGGCCGACGACGGCGAGCCCCACCCCGGCCGCCTGCCGCCCGGTCAGCCGCTCGCGGAGCAGCAGCCCGGCCAGCACGACCGTGAACGGCGCCGAGGACTGCAGCACCAGCGAGGCGAGGCCGGTCGGCATGCCGGTGTCCATCGCGACGTAGAGGAAGACGAACTGCAGGACGCCGAAGCCGGCGCCGTACCCGAGCACCCACCGCCACGGGACGCCGGGCCGCGGCACCAGCAGCACCGTCGGGACGGCGACCAGCGCGAACCGCAGCGCCACGAGGAAGAACGGCGGGAACTGCTCGAGCGACAGGTGGATCGCCGGGAAGTTCAGTCCCCAGACGACGGCCACGAGGAGGGCGAGCAGGCGGTCGCGGGTCGGCACGACGTCGAGCGTGCGCCCGGCAACCTTCCAGCACCAGCGAGAGTTCCTGACACGACGATGTAGCGTCGCTGCATGGACGTCCGCGCGCTGGAGACCCTCCGCGCGGTGCGGACGCAGGGCGGGGTCACCGCCGCGGCCGCCGTCCTGCACCTCACGCCGTCGGCGGTGTCGCAGCAGCTGGCCGTCCTCTCGCGGGAGGCCGGGGTGTCGCTCACCGAGCGGGTCGGGCGCGGGCTGCGGCTGACCGCGGCGGGGGAGGCGCTGGCCGAGGCGGCGGTCGACGTCGCGGTCGCCGTCGAGCGGGCCCGGGCCGCCTGCGCCGCCTTCCTCGAGCGCCCCGAGGGCACCGTGCGGGTGTCGGCGTTCCAGAGCGGCGCCCAGCTGCTGCTGCCGCCGCTGCTCACCCGGGTGCGCGCGCTCGGCGGGATCACCGTCGAGTGCTCGGACGAGGACGTCGCGCTCGACGAGTTCCCCGCGCTCACCGACCGGGTCGACGTCGTCGTCGCCCACCGGCCCGACGGCGCCCAGTGGCCCGTCCCCGGGCTGCGCGTCGTCCCGCTGCTGCGCGAGCCGCTCGACGTCGCCGTGCCCCGTGACCACCCGCTGGCCGGCCGGTCGCAGGTGCGCCCCGGGGACCTGGTGGACGAGGACTGGATCGCCGTCCGCGAGGGCTTCCCGGTCGCCACGGTGCTGGCCGCCGTCGCGGCGGGGTCGGGCGCCGCGCCGCGGATCACGCACCGGATCAACGACTTCTCCGTCGTCGAGGCGCTGGTGGCCGCCGGGCACGGGATCTCGCTGCTGCCGCGGTTCACCGGCGGCGGCCACCCGGGCGTGCGGCTGCTGCCGCTGGTGGGGGTGCGGGCCGGCCGGCAGGTCGACGCGCTGCTGCGGCCGGACACCGCCGAGCGGCTGGTCGTGCGCCGGGTGCTCGACGCGCTCGTGGACGTCGCCGCGGAGGCCGCGGGCGGGTGAGGCCGGTCAGCGCCGGTTCCGGCGGGCGATCTCGGCGCTGAGCACCGTCGCGAACGCCGTCCAGGCCGCGTAGGGGAGCAGTGCCCGGCCCGCGGCACGGTCCACCCGGCCGGTGCGCCGCGTGAGGTCGGCCGTCGACGCCGCCAGCAGCGCCGCCTCCGCCGCCGCCAGCGGCGGCCGGTGCGCGCGGAAGAAGGTCCACGTCCAGCCCGCGTTGAGCACGAGGTTGCCGGCGAGGGCCCGGGCGTCCGCCGGCTCTCCCCGCTCCAGGAGGCGCCCGCCGGCGAGGGCCAGCAGCGCGTACAGCGCCGTCCACGCGATCCCGAACACCGGGCCGGGCGGCTGCCAGCGGGGCCTGTCGAGCCCGCGGTACCAGGACGAGCCGACGTCGGTCCCGGCGGAGCCGACCAGGGCGGTCAGCCCGACGGCGGCCGAGGAGGTCAGCAGGGGGCGTCGCACGGGGTCAGCCTGCGCCGTCGGCGGCGGGCCCGCCCGCGGAGTTCAGGGCTTCCAGCGGTGCAGGCCGGTGACCCGGCGGACGGCGGCGGCCGCCACCCGGTACGGCACCTTGTCCAGCACCGCGGCCAGCTTCGCGTCCGGCCCGACGGTCACCCGGAACCGCGGGCGGCCGGAGTCGAGCGCCCGGGCGACGGCGTGCGCCACCTCGCGGGGGTCGCGCGAGCGGGGGAGGTGCTCCTCCTCGACGAACCGCTCGACGGTCTGCAGCAGGCCGCGGTAGGGGCTGCCGGGCGGGGTGATGCGCGGCGTCGTCGCCCAGATCGCGGTGTCGTAGTTGCCCGGCTCGACCAGCACCACCCGGACGCCGAACGGCTCGACCTCGTAGGCCAGCGACTCCGCCCAGCCCTCGAGCGCCCACTTCGACGCGCAGTACAGCGACAGCCCGGGGTTGCCGTAGCGGGCGGAGTCGCTGGAGACGAGGACCAGCCGCCCGGCCCGCTGCCGCCGCATCACCGGCAGCACCAGCTGGGTGAGCCGGAGGGCGCCGAGCAGGTTGGTGTCGAGGACCCGGCGCCACTCGTCCTCGTCGGTGTCCTCGAACGCGCCCCCGCTCGCGGTGCCGGCGTTGTTCACCAGCGCGTCGAGCCGGCCGCCGGTGAGCGCGAGGGTCTCCGCCACCGCCCGCCGGGAGGACTCCGCGTCGGTCACGTCCAGCTGGACGACGTCGAGCGGCTCCAGCCCCGCGTCCCGGGTGCGGGCGTCGAGCGCGGCCCGCCGGCCCGGGTCGCGCATCGAGGCGACGACGTGCCGGCCGCGGCGGGCCAGCTCGACGGCGGTCTCGAGGCCGAGCCCGGAGGAGCACCCGGTGACCAGGACGGTGCGCTGCTCGTTGTCCACGGCGACCGCATCGGCAGTCCGGCCGGCCGACCGGACGACACCCGCGGCTCAGACGCGGTCGGCTGCCGGGCCGGGCTGCTCCTGGCCCGCGGTCGCGGCCCAGCTGGCGAGGACCTTGAGGGCGTCCTCGGACGGGGTGCCGGGCTCGGCGGTGTAGACGGTCATGCGCAGGTCCGCGGAGTCCTCGGCCGGCAGGTCGAACGTGTGGTAGCCGAGGTCGAGCGTGCCGACGACGGGGTGGCGGAACTGCTTGGCGCCGTCGTGGTGGATGCGGACGTCGTGCGCCGCCCAGCGGACCCGGAACTCCTCGCTGACCGTGGACAGCTCCCCGACGAGCTCGCGCAGCTGCGCGTCGAACGGGCGGCGGCCGGCCTCCCCGCGCAGCAGCGCGACGGTGGTGTTGGCGGCGAGCTCCCAGTCCCCGTAGTAGTCGCGCGCCCGCGGGTCGAGGAACTGGAACCGGGCGGAGTTCGCGGGCCGTCGCGGGGCGTCGAACAGCGGTGAGTGCAGCGCCCGGCCCAGGGCGTTGGTCGCGAGGACGTCGAGGCGGCCGTTCGCGACGAGGGCCGCCGAACCCGTCATCGAGTCCAGCATCCACTGCACCTGCGGCGGGATCGCGGCCCGGCTGCGGCGCTGCGGCGCGCGGGCCGGCCGGGCGGCGGAGCGGGCCAGGTTGAACAGGTGGGTCCGCTCGGCCTCGGTCAGCTGCAGCGCCCGGGCGACGGCCTCCAGCACGTCCTCCGACACCCCGGCGATGTGGCCCTTCTCCAGCCGCGTGTACCAGTCGGTGCTCACCCCGGCGAGAACGGCGACCTCCTCGCGGCGCAGCCCGGGCACCCGCCGGCGCCCGCCGCCGGGCAGCAGGCCGGCCCGCTCCGGGCTGATCCGGGCGCGCCGGCTCACCAGGAAGTCGCGGATGTCGGCGCGGTTGTCCACGCCTGTCGACGGTACGGCGGCCCGCCGGGCCAGGGGGGTCGTGGCAGTACCCCCCACGAACCCGACCCCCCGCGCGTGCGGCGGAGGGGGTTCCGTGGAGGCCACACCCCGATCGAGGAGGAGCACCACCGTGCGAGGAGCCGTCCTGTACGCCCCCGGCGACGTCCGCGTCGAGGACCGCCCGGACCCGAGGATCGAGCAGCCCACCGACGCCGTCATCCGGCTCACCGCCGCCTGCGTGTGCGGCTCGGACCTGTGGCCCTACCGCGGCATCGAGGCGGTGGACGGCCCGTCGCCGATGGGGCACGAGTACGCCGGTGTCGTCGAGGAGGTCGGCAGCGAGGTCCGCACCGTGCGGCCCGGGCAGTTCGTCGTCGGCTCGTTCTTCGCCTCCGACAACACCTGCGAGATCTGCCGGGCCGGCTACCAGACGCACTGCGTCGACCGGCAGCCCGGCGCCCCCACCGGCGCGCAGGCCCAGTACGCGCGGATCCCGCTGGCCGACGGCACGCTCGTCGCCACCCCGGACACCCCGTCCGAGGACCTGGTCCCGTCGCTGCTCGCCGCCTCCGACGTGCTGGGCACCGGCTGGTTCGCCGCCGTCGCCGCCGAGGCCGGGCCGGGGAAGACGGTGGCCGTCGTCGGCGACGGCGCGGTCGGCCTGCTCGGCGTCCTGGCCGCCCGGCAGCTCGGCGCCGAGCGGGTCGTCGTCTTCAGCCGGCACGAGGACCGGCAGCGGCTGGCCCGCGAGTTCGGTGCCACCGACGTCCTCACCACCCGCGGCGACGAGGGCGTCACCGAGCTCAGGGAGCTCACCCGCGGCCTGGGCGCGCACTCGGTGATCGAGGCGGTGGGCACCCAGGAGTCGATGATGCAGGCCGTCCGCGCCACCCGGGCCGGTGGCCACGTCGGGTACGTCGGCGTCTCGCACGACGTCTCGCTGCCCGGCCGGGAGCTGTTCTTCTCCGGCGTCCACCTGCACGGCGGCCCCGCCCCGGTGCGCCGCTTCCTGCCCGAGCTGATCGACCTGATCTGCACCCGGGCCATCGACCCCGGGAGGGTCTTCGACCTCGAGCTCCCGCTGGAGCAGGCCGCCGAGGGCTACCGCGCGATGGACGAGCGCCGCGCGATCAAGGCGCTGTTGCGCCCCTGAGGGCGAGACCCCGGGCAGACCACCCGCGGCTCGATCGCCGCCGCCGCCCCGCCGTCGACCGACGGCGACCACCCACCCCGAACGGAGAGCACACCCGCATGCGCGTCAACGCCTACGCCGCCCCCGCCGCGGGCCGCCCGCTGGCCCCCACGACGATCGAGCGCCGCGACGTCGGCCCCCGAGACGTCCTCGTCGAGATCCGGTACGCCGGCATCTGCCACTCCGACATCCACACCGTCAACGGCGACTGGGGGCCGCAGCCGTTCCCCGTCGTCCCCGGCCACGAGATCGTCGGCGTCGTCGCCGAGGTCGGCGCCGACGTCACCCGGCACCGGGTCGGCGACCTCGTCGGCGTCGGCTGCATGGTGGACTCCTGCGGCGAGTGCGCCAACTGCCGCAACGGCGACGAGCAGTACTGCCTGGCCGGCATGGTCGCCACCTACGCCGGCACCGACCGCGACGGCACCACCACCCAGGGCGGCTACTCCACCCACGTCGTCGTGGACGCCGGCTTCGTCCTGCGGGTGCCCGACGGCATCGACCCGGCGGCCGCCGCGCCGCTGCTGTGCGCCGGCATCACCACGTGGTCGCCGCTGCGCCGCTGGGGCGCCGGGCCGGGCCGGCGGGTCGCCGTGGTCGGGCTCGGCGGGCTGGGCCACATGGCCGTCAAGCTCGCCGCCGCGATGGGCGCCGAGGTCACGGTGCTGTCCCAGTCGCTGAAGAAGCAGGAGGACGGCCTCCGGCTCGGCGCCACCCACTACGCCGCCACCAGCGACCCGGACACGTTCACGCAGCTGGCCGGCCGGTTCGACCTGGTCGTCAACACCGTCAGCGCGCCGATCGACGTCGACGCGTACCTGTCGCTGCTGGCCGTGGACGGCGCGCTGGTGAACGTCGGGGCGCCCGCCGAGCCGCTGAGCCTGCACGCCATGTCGCTGATCGGCGGCCGGCGTACGTACGCCGGCTCGATGATCGGCGGCATCGCCGAGACCCAGGAGATGCTCGACTTCTGCGGCGCGCACGGGATCGGCGCCGAGGTCGAGGTCATCCCCGCCGACCGGGTCAACGACGCCTACGAGCGGGTGCTCGCCTCCGACGTGCGCTACCGGTTCGTCATCGACACCGCCACCCTCCGCTGACCGCCGGCGCGGGCCCCGTCCCCGGGGCCCGCGCCGCCGTCAGCGGCTCGTGAGGACGACGAGCCGCCGGGTCGCCCGGGTCATCGCGACGTACCGGTCGACCGCCCCCTCGATGCCCCCGCCGAACCGGCCGGGGTCGACGAGGACGACCAGGTCGAACTCCAGCCCCTTCGCCAGCACCGGCGTCAGGGACCGGACACGCGGCATCGCCGGGAACGCCGGGGCGCCGATGACGCAGGCGGTGCCCTCCGCGTGCGCGGCCAGCCAGCCGTCCACGACCGCCCGCAGGTCCGCGGTGGAGCCGTGCGTGACGGGGACGCCGGTGCTGCGGATCGACGTCGGCACGTTGGCGTCGGGGATCGCGGCCCGGATGACCGGCGCGGCCTCGGCCATGACCTCCTCGGGCGTGCGGTAGTTGACCGTCAGCGAGGACACCCGGACGTCGGCGAGGCCGACCCGCTCCAGCCGCTCCTCCCACGACTCCGGAAAGCCGTGCCGGGCCTGCGCGCGGTCCCCGACGACGGTGAGGCTGCGGGACGGGCAGCGGCGCAGCAGCACCTGCCACTCGGCGTCGGTCAGCTCCTGCGCCTCGTCGACGACGACGTGCGCGAACGGGCCGGCGAGCACGTCCGGGTCGGCCTGGGGGAGCGCGGCCTCGTCGACCAGGGCGTCGCGCAGGTCCTGGTGGCGCAGCGTGGTCATCAGCAGCAGCTCGGAGTCGTCGGCCGCGACGAGCTCGTCGATGACGCCGGCCATCCGCTCGCGCTCGGCCGCGACGACGGCGTCGTGCCGGCGCCGCCGCCGCTCCACCTCCGGGTCGCCGATCCGCAGGCGCGCCGCGTCGAGCAGCGGCAGGTCCGACACCGTCCACGCCCGGCGGTCCGCGCGCTGCAGCGCCCGGACGTCGTCGGCGCCGAGCCAGGGGGCGCACCGGCGCAGGTAGGCCGGCACCGACCACAGGTCCCCGACGACGTCGGCGGCCTCCAGCAGCGGCCACGCGCGGTCGAACGCCGCGCGCAGCTCGCCGTCGCGCCGCACCGCCCGCCGCACCTCCTCCGGCTCGGCGTCCTCGCCGTCGTGCGCGTCGACCACGATGGAGACCAGCGCCTCCCACGCCTGCCCGCGCGCCTCGTTGTGCGGGGTGCCGGGGTCGGGCGCCTCGAACGCCTCGGCCCAGTCGTCGGGGCCCAACCGCACGTCGGCCCAGGGCGTCGTGACCGTCGTCCCCCGGCGGGGCGGCTCCTCGTGGAAGCGCACCGCCGCCTCGACGGCCTCGGCCATCCGCGCGGACGCCTTGAGCCCGGCCACGCGCGGGTCGGCCTCGGCCCCGGCCGTCGCGCCCTCGGGCACCAGGTCCCGCAGCGTGCAGGTGCGCACGCCCTCCTCGCCGAGGCTGGGCAGGACGTCGGAGACGTAGGCCAGGTAGGGCTCGTGCGGGCCGACGAACAGCACCCCGCCCCGGTGGTGCCCGAGGCGCGGGTCGGAGTAGAGGAGGTACGCGGTGCGGTGCAGCGCGACGACCGTCTTGCCCGTCCCCGGGCCGCCGTCGACGACGAGCGCGCCGCGGGAGCCCGCGCGGATGATCGCGTCCTGGTCGGCCTGGATGGTGCCGAGCACGTCCCGCATCCGGTCCGACCGGTCGCTGCCGAGGCTGGCGATGAACGCGGACTGGTCGTCGAGCGCGGCGTGCCCCCGGAGCCCCTCGGGGGTGAACACCTCGTCCCAGTAGTCGGTGATCCGGCCGCGGGTCCAGCGGTACCGGCGGCGGCTGGCCAGCCCCATCGGGTCGGCGTGGGTGGCGCCGAAGAACGGCTCGGCGGCCGGCGAGCGCCAGTCGACCAGCAGCCGGCGGCCCGCGCCGTCGGTGAGGCCGAGCCGCCCGACGTAGACCGGCTCGCCGCCGTCCGCGGGCACCATGCGCCCGAGGCACAGGTCCAGGCCGAAGCGGCGCAGGGTCCGCAGCCGCGCGGTGAGCCGGTGCACCTCCAGGTCCCGGTCCAGCGCCGCCTGGCCGTGCCCGCCGGGGGACCGGCGCTCGGCGTCGAGGCGGTCGGTCAGCTCGGCGACGGTCCGCTCGAGGCTCGCCGCGACGGTGGTGAAGTGCGCGACGTCGTCCGCGACCAGCGCCGGGTCGGCCTTGGCCGCGAGGTCGTCGGGGAGGGCGAAGACGGCGGTGCTGAGGGGGCTCACGGCGGGCGAGTGTGGGCCCCGCCCCGGGTCTTGCCGCAAGCCCCGGGGCGGGTTATACGTTGAGGTGGGAGGAGCGGAAGCCCCGTCTCAGGTGCCCTCGCGGGGCGTCGTCCCCATCCGGGCCAGCACGATCGTCTCGACGATCTGCACGAGCGTGTAGAGCACCAGCGACACCGCGGTCACCACCACGACCGCCGACCAGACCAGCGAGAACTGCACCTGCGCGTACGCGGTCTGGATCGCCGAGCCGATGCCGTCGCCGGTGGCCAGCCACTCGACCAGCAGCGCCCCGGTGAGCGCGCCGGGCACGGAGACGCGGACGGCGGCGAACAACGCCGGCAGCGACGCGGGCAGCGCCACCTTCCGCAGCGCGGTCAGCGGGCCGCCGCCGTAGACGTGCACGACGTCGAGCACCTGTGGGGACGCCGACCGCAGCCCG
This sequence comes from Geodermatophilus sp. SYSU D00684, assembly GCF_054050455.1. NCBI lineage: Bacteria > Bacillati > Actinomycetota > Actinomycetes > Geodermatophilales > Geodermatophilaceae > Geodermatophilus > Geodermatophilus sp. SYSU D00684. Next base: position 23,708 of record NZ_JBJGZI010000029.1, on the reverse strand, counting down.
AACGCGATCGTCACCAGCGCCGGGAACAGCACGACGATCCCGGCGACCACCGCGACCGTGGCGACGTCGCGCCCGAACACCAGGATGATCAGCGGCGTCATCGCGACCAGCGGCACCGAGCGCAGCAGCATCGCGATCGGCATGAGCGCGTGCTCCACGCCCCGCGACAGCCGGAACGCCGTCGCGCCGAGCAGCGCCACCACCAGGCCGGCGACGAAGCCGACCAGGGCGTGCCCCAGGCTCGTGCCCAGCCGGTCGAGCAGCAGCGCCCGGTGCTCGCCGGCGTCGTCGTCGGTGACCAGGTACGCCCACACGTCGAGCGGGCCCTTGGCGACGTAGGACGAGATGCCGGACAGCTCGATCACGCCGACCCACAGCACCCCGACGACGACCAGCGTCCCCAGGGAGGTGAGCAGCGAGCGCCCCAGCGCGCGCAGCACCGTCCGGGTGGCCTGCCGCCGGACCTCCCGGCGGCGGGCCGCGGCGGCGGACGGTGCGGTCGCCGGCCGCGGCCGGTCGAGCGTCTGCGCCATCAGGCCTGCCGTCCTCTCGACCACGGGGTCACGAACCGGGCGACGAGCCCGAGCAGGCCGAAGCCGACGACCGCCACCGCGCCGGAGGCCAGCGCGATGCCCCACACCCGCGCCGCGTTCAGCCCCTGCTGCGCGGCGGTCATGGCCGGCCCGATGCCGACGTCGACCTTGCCGAGGTACTCGCCGAGGACCGCGCCGAGGAAGCAGGCCGGCACCGCGATCTGCAGCGCGGTGAGGACGCCCGGCAGCGCGGCGACCAGCCGGACCTTGCGCAGCTGGGTGAGCGCCCCGCCGCCGTACACCGCGACCACGTCGAGCGCGGCCCGGTCGGCGGCGCGCAGGCCGAGCAGCGTGCCGACGACGGTGGTGAAGAAGCAGCTCAGCGCCGCGAGGAACACCGCCGTCCCGGAGGCCTCGCCGACCTCCGGGGCGCCGGCGACGATCAGCACCAGCGGGCCGACGGCGACGATCGGCACGCAGTAGGTGACGGTGGCCAGCTGCGTGACGACACCCTCGGTCCGCGGCACCACCAGGACGACGGCGGCCAGCAGCAGCGCCAGCCCGTTGCCCCACAGGAAGCCCTGGGTGCCCTCCTCGAGCGTCACCCCGAGGTTGCGGCCGTAGAACGACCAGCCGTCGGCGGCCCACTGGGCCACCACCTCGGGCGGGGTGGGGATCGCGTCGACCGAGCCGGCGCCGACGTCGGACAGCACCGTGACGGCGGCCAGCCACCACAGCGCGACGACCAGCGCCGACCCGAGCGCGCCGACCGCCCAGGACGGCAGCCGGACGCCGCTCACCCGCCGTCCCCGTCCGTCCCCGCGCCGGTGCCGAACAGCAGCTCCGACGCCCGGTCGACGTAGGCGTGGAACTCCGGCGTCCGCTGCATCTCCGGCGTCCGCGGGCGGGGGAGGTCGACGTCGATGACCTCCCGCACGCGGCCGGGCCGCGGGCTCATGACCGCCACCTGGTCGGAGAGGAACACCGCCTCGGTGATGCCGTGGGTGACCATCAGCGTGGTCGCCGGCTTCTCGGTCCAGATCCGCAGCAGCTCGAGGTTGAGCCGCTGGCGGGTCATGTCGTCCAGGGCGCCGAACGGCTCGTCGAGCAGCAGCACCGACGGCCTGAGGACCAGCGCCCGCGCGATCGACACGCGCTGGCGCATGCCGCCGGACAGCTGCGCGGGCTTCGCTCTCTCGAAGCCCTCGAGCCCGACGAGCGCGACGAGCTCGCGCACGTACGCGTCGTCGACCCGCACCCCGGCCACCTCGAAGGGCAGCCGGATGTTGGACAGCACGCTGCGCCAGGGCAGCAGCGCGGCGTCCTGGAAGGCGATGCCGAGCTCGTGCCCGCGGCGCAGCTCCTGCGGGCTCCTGCCGTCCACCCGGATGGAGCCGCCGGTCGGCTGCTCCAGCCCGGCCAGCACCCGCAGGATCGTGGACTTGCCGCAGCCCGAGGGCCCGAGCAGGGAGAGGAAGGTGCCGCGGTCGGTGTGCAGGTCCACCGCGGACAGGGCCTCGACCCGGCGGCGGCCCATCGCGAAGGTCTTGGACAGGCCGGTGATCTGCACGCCGGTGCCCGGGGCGGTGGCGCCCCGGGCACCGGGCGTCGTGGTCGTCTCGGTCACCGGTGCATCAGGGCCGGTAGTCCTTCAGCTCCGGGTTCTCCTCGTAGACCTCGTCGAGCAGGGACAGGTCGAACAGCTCGTCGGCCTCGATCTCGACGCCGGCGCCGGCCAGCGACTCGACGGTCTCCTGCTGGAGCTCCTCGGTGATCGTGAACAGGCCGTTGGCCTCGGTGTCCTCGGTGGTGATCAGCTCGTCGTTGGCGGTGTGCGCCGACTGCACCTCGTTCTCGCGGACCAGGCCGAGGTCGGCGCCGTAGCTCTCCAGGCAGACGTCGACGGCGGCCTCGGGGTCGGCCAGGACGTCGGTCCAGCCCCGGATCTCGGCGACGAGGAACGCCTTGAGCCTCTCGCGGTCCTCGGTGATCGCCTGCTCCGTGGCGGTGAACGTCTCGGCGACGAAGGGCAGCCCGTTGTCGGCGAAGGGCAGGTTGGTGACGGCCAGGCCCTGGCTCGCCACGGTGATCGACTCGTTGGTCAGGTAGGCGACGAAGCCGTCGACCTCGCCGTTGACCAGGACCGAGGGGTCGTACTGCACCGGCACGACCGTGACCTCGCCCGGGTCGATGCCGTTGGCGGCCAGCAGCGCCTGGAAGAGGCTCGTGTTGGAGTCCTGGACGCCGATCCGCTTGCCGACCATGTCCTGCGGCGTCGCGATGTCCCCGCCGTCGGCCAGCGACAGGATCGTGAACGGGTTCTTCTGGTACGTCGTCCCGATGATCCGGACCGGGGCGTCCTCGTTGGCGACGGCGGTGCCGACCGAGACGGCGTCGCTGAGCGCGACGTCGACCGAGCCCTGCACCAGCTCGGCGACGCCGGTGGAGGGGCCGGCGACGAGGTCGACCGAGGAGAAGCCGGCGTCGTCGTAGTAGCCGTTGGTGTCGGCCACGTACTCACCGAGGAACTCGGCGTTCTTGATCCAGGACAGCTGGACGGACAGCTCGCCGAAGCCGTCCTCGCCGGAGCCCTGCGGTCCGCCGGGGTCGTCGGACCCGCCGCAGGCGCCCAGGGCGAGGGCCAGGCCCACGGCGGAGGCCGCTGCGGCGGCCCGCCGGAGGGGGGAGCGGGTGGGGGACAGGGAGGTCATCGGGGTCCTCGCTCGGGTCGGCTGCGCGGTCAGCGGCGCCCGACCCTCGCCGACGTTCGTTTCCGCCCGAGGCGCGTCGTGTCACCGCCGGGTTACCGCCGGTCCCACGCCCCGTGAGGAACCCCACGCCGCTCCCGTCAGCCGACGGACTCCGTCGTCATCCGGTCCAGCACCTCCAGCCACGCCCGGCGGACGTGCACCGGCTGGTCGGCGACCAGGGAGCCCAGGTGCGCGGGGGTGAGCCGGCCGGGGTCGACGACGGTGTCGAAGGCGAGGCGGAAGACGAGGTCGCTGATCTGGTCGCTCGCGAGGCCCGCGTCGGTCAACGGCTGCAGGACCCACCGCGGGTCCGCCGGCATCGTGCTCACGGACGGTCTTCGTGCGCGGGCCGCGTCCCGGATGCACCCGGCCCCAGGTCGTACGCCTCGTCGTCGACCTGGACGACCATCCGGCCGTGCAGGACGTGGTAGGCCTTGGGCCGGCCGGCCGGTCCGGTGGAGCGGGGCGGCCGGACCCCGCGGCGCGTCGACCTCGAAGACCTCGTAGGCCGCGTCGGTGTGCTCCGCGTCGATCGTCACGGTGAGGGCGGCGTCCGGTGCACGGAGCTCGGCGCCCTCACCGACCGGGGTGTACTGCACCAGCTGTGTCATGGATCGACGCTGGGGACCAGTCGGGCACCGGCGACATCCCAGGATCCTGGGGATGTCCGGCGCCCGGCCGCGGCGACATGCTCGAGCGTGTGGCGGGAGCGGGCCGACCGCGTCCGCCGGGAGATCGCGGCACTGGCCGCCGCCGGGCTCGGCGTCGGTGACCTCGAGGCCACCGGGATCCGCCGGATCGGTGCCGTGGTCGGGGCCGATCTGACCTGCTGGGTCGCCATCGACACGGAGGAGCTGGTGGTCAGCACCGTGGTCAGCGGCGAGGACCGGATCCCGGCGGAGTACGGACCACGGCTGGCCGAGGCGGACGTGCAGGACCACCTCAAGTCGGTGTTCGCCGAGACCGGCGTGCGCAGCAGGGGCGACCTGGTGGCCCACCTCCGGCCGGCGACCTCCACGCCGTCGCCAAGTCCCTGAGCGGCCCGCGCCGGGACGGCCCGGCCCGCCGACGCGGTCCGCGCCGACGGTGTGGCGGTGCACCAGGGCGAGACGGGGCCCGCAGCACCGTCACCGGGTGTCTGATCGGGGCCACGGCCGGCCCGGCGGGGAGCGTGGTGCGATGACGTCGACGGCGCTGGTGGCGCGGGTGCTCTGGCTCCGGCGCCGGCTGCGTGCCCGGGAGCGGTGGACGCCGGTGCAGGTGGCCGCACACCAGGCGCGCGCCCTGGGAGTGCTGCGCGCGCACGCGATGGACGGCTCGCCGTTCTACCGTCGGTTGCACCGTGGACTGGAGGATGCGCCGCTGACCGCGCTGCCTCCCGTGAGCAAGGCGGCCCTGATGGACGCCTTCGACGAGGTGGTCACCGACCGGAGCCTGCGGCTGGCCGATCTGCAGGCCTACCTCGAGGCGGACCAGGCCGACGGCCGCGGGGACGGGCAGCTGTTCGCCGGCCGGTACTGGGTGGCGGCGACGTCGGGGAGCTCCGGTCGACGCAGCGTGATCCCCACCGACATCGACGAGTGGACAGCGGTGATCGCCTCCTATGCACGGGCCGGCGAGTGGGCCGGGGTCCGTGCCCGGCTCCGGCACCGCACCCGGATGGCCGTGGTCAGCTCCACCACGACCTGGCACCAGTCGTCCCGGGTCGCTGCCAGCATCCGCAGCCCGTTGGTCGACAGCACCCGGCTCGACGCGGCCGACCCCCTGCCCGGGATCGTCGCCCGGCTCAACCAGCTGCAGCCGGAGGTGCTCGTCGGCTACGCCTCGATGGTCCGGGTACTGGCCGAGGAGCAACTCGCCGGCCGGCTGACCATCGCGCCGCGGGCGGTGAACTCGGCCTCCGAGGTGCTCACGCCCGCCGCGCGGGAACTGGCGACCCGGGCCTGGGGCGTGGCACCGTTCGACGTGTACGCGGCGACCGAGACCGGCGGCATCGCCGCCGAGTGCGGGCACCACGCCGGCCTGCACCTGTTCGAGGACCTGGTCGTCGCCGAGCCTGTCGATGACGACTACGCCCCGGTGGCGGCCGGAGTCGCCGGGTCCCGGCTGCTGGTCACCGTGCTGTCCTCCCGCACGCTGCCGTTGATCCGGTTCGAGCTCACCGACCGGGTGCGGCTGTCGACCGCCGTCTGCCCGTGTGGGCTGCCGTTCCGGCTGGTGAGTGGCGTCGACGGCCGCACCGACGACGTGCTCACCCTGCCCGCCGCCGGCGGCGGCACGGTGGCGGTGCACCCGGTTGCGTTCCACCAGGTGTTCGACCTCCTCGACGCGGCCGGATGGCAGGTCCGTCAGGACGAGGACGGCGGGCTGACCGTGCTGCTCGCCGCTCCCGGCGCCGGTGTCGACCCCACCCGGCTCCAGGCCGACGTCGTCGGTGCGGTGGCCGCCGCCGGCGCGACCGCGACAGCAGTGCGGGTCCAGGTCGTCGACACCATCCCGGTCGGTGCGGCCGGCAAGCGGCCCCTGGTCGTCGCGCGGTCCGCCCATCGGGTGGACACGGGGCCGCCGTCCGGTTGAGGAACCGGCAGTCCGAGGGATCGGGCCTCGTGGTGACGCCGTGGGCCGCGGCGTCGGCCGGGCGCCCGTGCCGTGGACGCAGGTGGCCGGTGCCGGGCACCGACGACCTGGTTGCGGAAAGTACGGGCGGGGGGTATCTCTTGTACCGGGTACCCCAGGGGGGTATCCGGGGAGGAGGAGTGTCGTGACGAGCGCCGAGTACACCGTCCGAGGGATGACCCGTGGGCACTGCGCCGCCGCGGCCACCGGCCGGGTCCCCGTGCAGAGCCGCGGTCCGGTGACCGACGAAGCCGTGTCCGAGGCCGTCGGGGATGCCGGCTACGAGGTCGTCCCGGCCTCACCCGGACCCGGGGCGGAGCACTCCTCCGGTCACGACGTCGCCGCGCTGCCCCTGGCCGCCGCCGGGCTGCCCGACCCGGTGCTCGCCGGCGCGGCGATGGCGTTCTCCTCCGTGTTCGTCGTCTCCGACAGCCTGCGGCTGCGCCGCTTCCGCACCGCCGACGGTGCGGCACCGGCCGGCGCAGGCCCGGCCCCGGCGGCCGACGCGGCCAGGGACACACCACGGGAGACCACCCCGGCCCGCTGAGCGGCCGCCCACTCACTGCGAGACCCGCGCGCCCACGGGTGCGCGGTGGACCGAGAGGAGAGGTCATGGCAACGGATCCGACGACGGCCGTCCTGGAGGTCGCCGGCGTGCACTGGGCATCGGAGAAGGCGACGGTCGAGCGCGTGCTCGGCCGGCGCCCCGGCGTGCTCGGCGTCGAGGCCAACCCCGTCAGCCAGACCGCCACCGTCACCTACGACCCGACGCGGACGTCGGTGGCCGACCTCGCCGGCTGGATCCGCGACTGCGGCTACCACTGCGCCGGGCAGTCGGTGCCCCGGCACGTGTGCGACCCCGCCGCGGAGCCGCACACGCACCACGGCCAGGCCGCCCCCGCCGGGCACGCGACGGGCTCCGGCGGACACGACGGGATGACGCCACAGGACGCGATGGGTCACGGCGGACACCACGCCGGCACGTCGATGGACGACATGGCCAGGGACATGCGCAACCGGTTCCTGGTCGCCGCCCTCCTGTCGATCCCGATCCTGCTGTGGTCGCCGATCGGCCGGGAGGTCCTCGGCTTCACCGCACCCGCGCCGTTCGGCCTGCGCGACGACGTCCTCTCGCTGATCCTGTCGCTGCCGGTGGTCCTCTGGGCGGCCTGGATCTTCTTCGACGGTGCCTGGCGGGCGCTGCGCGCCAGGACGCTGGACATGATGGTGCTGGTCGCCGTCGCGGTCGGCGCGGGCTGGCTCTACAGCCTGGTGATCACCCTCACCGGCGGCGGGGAGGTCTTCTACGAGGCCGCCACCGTGCTCACCGCGTTCGTGCTGCTCGGGCACTGGTTCGAGATGCGCGCCCGCGGCGGTGCCAACGACGCGATCCGCACCCTGCTGGAACTCGCGCCGCCGCGTGCGGTCGTGCTCCGCGACGGGCAGCCGGTGGAGGTGCCCACCGCCGAGGTCGTCGTCGGCGACCTGCTGCTGGTCCGTCCCGGCGCCAAGGTCCCCGTCGACGGGAGGGTCGAGGACGGCGACTCGGAGGTCGACGAGTCGATGGTCACCGGCGAGAGCCTGCCGGTGCACAAGTCACCCGGCGACGAGGTCATCGGCGCCTCGGTCAACACCACCGGCACGCTGCGGGCGCGGGCGACGAGGGTCGGTTCCGACACCGCGCTGGCGCAGATCGTCGCGATGGTGCAGGAGGCGCAGAACTCGAAGGCGCCCGGCCAGCGGCTGGCCGACCGGGCCGCGTTCTGGCTCGTCCTCGTCGCGCTGGTCGGCGGCGGCCTCACCCTGGCCGTGTGGCTCCTGGCCGGGGCCTCGTTCGCCACGGCGATGCTGTTCGCGATCACCGTCGTCGTGATCACCTGCCCGGACGCGCTCGGCCTGGCCACCCCGACGGCGATCATGGTCGGCACCGGCCTGGGCGCGCAGCGCGGCGTGCTGTTCAAGAACGCCACCGCGCTGGAGACCGCCGCCCGGATCGACACCGTGGTGATGGACAAGACCGGCACCCTCACGAAGGGCGAGCCGGAGGTCACCGACGTCGTCGTCGAGGGGATGGAGCCCGACGACGTCCTGGCGCTGGCCGCCGCCGTCGAGCGGGAGTCCGAGCACCCACTGGCCACCGCCGTGGCCCGGCACGCCGACAGCCTCGGCGTCCCGGCCCTGACCGCCGCCGGCTTCCGCAACGTCCCCGGCCACGGGGCGTCCGCGGAGGTCGCCGGACGCCGCGTGCTGGTCGGCAACGTCAGGCTGATGGCCGACGAGGGCGTCGACCTCGGGACGCTCGGCGAGCGCCGGGACGAGCTGGCCGGCAGCGGGCGCACCGCCGTCCTGGTCGCCGTCGACGGCCGCGCCGCGGGTGTGATCGCCCTGGCCGACGCCCCGCGGGACACCTCGGCCGCCGCGGTGGCCGCGCTGCACGACACCGGGGTCCAGGTCGTGATGCTCAGCGGCGACAACGAGGCCACCGCCCGGCGCATCGCCGGCCGGCTCGGCATCGACACCGTCATCGCCGACGTCCTGCCCGGCGACAAGGCCGCGGAGATCATCGAGCTGCAGCGGTCCGGCAAGCGGGTGGCGATGGTCGGCGACGGGGTCAACGACGCCCCCGCGCTGGCGCAGGCCGACCTCGGCATCGCCATCGGCGCCGGCACCGACGTCGCCATCGAGACCGCCGACGTCGTCCTCATGCGCTCGGATCCGCTCGACGTCCCGACCGCGCTGACCATCGGCCGCGGCACCCTGCGCAAGATGAGGCAGAACCTGGGCTGGGCCATCGGCTACAACGCCGTCGCGCTGCCGATCGCGGCCGGGGTGTTCGAGCCGGCCTTCGGCCTGGTGCTGCGGCCGGAGATCGCCGCGCTGTCGATGTCGGGCTCGTCCTTCCTCGTCGCGGTCAACGCGCTGCTGCTCAAGCGACTGCGGTTGCCCGCCGCCCCGGCTGAGCCCGCGGCGACCCGCGCGCCGGCGCCGGAGCCGGTGACCCACTAGACCGGTGTGACCACGGCGACGGCGGGCCACCCGGCGGGGCGCCGGGTGGCCCGCCTAGCCTCGACCGTGATGGGCAGGAGCGGCGTGACGGACCGGGTGACGACGCCGCGGCTGGTCGTGACGCTGCTGCTGCTCGGCGCCGTGTTCGCGATGCACGGCCTGTCCTGCACCGGCACCGCGGACGCCGGCGCCGGGCACCCCACCCCGGCCGTGACGATCGCCGGGACATCCGCGCCCACCACGGCCGCGGTCGTGACCCACGTGCTCGCCGATCCGGTGCCCGGGCACCCCGTCGCCGGCCCGGTCGCTGCCGACCACGTCGGATCCGACGTCGCCGTCTCCGGTGCGGGGGCCGCGACCGTGGTGCCGTCGACGGACCACCGCAGCGCCCCGCACGGCTCGGCCGCCCACCTGTGGGCCGTCTGCCTCGCCGTGCTCGCCGCCGGCCTCGCGGCCGTGCTCGCCGCTCTCGCACCCCGGCTGATCGCGGTGGTGACGCTCGCGCTTCCCCGCGCCCTGGCCGGTGCCCGCGGCTCGCTGCCGCTGCCACGACCGCCGGACCTGCACGCCTTCTGCCTGCTGCGGACGTAGGCCGACCGCCGTCACCGCCCCGCCGCCGGCATCCGCCGGCCTGCGGCGGCGGTCCGCGCACGCCCTCGTCCCCACCATCCCCAGCAGGAGAAGCACGCCATGAACCGCACCACCGTCCGCCTCACCGGCCTCGCCGGCGCCCTCGTCACCGGCACCCTGCTGCTCGCCGGCTGCGGCGACGACCCCGCTGACGTCCCCGGGCACGGCTCGATGACGAGCAGCAGCGGCTCGGTCGGCTCCTCGGACACCGCCGAGGCCGACCACAACGACCAGGACGTCCGCTTCGCTCAGGAGATGATCCCGCACCACCGGTCCGCCATCACGATGGCGCAGATGGCCCAGGACCAGGCCGCCGACCAGCGGGTGGAGGACCTCGCAGGCCGCATCGAGGCCGCCCAGGACCCGGAGATCGAGACCATGACCGGCTGGCTCGCCGACTGGGGCGCCGCTGCCTCCGGCAGCGCCACCGACGGCGGCACGGGCGGGATGGACCACGACGGGACGGACCACGGCGACACGGACCACGGCGGCACGGGCGAGATGGACACCGGCGCCCTGGCCGGCACGTCCGGCGCCGAGTTCGACCGGATGTTCCTGACCATGATGATCGCCCACCACCAGGGGGCCGTGGAGATGGCCGAGACCGAGATCGCCGACGGGCAGGACGCCGACGCGATCGCCCTGGCGGAGTCGATCCGCGACGGCCAGACCGCCGAGATCGCCGAGATGCAGCAGCTGCTGGCCGAGCTCGACAGCTGACCCGCGCCGCGGCGGGGCGGGCCGTCCACCCGCCCCGCCGCGACGGTCCCGGCTCGCAGTGCCCTCAGCAGTCCCGGCCGACGGGCACGGCCCTCGCCGTGCCCGCGCCGGGTCCCCCGGGGGCGTGCGCCCGGCCGGCTCAGCCGCCGAGCCGGGACCTGAGCAGCTGCTTGCCCTGTTCGGCGCCCTTGCGGCTGTCCGCCTGCGCCTTGCGGAAGAGCTCGGCGAGTTCGCCGTCGCCGTCGCGGTCGGCGTCCTGGATGTAGGTCTCCAGCCGCAGCGCGTTGCTCAGGCACTGCTCGGTGAACCAGATGAGGTTGTAGTCCTTGTCCTGAGTGCCGGTGACCTGCCCGGCCTCCTGGCCGCTGGTGGTGGTCATGTCCCACTCCCTCCACTCGGGTGAGGGGTCCGGTCTACTCGCCGGCCACCGTCGCGTCCACGGGGTGCGTCCTCGGTGTTCCCGGTCCGCGCGGGCGCCTGCCGGGCGGCGGCGGGCGCGGTCGTGGACGCCCGGGCGTCCGGCCCGACAGACTGACCTGCCCAGCGCCGACGAGGGGAGCAGTCGATGGCCGGACGCTACGAGTACAAGGTCGAGGAGCTCCGCGAGGGCATGATCGGCGGCAAGATGTCCGGCGACAAGCTCGAGAGGGTGCTCAACGAGCACGCCCGCGAGGGCTGGCAGCTCAAGGCGATCACCTCCGTCGACGTGAAGGGCCGCATCGGGCCCGGCAGCGTGGAGGGCATCCTGGTGACCTTCGAGCGCCCTGTCGGCTGAGCGCCCCGACGACGCGCTGAGCTGCGGGTCCGTACGTGGGGCGGGTGGGGCTCGAACCCACGACCCAGGGATTATGAGTCCCATGCTCTGACCGGCTGAGCTACCGCCCCTGAACTGCATCTTCCCTGCTCAGCGCCCTGTGTGCCCACCAGGCAAGGGCAGTAGGGTGCGTCTTGCCACAAGAAGCGTGTGGCATGGGTGTGTCATTCGCCCGCTCGCGGGGGTGCCGCTCGGGGGGCGTGCCACGCCGTGCCACAGCCGATTGTGGCAAACGCGGAGCGGACACGGTGTGGTGGTGAGCTGGAGCCGCGGCCGGCGCTGGGGCGGTGGCGGTACGCGGTGCACGGGCGGGTCCGCCTCGTCGCATGGCGGCGCAGACGTCCTGTCACGGACCCGCTGGGCCATCTGCAGCGGCGTCCACACCGGCATGGCTCCCGCGGTGCCGTGCATGGCGCGGGAGTCGACTCCGGCGGCTACAGCAGCGTGGCGTCCTCTGGAGCGCCGGGTGCGTCAGCCGCGACCGTTCTGACCCACACGCCGAGTGACTGCGCGGCCAGGGGCAGCCTGCCGGCAAACCGCTGGTGTCGTGACCGGTCACCGCGCCGGCGCGGCGCGCCGCGGTCAGGTGGCGGGGGCGACGCGGTGGAGACCGTCGCGATGCGTGCGGCGGCCGAGAGCGAGGACGGCGAGGGCGACGACGGAGACCACCGGCACCCACCGCAGCGCAGCGGCCAGGCCGAGTCGGTCGGCCAGCGCGCCGGTGATCACCGGGCCGGCAGCCAGGCCGATCAGGTTGTTCGCCATCGCGAGCACGCCCAGCGCGCTGGCCCGGACCGACGCGGGAGTCAGCTCCGCCACCAGGGCACCGGCCGGACCGGAGGTGCCGGCGGCGAAGAAGGCCCCGGCGCCGATCAGGGCCAGCTGCACCGGCCCGACGGGCAGGGAGAAGCCAACGCCGAGGAGGACCAGTGAGGCCGCAACGAAGCTGACCGCGGTCGTCCAGCGGCGCGCCGGCCGGGTGCGGGCGAGCCGGTCGGTCAGCAGCCCGCAACCGATCATGCCGACGCCCATCAGCAGCAGCAGGGCTGCGGCGAGCGCGGCGGCGGTACCGGCCTGTAGCGCGTGGGCGCGGTGGAGGTAGCTGGGCAGCCATGCGATGAGGGAGCCGGCGACGAACAGCTGCAGCCCGTTGCCGAGGTAGGCGCACAGCACCGCCGGCGGGGACAGCACCGCGGACAGCCGCGCCGGCGTCCGCGCGCCCGGCGGACCGTAGGCCGCGTCGGGCTGCGCGTGGCGGGTGAGCCGGTCGTCGGTGACCAGCTGCCGGAACGCCACCAGCAGCACGAGGCCGAGCCCGGCCATCGCCGCGACGGCCGGGCGCCAGCCGAACCGGTCGGCAAGCGCCCCGCCGAAGAAGATCCCGAGCACGGCGCCGAACGAGCCGCCGGCGGTGAACGCCCCGGACAGCGTGGCCCGTCGGTGTGCGGGGAAGACCGCCAGCACGATGGCCAGGCCGACGCTGCCGTAAGCGGCCTCGCCCACGCCGACGAGCACGCGGGCGCCGAGCAGCTGCCCGTAGCCGGCGGCCATCGCGGAGCCCAGCGTGGCCAGGCTCCACAGCCCGGCCATCAGCAGGACGGCGCGGCGGCGGCCGTACCGGTCGGCCAGAAGCGACAGCGGCACGGTAAGCACCGCGACGGTGAGCGCGACGACGCTGCTCAGCGCCCCGAGCTCCGTGTCGCTCAGCGCCCACTCGGCCTTGAGCGCCGGGAACACCGCCACGAGGACCTGCCGGCACATGAAGTCCGACAGCAGCAGCGCGAACGCCAGCGCGAAGACGACCCCGGGGAACCCCGACCGGGCCGCCCCGGGCACCGGCGGGTCGGCGACGGCGTCAGCCACGGTCGCCGACTCCGTCCTCCAGCGGCGGGCCCGGCGCCGGGCGGCACTGCGCGCGCCGGCGCCACTCGGTCGCGGTGGCGCCGAACTGCCCGCGGAACCAGACGGAGAATGCGCTGGGAGCGGCGAATCCCAGAAGATGCGCGATTCGGGTCAGCGAGTAGGCGTCGTTGGCCAGGTACCGCTCGGCCCACCGGATGCGGGTGGCGTGCACGATCGTCGAGAAGGTCTCGCCCTCCTCAGCCAGGTGCCGCCGCAGCGTGCGCGGCGGGATGTTGAGCGAGCGGCTGACGTGCACCAACGAGCAGCGGCCGGTCGGCAACAGCACCTCGACCATCGAACGGACCTGCTCGGTGGGACTGGTCGGCCGCGGGGCGGGCACGGTCTCCAGCAGCCGGCGGGCGTACGTCCGCATCCCCGGATCGGCGGTCACCGTCGGCAGCTCCAGGTCACGCGCCGGGAAGACCACCCCGGTGAACGGCTCGTCGAACCGCAACCCCGGGCCGAACACCTGGTGGAACAGCGTGGGATCGGCCGGTGGGCCGTGGGCGAAGACCACCGACAGCGGCTGCCAGTCCACCCGCACCAGGCTGCGGACGACACCGACCAGGACCGCCGTGGTGCCGTCGAGGAACTGGCGGACGGGGACCGGCGCGCCGAAGTTCAACCACACCTGCACCGTCGCCAGCCCGTCGGCCTCGAGCAGCCGCAGGTCCAGCACGCCGTTGTAGGCGTGCTCGTAGCGGATGAGCAGGTCCAGCGCGCTGCGCAGGTCCGGCTCCTCGCGCAGCACCACGCTGAGCGGGCCCAGGGCCGACAGTCGCCGGTAGCCCGCCATCCGCACGCCGAGGTCCTCGCAGCCGGATGCTGCCGCCGAGCGCTCCAGCAGCCGGGCGACCGGCGCCGCAGGGACCCACCGGTCCTGTTCGGCCAGCGCGCCGAGGTCCAGCCCCTCTGCGGCCATCAACCGCGCCGGGTCCAGGCCGACGGAGCGGGCCACCTCCGGGTATCCGGTCAGCGCCGCGTAGCGAACGAGGCGCTCCATGCCGGCTCCCTCCGCTGGTGGCCCGCATCCGCAAGTAAACCGGCCTCATCGGGAAAGCGGGCCGACCTGCGACTTCCTACCGTGGCGACACCCGGACCTGCGCCGCCTGAGCAGGTCGCCGGTCCCCGGGGTGCTGCAGGGGATCCGCCGCACCGGACCGGGAGCGGCCGGCCCGGCGCGACCGTGGGGAACGGAGCGCAGCCATGCACGACCCGACCGCGGCCGAACCAGACGTCGCCCGATCCGACGGACGGCCGGTCCTGTCCGCCCGGGAACTCGACGCGCTGCACCTGCTCGCCCAGGGCCGATCGACCGCCCAGATCGCCGCGGCCATGTCGATCTCCACGAACACCGCCCGCACTCGCATCCACCGCCTCCGCGCCAAGCTGGACGTCACCGACCGGCAGCAGGTGGTGCCGCGAGCCCGAGACCTCGGGCTGCTCTGACCGAGCCCACCCGAGGACCGTGACACCGGCCACCGACCGAGGGAGCTCGGTCCGGGACGGGCTCCGGCAGGCGCTCGACGACGCCGGGCTGACCGCTGTACCCGCCGACGTCACCTGGACGGTGGGGACACGGGAACGGCTGCCGGCCGGCTGACCGCGTCCGGATCGCGGCCCATGACACCGCCACCAGGCCGGCTTCACCCCCAGCGGGTGGGGTGGGTCGACGCGCAGGGCTCCTAGCGTGCCGGGATGCCGGCGGACGCCCACGCCATGCCGGCATCGCGGCAGGAGAAGAGCAGGAGGACGGCATGACCGACACGGTGCTGACCCCACCGGCGGCCGCGGGCTTCTGGGCCTCCGCTGCCGAGTCCTCGGCGGCGCCGCCCCATCGAACGCCGCGGGAGCGGGCGCAGCTGGGCAAGGCCGCCCGCCGGACCTTGCCGCTGGACGAGCACGAAGGCCTGCCCCGCGACCCCGTCGACGTCGTGGGGCTGCTGCAGGCCGAGGACCGCGCCCGGGTGCCGGAGCTGCTCCCCATCCGCTACGAGCGGATGCTCGCCTCGCCGTTCGCGTTCTACCGCGGGTCGGCCGTGGTCATGGCCACCGACCTCGCCCGAGGACCGGGCAGCGGACTGCGCACACAGCTGTGCGGTGACGCGCACCTGTCCAACTTCGGCGTCTACGCGACCCCGGAGCGGCGGCTCGTGTTCGACGTCAACGACTTCGACGAGACCCTGGCCGGGCCGTTCGGGTGGGACGTCAAGCGGCTCGCGGCCAGCCTCGCGCTCGCCGGGCGGGCCAACGGGCACGACGCCCGCGCCCGGCGGCAGGTGCTCCGCGCCGCGGTGGGTCGCTACCGGACGGCGATGCGGGAGTTCGCCCGGATGGGCAACCTGGCGGTCTGGTACGCCAGCCTGGACGTCGACCGGGTGCTCGCCGACCTGACCCCGCGCCTCAAGGCCGCCGACCGGCGACGGACGGCGAAGGCGGTGCGGCGGGCACGGACCCGGGACAACGTCGACGCCCTGCACCGCCTCACCCGTTCCGACGGTGGCCCGCCGCGGTTCGTCGACGACCCGCCGCTGCTCGTCCGGCTGAGCGACCTGCTGCCCGACGTGACGGCGGCCGCACTCGAGGCATCCCTGCGGGAGATCCTGGCCTCCTACCGGTCGACGCTGCAGGAGGACCGCCGGCACCTGCTCGACGAGTTCCGGCTGGTGGACGTCGCCCGCAAGGTGGTGGGCGTCGGCAGCGTCGGGACGCGAGCGTTCGTGCTGCTGCTCACCGGGCGGGATGACACCGACCCGCTCGTGTTGCAGGTGAAGGAGGCGGGCGAGAGCGTGCTGGAGACGCACTGCGGCGTCAGCCCCTGGCCCACTGCCGGGCAGCGGGTGGTCCACGGCCAGCGGGTGATCCAGGCCGCGAGCGACATCTTCCTGGGCTGGCAGCGTGCCCGGGACATCGACGGCCAGGTGCGGGACTACTACGTGCGCCAGCTGCGGGACGGGAAGGCCTCGGCCGACGTAGAGGACATGAGCCCGCGGCGGCTGGCCGTCTACGGGCAGATGTGCGCCTGGACGCTGGCCCGTGCCCACGCCCGCTCCGGTGACCGGATCGCGATCGCCGCCTACCTGGGCAAGAGTGACGCCTTCGACCAGGCGGTGGCCGCCCTCGCGGAGGGCTACGCCGACCGCACCGAGTCCCAGTACCTGCAGCTACGCGATGCGGTGACCCGTGGCGTCGTCGTCGCGTCGCAAACCGGCTGAGGAAACACCCGTGTCCGTGTCCAACCGGCCGTGTATCGGGGTGACGACGGTGACGGTGCCGGTGCGTCAACGGTCGGCGACCACCTGTCGGTGACCGCCATGGCCCGACTCCGGGTGCGTTCGAGCTCGGCGGCGCGGACTCGACCAGCTCTCGCGGCGGTGCGATCACCTCGCGTCGGCGGCCCGGTGGTCCCGCAGCCGGGTGGCCAGGACGGCGGCCTGGGTGCGGCGCTCCAGGCCCAGCTTGGCCAGCAGGTGGGAGACGTGGTTCTTCACGATCTTCGCGGCGAGGAACATCCGCTCGCCGATCTGCCGGTTGGTCAGGCCCTCGCCGATGAGCGCGAGCACGGTGCGCTCCTGCTCGCTGAGCCGGCCTGTGGCAGAGGGTGGCACTCCCAGGCTCACCAGCGGAAGAACCAGCTGGTCGGCAGTGCAAGTCTGCATCTCTGGGGCATCAGGACCACGAGCTCATGAGTCCCGTGCTCTGACCGGCTGAGCTACCGCCCCGGACGGCGTCCGGCCTGCCAGACGCCGGCCGCCCGGCCGCACGCCCTGGCTGGCCCCGACTCCTCGCGGCCGCGAGGACGACCGAGGACCTGCCGGGAGGTGACCGAGGACCCCAGCGCGGGGAGCGGCTCACCTGGTGCGATCCGTGCTGCGGGGGGCGGCGGGAGGACGGCGATGTCGCCATGCGCGGTCACCGGGGAGCGCTCGGATCGGGTCTCGCGGCGCTCGCCCTCGTCGCCGCACTGCTCTGGGCGCCACCCGGGGTGGCAGGAGGCGGTCCGGCGGCCGCCCGCACCGCGGTCGTCGCGGTCACGAGCGAGCTGCTCGCCGGCCAGCAACTGGCTGTCGGTCAGGAGATCGTGTCGCCCAGCGGGGCGTACCGCCTGGTGATGCAGGGGGACGGGCACGTCGTCCTGTACGGCCCGGCCGCGATGTGGGGGAGCTGGACGTTCGTCCCCGGCACGGTGCTGGTGATGCAGGCCGACGGCAACCTGGTGGCCTACGCCCCGGGCGGGCGGGCCGTGTGGCACACCGCGACCTACGGCAGCGGCGCCACCCGCCTCGTGGTGCAGGACGACGGCAACCTGGTCCTGTACCGGCCCGACGGTCGCGCGGTCTGGTCGACCAACACCTGGGCGTCGTCCGACGCGCTGGTCAGCGGGCACCGGCTCGGCGTCGGCCAGTCGGTGTACTCCCGCAGCGGCGCCTACCGGCTGACCATGCAGGCCGACGGCCACGTCGTCGTCTACGGCCCGTGGGGGGCGACCTGGGGCAGCTGGAGCTTCGTCCCCGGCACCGTGCTGGCCATGCAGGCCGACGGCAACCTGGTCGGCTACGCGCCCGACGGGCGGGCGGTGTGGCACACCGCGACCTACGGCAGCGGCGCCACCCGCCTGGTGGTGCAGGACGACGGCGACGTGGTGCTCGTCCGGCCGGACTGGTCGACGGCGTGGGCCACCGGGTCCCGGGGCGGCCTGCCCTTCGTGCTGCGCGGGCAGGACCTCGAGGTCATCCCGACCGACCGGCGGGTCGTGGCCCTGACGTTCGACGCCGGCGGGGACTCCTCCGGGCTGGCCAGCATCCTCGCGACGCTGGCGGGCCGGCAGGTCCCGGCGACGTTCTTCCTCACCGGGCGGTGGGCCGCCGCGAACCCGTCGGGCGTGGCCGCCATCCGCAGTGCCGGGCACCGCGTCGCCAACCACTCGATGACCCACCCGCACTTCCCCGCGTCCACCGACGCCGCCATGCGCCAGGAGCTGCTCGACGCCGAGAGGGCCATCCGCGCCGGCGGCGCCGACCCCCGGCCGCTGTTCCGCTTCCCCTTCGGCGACCGCACCGCCCACACGATCGCCGTCGTCAACGGCGCCGGCTACGGGGCGGTCCGGTGGACGGTGGACACCCTCGGCTGGCAGGGCACGAGCGGGGGCCGGTCGGTCCAGACGGTGGTCGACCGCGCCCTGGGGGCGCTGCGCCCGGGGGAGATCGTCCTCATGCACGTGGGGGCCCACCCCGACGACGGCTCCACGCTGGACGCCGCCGCCCTGCCCACGGTGATCGACCGGATGCGGGCGGCCGGGTACGGCTTCGTCACCCTCGACGCGCTCTGGAGCTGACGCCGGAGCGGTTCCGGACGCGCAGTCACCTCACAGCCTCCGAACCCGCCGGGCCTCGACGACGGCACCACCGACGACAGCGCCCGACCCTGCGCGCGGGCGGCCCCGGCCGGGGGGTGTCAGCCCCGGCCGGGGCCGTCGCCGAAGCCGTCGAAGCCGCCGGGCCCGCCGCCGAACCCGTCCGGACCGCCGCCGAGGCCCTCCACCAGCCCGTGCAGCACCAGCGAGCCGAGCGCCACGAGCACCAGCAGGGTCACCAGGCCCACGAGCGCGACCCGCACCGCCGCGGGGCGGCCGGCGCGCGCCCCGGCCACGGTGGTCCGCACCTGTTCCCAGGCCATGAGCCCCAGGGGCCGCCAGCCCGGCGCCGTGACCTCCGGCCGGGCCGCTACCGGCGGGAGGTCGGCGGTGAGCGGCGCGAGGTCGCGCAGGTGGACGGCGGCCCAGGCGGCCGCCATCCGGTCCCCGCCCTCGTCGGGCGTGAGCGCCCCCCGGGCGACGCCGTCCTGCAGCCGGTGCACCGTGGCGAGCCGGTCGGCGTCGGTCGCGCGCACCGGCGGCGCCTGGGGTGCGGCGCCCGGCCGCGCCGTGCCGTTCACGGCGGCCGCGTACCGCGCCCGGCCGTCGAACGGCGTCGTCGGTCCTGGGATCGGGGTCCCGTCCATGTCGTTCCTCCCCACGAGAGCCGGTCCGGCCGGCCAGCCTGCCCGCGGTTCCTGTGACGGACCTGTGAGCCCCGGCACCGTGAGACATGCCCCGGACGCAGGAGTGACCCGGCGTGCTGGTCCGGGCACGGACGGTGAGACATCCAGGTCGCCGAGGTGTGCAAACGGTTGAGAACGCAAGCGGACACGCGGGTGCCGTTACGTCCCCGTGACCTCACCCGCCTCATCCGTAGTACCTTCGCCCGCGGTCCTGCCGGGCCGCTGCGCCTCGGACCGACGGGGACCCCGGCCGGACTCCGCCTGACCGTCCCGGCACGCGCCGGACGCGGGGACCGCACCGAGGTCCCCGGCTCGGTCGCGCCCGCGGACGCCATGCGCGGGCAGGTCGCCCGTCCCGGACGGGCCCCGACCGGCAGGCGGCCGCGAGAAAGGGAGAGCCGCCCTCTTGGCGACCGTGCACCACCGGACCGCCCGCCCCGCCTCCCGGCTGCGCCGCGCCGTGCTCGCCGTCGGCGCCGCCGCGCTCCTGCTGGCGGCGCCCGTCCCGGCGATGGCGGACCCCGAGGACGACGTCGCCACGGCGGAGGCCGCCGAGGCCGCCCTCGTCGCCGAGGTGAGCCGGATCCAGGGCGCGGTCACCGCCGCCGAGGAGCAGCTCCAGCGGATGACCGTCGAGGCCGAGGCCGCCGCGGACGCCGCGCTGGTCGCCCAGGCCGAGCTCGCCGCCGCCCAGGAGGCCGCCGCCGTGGCCGCCGCCGAGCTGCAGGCCGCGCGCGACGCCGTCGCGCAGGCGCAGGACGAGGTCGTCGAGCTCGGCCGCGAGGCCTACATGGGCAGCGGGGGAGACCTCGGCGGCACCGCCTCGGTGCTGCTGGACAGCCAGGGCCCCCGCGAGGTCCTCGAGCGCGCCGCCACCCTCGACCTGCTCGGCGCCCAGCGCGCCGAGACCCTCCAGCGGTACGAGCTGCTCGAGACCCAGGAGGAGGAGGCCGACGCCGCCGCCCGCGCCGCCGTCCAGGAGCGCGACGCCGCCGCCGCGGCCGCCGCGCAGGCCCAGGCCGCCGCCGACGCCCGGCTGGCCCAGGCGCAGGGCGACTACGACGCCCTGGCCGGCGAGAAGGCCCGCCTGGACGAGCAGCTGCGCGCGGCCGAGGTCGAGCTGCTGCGGCTGCGCGGCATCGCCGAGGCCGAGGCCGCCTGGGAGGCCCAGCAGGCCGCCGAGCAGCAGGCCGCGGTGAACGTCCAGTCCACCGCCGGTGGCGGCATCGCCCCGACCACCGGCCGCGTGACCTCCTGCTACGGCCCCCGCTGGGGGACCATGCACCAGGGCGTGGACATCGCCGCCCCGATCGGCACCCCGGTGTTCGCCCCGGAGGGCGGCGTCGTCCTGCAGGCGGGTCCCGCCAGCGGCTTCGGCCAGGCCGTCTACGTCCAGCACGACGACGGCTCGATCACCCTCTACGGCCACGTCAACCGGTTCTTCGTCTCGGCCGGCCAGGTCGTGGGCGCCGGCCAGCAGATCGCCGAGGTCGGCAACAAGGGCCAGTCCACCGGGCCGCACCTGCACTTCGAGGTGCACGAGGGCGGGCTCTACGCCAGCCGGGTCAACCCGATGCCGTGGCTGCAGGCGCACGGCATCTCGCTGGGCGGCGCCTGCTAGCGGCGCCCCCGGAACCGGCCGAGCAGGTCGCCGGCGCCCCCGACGGTCCGCGCGGCCAGCGCCAGGATCGGCCCGCCGGGGATGCCCGGTGCCGACTCGACGATCGGGGCCAGCCGCATCAGCTCCGGCAGGTCCCGCACCCGCAGCCGGCGCCGCACCAGCGCCGCGGCCGGGTTGGTCCGCCCCGACGCCGCCTCCAGCAGCACGTCGGCCGCGGCCTCGACGACGGCGCCGCGCGGGCGCGCACCGCCCACCCGGCGCACCGTCCAGCCCGCCGGGTCGGCCGCGAAGACCCACCCGCCGTTCGGGGTGACCAGGGCGGCGCCGCCGGTGATGCCCGAGGAGGCGGCCAGCGCGCCGGTGACGTCGGCCAGCGCGGCCAGCCCGGCGTCCAGGACCGGCGCCGGGACCGGGGGAGCGCCCAGCGGCACCAGGTCCAGCCCGTGCACGGCGAGCTCGTAGGCCTGGCCGAGGACCACCGACAGCATCGGCAGCCGCCCGACCGTGGAGACGGCGGGCGCGGTGTCCAGTTCCTCGGGCTCCTCGGCCAGGTAGCGCTCGGTCGCCTCCCGGTTGCGGCGCAGCGCGGCGAGGACCTCCTCCCGCGAGGCGTCGCGGTGGGCGGCGGTCACCCGGGCGTTGGTCGCGTCGACGTCGGCCGGCGTCCCGGTGCCGCCGGCCCGGGCGGAGGCCGCCAGGTCGGCCAGGGCGGCGTGGTCGGGCCAGCAGCCCAGGTGCACGCACACCTCGTGCGCCCGCCAGCCCGGCAGCCGCGTCGGCCGCGTCAGGTCCACCGCCGCCGCCTGCTCGAGGAAGGCGTCCCAGGCGCCGAGCACCATCGCCCCCACCACGTCCCGGCCGGCGTCGGCCATCCCGTGCGTCGCGTCGTCCCGTCCCATGCCCGGGCCCCTACCCACCCCGTCGGGGGAGCGGCACGTGCGTCCGGGTGGAGAACGGAACGGAATCGGCCGAGAACCCGACCGTGGACGGGGCGGGAGTGCGGCGAACCGGGGCGGGGACCCCACGCCGGCCGCGGCGTGCCGCGCCCGCCTGGCTCGGCGCGGGCCTGTACCGGCCGCTGGCCGAGGACGACGAGCGCGCCCGCTTCTGGGTCCGCCACGTCCATACCGGCGTGCTGCTCAGCGAGATCGCCGGCTGGGCCTGCCTGGTCTACACCCTGACCACCCCGACGCCCGGTCACCGGCACCCCGTGCTGCTGACGCTGGCCGGCTCGGTCGTCGTCCTGACGCCCCTGCTGCTCCTGCTGCCGCTGCACCGGATCGTCCGCGACCTGCGCGGCCCGCTGCTGTTCTACGCCTGGACGGCGGCGGTGACGGCCATCGTCGCCACCGCCGCGCGCCTGGACGGCGGCACCGACAGCCCGCTGTCGGCGGTGTTCTTCCTGGTCCTCGTCTACATGGCGGTGGCCTACCCGCCGGCCGGTGTGGTGCTCACCGGCACGCTCATGACCACCGCGTACGCGACCCTGGTGGCCGGCCCGCCGGACGCGCACTCCCTGCTGGTGGCCACCGTCCTCGGGACGGTCACGCTGATCTGCACGCTGTCCTCGGCCAACCAGTGGGCCGCCCACGACCGGCAGGTGCTGCTCCTGCGCACCCAGGAGGCGCTGGCCACCACCGATCCGCTCACCGGCGTCCCCAACCGCCGGGTCTTCCTCGACCGCGTGGGCCGCGCCCTGCGCCTCGCCGGCCGGGGCGAGCGGGCGGTGGTCTGCATCGTGGACCTGGACGGCTTCAAGGCGGTCAACGACCTGCGGGGCCACGCCGCCGGCGACGAGGTCCTCCGCTCGGTCGCCGCCGCGCTGGGCCGGGTGGTCCGCGAGACCGACACCGTCGCCCGGCTCGGCGGCGACGAGTTCGCCGTCCTCGCCGGGTCCCTCCTGCCCGCCGACGACGTCCTGCTCGCCGACCGCCTGCGGGCCGCCGTCGCGGAGGTCGGGGCCGGCTGCGGGGTGACCGCCAGCGTGGGCTGCGTCCTCGTCCACCCCGACGACGACGTCGCGGGCGTGCTGCACCGCGCCGACGAGGCCATGTACCGGGCCAAGGCGGCCGGCGGGGACCGGGTCGCCGATCTCGCAGGGTGACCGACACTCCCGAGCAGCGCTCACCGAGCGTGACCGGCGGCCGACGGAGTTCCGTATGCGACACGAGGCCCCGCAACGGCCCGTGACGGGTGCCACGGTGTACCGTCGGGGCGGTCCGACCCCGGGTTGGACGCCGCGCCGGTGCTCGTGGTATGGCGCTGACCTGCACTTCCGTGACGCGCGGGGCGGGTGTGGTCACATCCGGAACAGTCGCTGCATCCGCACTGGCGCGACCGGCACCTCATCGTGCACACTGTCACCGGAAGCCCTGGTCCGCCGCCGTTGACCACAGCCTGTCACCGAATCGATCGTCCGTTGGGGAAGACGAGACCGATCGAGTCGATGGAGGTGCCTCGTGCAGCGACGGTCTACCCAGGGTGTCGTCTTCGTGCACTCCTGCCCGAAGGCGCTCTGCCAGCACGTCGAGTGGGCGCTCGAACGCGTCATCGGCGCGCCGGTCTCCCTGTCGTGGGCCGACCAGCCCGCGGCGCACGGTGCCTACCGTGCCGAGGTCGCCTGGACCGGCTCTCCCGGGACGGGCGCCAAGCTGGTCGCCGCGCTGCGCGCGTGGCCGATGCTGCGCTTCGAGGTCACCGAGGAGGCCAGCCACGGCAACGACGGCGAGCGCATGTCCTACGTGCCCGGTCACGGCGTCTTCCGCGCCCCCACGAGCGCCAACGGCGACATCGTGGTGACCGAGCAGCAGCTGCGCACGCTCGCGGCGACCGCCACCTCGGCGGAGGCGTTCCGCCACGGCGTCGACCAGCTCCTCGGCGCGGCCTGGGACGCCGACCTCGAGGTCTACCGCTACGCCGGCGACGGCAGCCAGACCACCTGGCTGCACCAGGTCGTCTGAGGGTCCGGGGCGAAGGCGCAGGTCACGATCAGGGCACACGAGGTGAGGCACCCCGCCTCCTCGTCGTAGGCTGCAGACCAGGTCGTCCGGACGCCGTCGGGGAAGCGGCGTCCGTAC
>NZ_JBJGZI010000028.1:0-64826 GCF_054050455.1 Geodermatophilus sp. SYSU D00684 | reverse complement strand
GGGCCCGGTCCGCGTGGGGCCGGGGCCCCACCAGCCCTATCCCCCCCCGGCCCCCCGCCGCCGGGCACCCCCCCCGCCGGGCCCCCCGGGGGGGGGGGGCCGCGGGCGGCGGCGGCCCGGGCCGTCCCCTGACCCGGACGGCCCGGCCGCCGCCGACGCGGGGACGCCACCCGCCCCCTACGACCGCGACGCCGACGATCCGGGGGACCCGGAGTCGGTGGCCCGGGCCATCTGCCTGCGGGCGCTGACCGGCGCGGCCAGGACCCGCCAGCAGTTGGCCGACCTGCTCGAGCGCCGCGGCGTGCCCGAGGAGGCCGCGACCGCGGTCCTCGACCGGTTCGGCGAGGTCGGGCTCATCGACGACGCCGCCTTTGCCCGCGCCTGGGTCACCTCCCGGCAGGCCGGCCGCGGCCTGGCCCGGCGGGCGCTGCGCGCCGAGCTGCGCGCCAAGGGCGTCGACGGGGAGGACGCCGAGCAGGCCCTCGCCCAGGTCGACGAGGAGGACGAGCGGGCCGCCGCCCGCCACCTGGTGGAACGCCGGCTCCCGGCGCTGCGCCGGGTGGACCGCGTCACCGCCACCCGCCGGCTGATCGGGATGCTCGCGCGCAAGGGCTACAACGGCGGGCTGGCCGCGGGGGTGGTCCGCGAGGTCATGGACGAGACCGGCTTCGGCACCGACACCGACGAGAACGCCGCGAGCTGGGACGACGCCGACCTCTGACGGCGTCCGACCGGGCCCGCGCGGACCACGGAACGACAGCGGCCGGCCGCCCTCGGGGCGACCGGCCGCTGACCGCCGGGGGTGGGTTCAGCCCGCCAGCGGGGTGGCGACGGCGGGCATCGCCTCGGTCGCCGGCGCGTGCGCGGGCCCCTGGGCCGCCTGGGCCCGCTGCACGGGCATCGCCTGGGTCGCCAGCCCGGCCGCCGCGGGGCGGCCGGTCCACGCGGTGAGGTCGACCGCGACGCCGTCGGGCGCCTCGTCGTCGGCGACCAGCCACTCGCCCTCGTCGCCCACGCGGGCGGCGAGCCACTGCTGGATGTGCTGCTCGAACGTGCGGTCGGGCAGCACGGCCGGCCGGCTGACCGGGCCGAGGAAGGTCAGGTCGCGCTCGCTGCCGTCCGCGGCGCGCAGCACGACGCGGCAGCGGGCCCGCCGGTGCCGGGCCGGCGGCACGGCCTCGCGGACCACGGCGGTCTGGGCACCGGCGGCGACGGCGAACTGCGTGGCGGCCGCGCGGAGGCGGTTCACGAAGTCCTGGGCGACGTCGACCTGCCCGTCGGGCAGGCGCACCACCGACGGCAGTGGCGGCACGGCGGGGCGGAGAGCGGTGTCCACGGATCCACTCTCGGCAGTCCCGCCGTGCCGGCTGACCGCCCGCGCGTCCGGGGTGCGCCGCGGGGCGGACGGGACAGCGCGTGACCGTTCCGTGTCCCGCGGCGCAGCCGGGTCAGACCGGCCCGCCGCCCCCGTCCATCTCGGCGCTGGTGAGCGACTCGACCGGCTTGGCCGCGGCCGCCTTCGTGTTCCGGCGGGTGCGCTTCTCCACGTACCGCGCCAGCCAGGACAGCAGCACGTTGACCACGATGTAGATCACCGCGGCGGCCACGTAGAGCTGGAACGTGTAGGTGTTGCCGAAGGAGAAGGCGAAGAACTCCACCAGGCTCCGGGCGGTCCGCAACAGCTCCACGTAGCCGACGATGAAGCCCAGCGACGAGTCCTTGAGCAGCACGACCAGCTGGGCCACCAGCACCGGCAGCATCCGGCGCACCGCCTGCGGCATCAGCACCAGCGTCATGACCTGCGTCTTGCGCATGCCGAGCGCGAAGGCCGCCTCCCGCTGGCCGCGGTCCACCGACAGGATGCCGGCGCGGAAGATCTCGGCCAGCACGGCCATGTTGTAGAGCGTCAGACCGAGGACCAGCGCGCGGAACGCGGTCATCGGGACGCCGACGGTCGGCAGGAACAGCAGGCAGAACAGGATCAGGATCAGCAGCGGCACGGCGCGGAAGAACTCGATCACCACGCCGACCGGGGCCCGCACCCAGGCGTGGTCGGACAGCCGTCCCACGGCCAGCAGGGCGCCGAACACGGTGGCCAGCACCATGCCGACGGCGGCCGCGGCGAGGGTGTTGAGCAGGCCCTCCCAGAGCGCCTGCGGCACCCCGGACGCCGGGTCGAACAGGATCGCCCAGCGGTCGGGCTCGAGCTGGCCGTTGACGCCCAGGCGCCACAGCGCCCACCCGACGAGCGCCGCGATGACCAGCGCACCGACGACGGTGCCGATCCGCTGGCGGCGGCGGGCCTGCGGGCCGGGCAGGTCGAACAGGACGGTGCTGCTCATCGGACGATCGCCACCCGGTTCTCGACCACCCGGATCAGCCAGGCGGAGGGCAGTGTGATGACCAGGTAGCCGGCGACGACCGCGGCGAACACGGCGAGCAGCTGGTCGGCGTTGGTGTTGGCCAGCCGCTGCAGGGCGGCGGTCAGGTCCGTGACCGCGAAGCCGGCGGCGATCGAGGTGTTCTTCGCCAGCGCGATCCACACGTTGCCCAGCGGCGGCACCACGGTGCGGAAGGCCTGGGGGAGCACCACCTGGCGCAGCGACTGGCCGAAGGTCAGGCCCAGCGCGCGGGCGGCCTCCGCCTGGCCCGGCGGGACGGCGTTGATGCCCGAGCGCAGCGCCTCGCAGACGAACGCGGCGGTGTACAGCGACAGCGCGGCGACGGCGGTGATGAACCGGCTCGGGAACTGCAGGTCGATCTGCACGATGCCGAACGCGAGGAAGAAGAACACCACCGTCAGCGGGGTGTTGCGGAAGACCTCGACGTAGAAGGTCGCCAGCCCGCGCAGCGGCGGCACGGGGCTCACCCGCATGCCCGCGAGCACGGTGCCGAGCACCAGGGCGCAGACGCCGCTGACGACGGCGAGGGAGAGCGTCGTCAGGAACGCGCTCCACAGGAGGTCGGAGTTGTCGCTGAGGAACTGCACCGCGCCCTCGAGAGGTCGGGGACGGGGCGACGCCGCCGGGCGGGAGCCCGCCCGGCGGCGTCGCGGACGTCCGGGTCGGGTGGGATCAGTACCGGTCGACCGTCGGCGGCTCGGGGGCCTCCTCGCCGGTGATCGAGCCGGCGGTGCGGTCCCAGGCGTCGGCCCAGCGGCCGTCCTCGAAGGCCTCCTCGAGGACGTCGTTGATGAAGTTGCGGAACTCCGTGTCACCGAGCGCGAGCCCGATGCCGTAGGGCTCCTCGGTGAACGGGTTGCCCACCAGCTCGAAGGCGCCGTCGCTGCCGGCGACCAGGCCGGTGAGGATGACGTTGTCCGTCGTCACCGCCTGGACGTTGCCGTTGCGCAGGTCGTCGGCGCACTTGGAGTAGACGTCGTAGGTGACCAGCTGGGCCTGCGGGTAGTTGTCCCGGATGTTCTGCGCGGGCGTCGAGCCCTCGACCGAGCACACCGTCTTCCCGGCCAGGTCGTCGGGGCCCTCGATGCCCTCGGGGTTGCCCTCGGCGACCATGATGTCCTGGCCCGCGACGTAGTACGGGCCGGCGAAGTCGACGACCTGCTTGCGCGCGTCGTTGATCGTGTAGGTGGCCACGACCATGTCGACCTGGCCGTTCTGGATGAACGGCTCGCGGTTGGCCGACACCGTCTCGGTCCAGGTGATGCCGTCCTCGGGGATGCCGAGCTCGGCCGCCACGATCTTGGCGATCTCGACGTCGAAGCCCTCGGGGGTGTTCGACTGCGGGTTGAGCAGGCCGAACCCGGGCTGGTCGTACTTGGTGCCGATGGTGATGGCCCCGGCCTCGTTGAGCTCGGCCATCGTCGTGCCGGCCTCGAACTCGACGTCCTCCTGGACCTCGGCGGTGTTCTCGGCCGAGTCCTCGGCCTGGCTGCCCGCCTCGCTGGAGCAGGCGGCCAGGGCCAGGCCGAGGGCGGCGAAGGCCGCGAGTCGTCGGGTGCTGCGCATGGGGTGTCCTCCCGGGTGGGTCAGTGGTTCAGGATCTTGGAGAGGAAGTCACGGGCCCGCTCCGAGCGCGGGGCGGTGAAGAAGGTCTCGGGGTCGGCGGACTCGACGATCCGGCCGCCGTCCATGAACACGACCCGGTTGGCCGCCCGGCGGGCGAAGCCCATCTCGTGCGTGACGACGACCATCGTCATGCCCTCGCGGGCCAGCGCGGTCATGACGTCGAGGACCTCGTTGATCATCTCGGGGTCCAGCGCCGACGTCGGCTCGTCGAAGAGGATGACCTTGGGGTCCATGGCCAGCGCGCGGGCGATGGCCACGCGCTGCTGCTGACCGCCCGACAGCTGGGCGGGGTACTTGTCGGCCTGGTGCCCCACGCCGACCCGGTCCAGCAGCTCGCGCGCCCGCCGCTCGGCGTCGGACTTCGACATCCGGCGCACGCGCGTCGGGGCGAGGGTGACGTTCTGCAGGATCGTCTTGTGGGCGAAGAGGTTGAAGCTCTGGAAGACCATCCCGACGTCGCTGCGCAGCCGGGCGAGCGCCTTGCCCTCCTCGGGCAGCTTCTCGCCGTCGATGCGGATCTCGCCCTGCTGGATGGCCTCCAGCCGGTTGATCGCGCGGCACAGCGTCGACTTGCCCGACCCGGACGGTCCGATGACCACGACGACCTCGCCGCGGTCGATCGAGAGGTCGATGTCCTGCAGCACGTGCAGCTCACCGAACCACTTGTTGACGCCGGTCAGCTGGACGAGAGGTCCTCCGGCTAGCTGGCTGGTCACGTCCGGAACCCTAGGGCCGCGGGCGCGCGCCGACGTCCCGGGGGCGTCACGGTGTAGTAACGAAGGCGGTGACGCCGTGTGACCGGTGTCGCGCCGTACCCTCGCAGGCGTCATGGGAACCGAGGTCGACAGCCCGCCGCGCACCTACCAGGTGCGCACCTACGGGTGCCAGATGAACGTGCACGACTCCGAGCGGCTGTCCGGGCTGCTCGAGGCCGCCGGCTACGCCGCCGCGCCCGAGGGCGAGGACGCCGACGTCGTCGTGCTCAACACGTGCGCCGTGCGGGAGAACGCGGACAACCGGCTCTACGGGAACCTCGGCCACCTGCGCCCGGTGAAGGACGCGCACCCGGGGATGCAGATCGCCGTCGGCGGGTGCCTGGCGCAGAAGGACCGCGGCGAGATCGTGCGGCGGGCGCCGTGGGTCGACGTCGTCTTCGGGACGCACAACGTCGGGTCGCTGCCGGCGCTGCTGGAGCGCGCCCGGCACAACGCCGAGGCGCAGGTGGAGATCGCCGAGGCGCTCGAGGTGTTCCCCTCGACGCTGCCGGCCAAGCGGGACTCCGCCTACTCCGGCTGGGTGTCGATCAGCGTCGGCTGCAACAACACCTGCACGTTCTGCATCGTCCCGGCGCTGCGCGGCAAGGAGAAGGACCGCCGGCCGGGCGAGATCCTCGCCGAGGTGCAGGCGCTGGTCGACCAGGGCGTGCTCGAGGTGACCCTGCTCGGCCAGAACGTCAACGCCTACGGCGTGGAGTTCCGCGACCGGGGCGCGTTCGCCGACCTGCTCCGCGCCGCCGGCCGCATCGAGGGCCTGGAGCGGCTGCGGTTCACCAGCCCACACCCGCGCGAGTTCACCGACGACGTCATCGAGGCGATGGCCGAGACGCCGGCGGTCTGCCACCAGCTGCACATGCCGCTGCAGTCCGGGTCCGACGACGTGCTGCGCCGGATGCGCCGCGGCTACCGGCAGGACCGCTACCTCGGGATCATCGACCGGGTCCGCGCCGCCATGCCGGACGCCGCGATCACCACGGACGTCATCGTCGGGTTCCCCGGCGAGACCGAGGCCGACTTCGAGCAGACCCTCGAGGTGGTCCGGCAGGCCCGCTTCGCGAGCGCGTTCACCTTCCAGTACTCCAAGCGCCCCGGGACGCCGGCCGCCACGATGGACGGCCAGCTGCCCAAGGAGGTCGTGCAGGAGCGCTACCTGCGGCTCACCGCGCTGCAGGACGAGATCAGCTGGGCGGAGAACCGCGCGCAGGTCGGCCGCACGGTGGAGCTGCTGGCCGCGGCGGGGGAGGGCAGCAAGGACGCCCGCACCGGCCGCATGAGCGGCCGCGCCCGCGACGGGCGGCTGGTGCACTTCGCCGGCGGCGACGGCGTCCGGCCCGGCGACGTCGTCGAGACCGTCGTCACCGCGGCCGCGCCGCACCACCTGGTCGCCGACGGCCCGCTGCTGTCGCACCGCCGCACCCGCGCCGGCGACGCGCACGAGGCCGGCACCCGCCCGACCACGCCCGGCGTGCTGCTCGGCATGCCGCGCATCGGCGCCCCCGCCTGAGACGGGAGAGGCCCGCCCGGATCCCCGGGCGGGCCTCCGTCGTCCCGGCTCAGCGGCGGGAGGACCGCTCGGCCTCGGCCAGCCACTCGCGGCGGGTCTCGAGGTCGGCCCGCGCCCGGGAGATCCGCGTCGCGTCCCCGGAGGCCTCGGCCTTGGCCAGCTGCTCCTCGGCCTTGGTGACCGCGGCCCGCATGGAGGCGACCATCGGGTTCTCCGGCGCGGTGCGCACCCGCCCGGTGTCCGCGGCGCCGCGGACCCGCTGCTCGACGGCCTGCATGCGGTCCTCCAGCGAGCGCATCGCGCCGCGCGGCACGTGGCCGATGGCGTCGTAGCGCTCCTGGATCCGGCGCAGCGCGGCCTGGGCGCCGCGCAGGTCGGTCGACGGGTCGAGCTTCTCGGCCTCGGCCAGCAGCTCCTCCTTCGCCTGCTGGTTGGCCAGCTGCTCGGAGTTGCGCGCCTTGTCCGACTCGGCGCGGGCGGTGAAGAAGACGTCCTGCGCGGCGCGGAACTGCTTCCACAGGTCGTCGTCGCCGTCGCGGCCGGTGCGCGGCACCGCCTTCCAGCGGTCCATGAGCGACCGCATCGCGGCGCTGGTCGGGCCCCAGTCGGTCGACGTCGACAGCCGCTGCGCCTCGGCGATGAGCTCCTGCTTGGCCGCGCGGGCCTCGCCGCGCTGGGCGTCCAGCGCCGCGAAGTGCGCGCCGCGGCGGCGGCCGAAGGCGTCCCGGGCGGCGGCGAAGCGCGACCACAGCGCCTCGTCGGTCTTCCGGTCGATCCCGCGGATCGTCTTCCACTCCTCGACGATCGCCTTGAGCCGGTCGCCGGCGGCCTTCCACGACGTCGATTCCGCGGCGATCTGCTCCGCCTCGGCGGCCAGCGCCTCCTTGCGGGCGACCTGCGCGGCGCGGGCCGCGGCCTTCTCGGCGCGCGACTCCGCGGCGGCGGAGTCGGCGGTGCCGACCATCGCGCGGGCGCGGGCGGCCAGCCCGTCGAGGTCACCGACGGCGGTGGCGGTGGGGATGGTGTCGGCCAGCGCCTGCGCCTTGGCCTTGATCTCGTTCGGGTTGCCGGTGTGCGCCCTCAGCCGCGCCTCGAGCAGCCCGACCTCGGTGGCCAGGTCGTCGTAGCGGCGGGCGAAGTGCGCCAGGCCCGCGGCCGGGTCGCCGGCCTGCCAGGAGCCGACCGCGCGCTCGCCGTCGGCGGTGCGCACGTAGACGGTGCCGTCCTCGTCGACCCGGCCCCACTGCGCCGGGTCCGACGCCGCCTCGGCGGCCGCTGCGGTCACCCCTCCGGCAGGCGGCGCGCTCTCGGGGGCCGCGGCAGGGGCCTCGGGGACAGGGGCCTGGGGGACAGCGGTCTCCGGGGCGGCGGCCTCCGCGGCGGGGGTCTCGGGAGCGGCCTCCGCCGTCGGGTCGGCCAGCGCCGCCTCGTCGGGGGTGGGCGCGGCGGGGGTCCCGGCCTCCGGGGTGACCGCGTCGGGACCCGCCGTCTCGGGCGTGGGGACCTGCTGCGACCCGTCTCCGGGGTTCGTCGTGCTCGACACGCACCGCAGTGTCCCACGCCGCATCGGCGAGACTGCTCCGGTGAGCAGCAGTCCCGCCGCAGCCGTCCCGGTCGTCTTCTGCCCGTGCCCGCCGCTGCTGCTCCCCGAGGTCGCCGGACGGGCCGCCGCGGACACCGCCGCGCTGCGCGCCGCGTGCACCGACGCCGTCGCCGCGCTGGTGGCGGCCGCGCCGGGACCGGTGGTCGTCGTCGGCCCCGACGCGGAGGGCCGGCACGGCCCGGGCGACACCGGGGACCTGCGCGGCTTCGGCGTGGACGTCGAGGTGCCGCTGGACGGGCAGGCGCGGCCGGGGGGCCGTCGCCTGCCGCTGTCGCTGACCGTCGGCGCGTGGCTGCTGCGCGGGGCCGGGCACACCGGCCCGCGGGTCGGCGTCGGCCCCGGCGACCTCGCCGCCGTCGTCGCGGAGCTGCCCGGTGCCGGCCTGCTGGTGGTGGGCGACGGCTCGGCGCGCCGCAGCGAGAAGGCGCCCGGCCACCTCGACCCGGCCGCCGCGCCCTTCGACGCCGCCGTCGCCGCGGCCCTGGCCGCCGGGGACGCCGCGGCGCTCGCCGCGCTGGACCCGGCCGAGGGGGAGCGGCTGCTGGCGGCCGGCGTGCCGGCCTGGCGGGCGGCCGGTGCGCTGCTGGCCGGCCGGGACGTCACCGCCGAGCTGCGGTTCGACGACGCCCCCTTCGGCGTCGGCTACCTCGTGGCGTCCTGGAGCGTGGCGTCCTGGAGTGTCGCGTCCCGGACGGCCGCCGGGAGCGCCCCGTGACGCTCCCGCCCGTGGTCGCGGTCGTGGGGCCGACGGCGACCGGCAAGACCGCGCTGGCGGTGACCCTCGCGCAGCGGCTCGGCGGCGAGGTGGTCAACGCCGACTCCATGCAGCTCTACCGCGGCATGGACATCGGCACCGCCAAGCCCGACCCCGCCGAGCGGCAGGGCGTGCCGCACCACCTGCTCGACGTCTGGTCCGTGCGGCAGGCGGCGTCGGTGGCCGAGTACGCGCGGCTGGCGCGCGCCGAGGTGGACCGGCTGCGGGCGCGCGGGGTGCTGCCGCTGCTGGTCGGCGGGTCGGGGCTGTACGTGCGCGCCGTCCTCGACGACCTGGACATCCCGGGCACCGACCCCGCCGTGCGGGCCCGGCTGCAGGCCGAGCTGGAGGAGTCCGGCCCCGCCGCGCTGCACGCCCGGCTGGCCGCGGTCGACCCCGCCGCCGCGGCCGCGGTCCTGCCGTCGAACGGACGGCGGATCGTGCGCGCGCTGGAGGTCGTGGAGATCACCGGCCGGCCGTTCCGCGCGACGCTGCCCGAGCCGCGGCCGCACTACCCGGCGGTGGTCCTCGGCCTGGACCGCGAGCCCGCCGAGCTCGACGAGCGGGTCGCCGCCCGGGTGGACCGGATGTGGGCCGCCGGGTTCGTCGCCGAGGTCGAGGCGCTGGTGGCCGAGGGCCTGCGCGAGGGGCCCACCGCCTCCCGGGCGCTCGGTTACGCGCAGGTGCTCGCCCAGCTCGACGGCGGGCTCACGGCCGCCGAGGCGCGCGAGCGGACGGTCAGCACCACCCGCCGCTTCGTCCGCCGGCAGCGCTCCTGGTTCCGCCGGGACGCGACGACGACGTGGTTCGACGCCGCCCGCCCCGACCTCGCCGACGCCGTCGGGGCGCTGCTGGCCGGCCGTACGATCGGGCGGTGAGCGACCGGTTCCTCCTCGGGCACGGCACCGAGAACGACTTCGTCGTCCTGCCCGACCCCCACGGGGACCGCTGGCCCGAGGACCGCCTCGACGCCGCCCTCGTGCGGCGGCTGTGCGAGCGCCGCGCGGGCCTCGGCGGCGACGGCGTCCTGCGGGTGGTGCGCAGCCGGCACGTGCCCGACGCGCCCGCCGTCCTCGGCGACGCGCTCGACGCCTGCGAGTGGTTCATGGACCACCGCAACGCCGACGGCTCGCACGCGGAGATGTGCGGCAACGGCATCCGGCTGTTCCTGCACGCGCTGGTCACCGAGGGCCTGCTCGACCGCGCCGCCTGCGCCGACGGCGTGCTGGTCGGCACCCGGGGGGGCCCGCGGCGGGTCGGCGCCGGCGCCGACGGCAGCTACTGGGTCGACATGGGCCCGGCCCGGCCGTTCGGCCGCGGCGAGGCCACCGTCGCCGGGCAGGCGTTCCCCGGGCAGGCGGTGTCGATGGGCAACCCGCACCTGGTCTGCCTGACGGACGCGGACCTCGACGCCCTGGACCTCACCGCCCAGCCCGGCTTCGACCCGGGCCTGTTCCCCGAGGGCGTCAACGTCGAGTTCGTGCGGGTGCTCGCGGGTCCGGCCGAGGGCGCCGACGCGCACGTGCGGCTGCGGGTGCACGAGCGCGGCGTGGGGGAGACCCGCTCCTGCGGCACCGGCGCCTGCGCCACGGCCTACGCGGCGCTGGCGGCCGGCGCGGACGGGCCCGCGGTGCGCGGCACCGTCGTGGTCGACGTCCCCGGCGGCCGGCTCACGGTGGACGTCACCCCGGAGACGACGGTGCTGCGCGGTCCCGCCGTCGTCGTCGCCTCCGGGGAGCTGACCGGGGAGTGGCTCGCCGGCTAGGGGTTGTCCGGGGTGTCCGCGCGGGTCTCGGGCTCGTCGGTGGGCGCCTCGGGCTTGTCGGCCGGGCCGGTGTTGCCGGTGCCGCGCGGCTCGCCGCGGCCGGTGTCCTGGTCGGCGCCGCCGAACGGGTTGCGGGGCGGGGTCAGGCCGGCCGGGTCGCGGCCGGGGTCGTCGGTGCCGGCGTCGCTGCTGGTGCTCACGGGGGTCCCTCCTCGGCTGTGGTGTCCGTCCCGCCCTACCCGCCTCCCGGCGGGATGCACCTGACCCGTTCCGGTGTTGTAGGGGGCGTATGACGACTGCAGAGACGACAACCCAGGTGACCGGCGTGGCCTCGCGTGTCACGCTGGACGCGATGACGACCGCCCCCGAGAACACCCCGCTCGACGACGACACGCTCGTCGAGACCCGTCCCGCGCCGGCCGGCCAGTGGGACGAGGACGACGACACGACCGGCTCCTACGCGCTCGAGGCCCGTGGCGCTCTGCGCCGCGTCGCCGGGCTGTCCACCGAGCTCGCCGACGTCACCGAGGTCGAGTACCGGCAGCTGCGCCTCGAGCGCGTCGTGCTCGTCGGTGTGTGGACCGAGGGCACCCAGGCCGACGCCGACCGCTCGCTGGCCGAGCTGGCCGCGCTCGCCGAGACCGCGGGCTCCCAGGTCCTCGAGGCCGTGAGCCAGCGGCGGGACAAGCCCGACGCCGGCACCTACGTGGGCTCGGGCAAGGCCAACGAGATCCGCGACATCGTGGCCGCGACCGGCGCGGACACCGTGATCTGCGACGGCGAGCTGACCCCCGGCCAGCTCAACGCGCTGGAGAAGATCCTCAAGGTCAAGGTGGTCGACCGGACCGCGCTGATCCTCGACATCTTCGCCCAGCACGCCACCAGCCGGGAGGGCAAGGCCCAGGTCGAGCTCGCCCAGATGCAGTACATGCTGCCGCGGCTGCGCGGCTGGGGTGAGTCGCTGTCCCGGCAGGCCGGTGGCCGCGTCGCCGGCGGTGGCGGCATCGGGACCCGCGGTCCCGGTGAGACGAAGATCGAGACCGACCGGCGGCGGATCCGGTCGCGGGTGAGCAAGCTGCGCCGCGAGATCGCCGGCATGGCGACCGCCCGGGCCACCCAGCGCTCGGGCCGCGACCGCAACGCCGTCCCCGGCGTGGCGATCGCCGGCTACACCAACGCCGGCAAGTCCAGCCTGCTCAACCGGCTGACCGGCGCGGGCGTGCTGGTGGAGAACGCGCTGTTCGCCACCCTCGACCCGACGGTGCGCCGGGCCCAGTCGCCCGACGGTCGCGAGTACACGCTCACCGACACCGTCGGGTTCGTGCGGCACCTGCCGCACCAGCTCGTCGACGCGTTCCGCTCCACGCTGGAGGAGGTGGCCGGCGCCGACCTGCTGCTGCACGTCGTCGACGGCTCCGACCCCGACCCGCTCGGCCAGATCGACGCGGTGCACGTGGTGCTGCGCGAGATCGACGCGGCGGCGGTGCCCGAGCTGATCGTCGTCAACAAGGTCGACGCCATGACCGAGGACGACGTGCTGACCCTGCGCCGGGCGCTGCCCGGGGCCGTGTGGGTCTCCGCGCGCACCGGCGAGGGCATCGAGCAGCTGCGCGAGGTCGTGGCCGCCCGGCTGCCGCACCCGGACGTCGAGGTCGACGTGCTCGTCCCCTACGACCGCGGCGACCTGGTCGCCCGCGTGCACCGCGACGGCGAGGTGCTCAGCGAGGAGCACGAGGCCGCCGGCACCCGGCTGACCGCCCGCGTCGACGGCGGCCTGGCCGCCGCGCTCGAGCGGTTCGCCGTCCCGGTCGGCTGACCGCCTCCTCCACCCCGGACCGCCCGGGTGCCCGGCCCCGCGCCGGGTGCCCGGGCGGCTCGCCGTTCCGGCCCGTGAGATCACGGGCGGGTCACGGCCCGGTACCGTGACCCGGTGACCAGCGGCGTGGTGCGGCGCACCTCCGGCGCGCCGGCCGGGCGCCCGGGAGGGGCCGCCCGGCCGCCCGCCGTGGTCGGTGCCGGCCGCCCGCCGTGGTGGCTGCTGCTCGTCGCGCTCGCGTTCACCGTCGGGGTCACCGTCGACCTGCTCAGCCGCGGGGTGCTCGAGCGGCTGGACCTCGAGGTCTCCGAGGTGGTCAGCGCCTGGGACCTGCGCGACTCCCCGGCCTACTGGCCGGTGTGGGCGGTCACCCAGATCGGCGGCCGCGGCACCATCCTCATCGTGCTGGCCGCCCTGGTCGGCTGGCTGTGCCTGCGGGAACGGACGCTGCTGCCCCTGCTGCGGGTGGTCACCGCGCTGGCCCTCCTCACCGTCGTCGTCTACGCGTTCAAGTTCGGCACCGGCCGCACCGCCCCTGCCTATCCCGGCTCGTTCTTCCACCGCGACGGCGCCAGCTACCCCTCCGGGCACGTGGCCAACGCCGTGCTCATGTGGGGCGTGGCGCGCTGGCAGGCGGTCGAGTACGGGCTCGGTCCGCGGGTGCAGCGCACCCTGTGGTGGCTGGCCGTCGTCGGCCCGGTGGCCACCGGGATCGCGATGGTCTCGCTGGACTTCCACTGGGTCACCGACGCCGTCGTGGGCGCGGCCGTCGGGCTCCTGCTGCTGGGCGTGGTTCACGCACTCGACGCGCTGGTGCTGTCACGCTGGGCGAGTGCCCGAGCCGGCCGCCCCTCCGCGTAGCGCCGCCCGGCGGGCCCCGGCCGTCCTGCTGACGACGGTCCTGCTCGCCCTCCCGGCGGGCCCGGCCGCCGCCGAGGAGCCGGCCGCCCCCTCGGTCCGCTGCCAGGTGACCGACCCCCGGCTGGCCGAGCTCTCCGGCCTCGTCGACGTCGGCGACCGGGTGCTCGCCATGGTCGACGGCGGCGACCAGGTCACCGTGTACGTGCTCGACGGCGCCTGCCAGGTGGTCGACGTGACCACCGCGCCGGTGGACCCCTACGACCCCGAGGACCTCGGCGTCGGCCCGGACGGCACGGTGTGGCTGGCCGACACCGGCGACAACACCGCGGTCCGGACGACGGTCGCGCTCGTCGCGCTGCGGCCCGACGGCGGGACGGCGCTGTACCGGCTGACCTATCCCGACGGCCCGCACGACGCCGAGGCGCTGCTGCTCGCCCCCGACGGCACGCCGTACGTGGTGACCAAGGAGGTGCTCGGGGCCAGCCACGTCTACCGGCCGGCCGCGCCGCTGGCCGACGGCGGCACGGTCGCGCTGGCCGACGTCGGCACGGTGGTGTTCACGCTGACCGGCACGCCCGGCGGTCCCGTGGGCCGGGCGGGGCAGCTGATGGTCACCGGCGGGGCGGTGGCCCGCGACGGCAGCCGGATCGCGCTGCGGACCTACACCGACGCCTACGTCTGGCCGCTGACCGGCGCCGACGTGCCGGGGGCGCTGGCCGGGGAGCCGGTGCGGATCGCGCTGCCCGAGGCGCCGCAGGGGGAGGCGGTGTCGTTCACCGCCGACGGGAGCGCGCTGCTGGTGGCCGGCGAGGGCGTGCCCGGGGACGTCACCTCGGTGCCGGTCCCGGCGGGGTCCGCGCCGTCCGCCCCGGCGGGGGCCGACCCGGCCGACCCGTCGCCGTCGGCGCTGCTCGGCGGGGACTCCGCGGGCCTGTCGCCGGTGACCGGGGGCGTGGCCGCGGCCGTCGTCGCGACCGTGCTGGTGTGGTTGGGCGGGCGGCTGCGCCGCCGCCGGTCCGGTGGTCCGCCCGCCGGCGCCTGAGCTCCGGCGCCGGCGGGGGACCTGCGGCTCAGACCCGCCGCAGGACGGTGACGACGCGGCCGAGGATGGTGGCCTCGTCGCCCGGGATCGGCTCGTAGGCCGGGTTGTGCGGCAGCAGCCAGACGTGCCCGTCCCGGCGCTTGTAGGTCTTGACCGTGGCCTCGCCGTCGAGCATCGCGGCGACGATCTCGCCGTTCTCGGCGGTGGGCTGCTGGCGGACGACGACCCAGTCGCCGTCGCAGATGGCCGCGTCGACCATCGAGTCACCGGCGACGCGCAGCATGAACAGCGTGCCCTCGCCGACGAGCTCGCGGGGGAGCGGGAAGACGTCCTCGACGGCCTGCTCGGCGAGCACCGGGCCACCGGCCGCGATCCGCCCGACCAGCGGCACGTAGGTGGGCGCGGTCGAGCCGTCGGCGGCCGCGGCGGGCGCGGCCGGGGCGGTCTCGCCCGTGGTCTCGCCGGGCAGTCGCACGTCGAGCGCGCGGGGCCGGTTGGGGTCGCGCCGCAGCCAGCCCTTCTTCTGCAGCACCGACAGCTGGTGGGCGACCGACGACGCCGACGACAGGCCGACCGCCTCGCCGATCTCGCGCACCGAGGGCGGGTAGCCGCGCCGCTCGATCGAGTCGCGGATGACCTCGAGGACCCGGCGCTGCCGCTGGGTCAGGCCGTCGCCGGCCTCGCCGCGGTCGGGGAAGGTGCGCACGGCGCCCGCGCCGTCCGCGCCGGCGCCGCGCTCCGCGGCCGGACGGCGGGTCGTCGTGCCGCCGCCCCGGGTGCCCTGGCCGGTCCCGCTCGTGCCCGCCACGTCTCCTCCTCGCCGGCCGCGTCCCCGCGGCCCGTCCGTCGCCCTCCCGGCCCGAGGCCGGTCGGCGGGCGGTGCGCCCGCACGGACCGTAGCGCGCCGGCGCCGCAGGTTCAAACGTGTGTTCGAAGGACACGCCGCGCCGCTCTCGCCCTCGTCGGACCCGTGCGGTAGACATCCGATCAGACGTTCGATCGAACAGGCGTTCGATGCGGTCGACCCGATCAGGAGGAGCGGTCATGGGCAGCGTGCGGCAGGCAGTGCTCGAGTTCGACGCGGCGGTCCGGGTCCCGTGGCGGCCGCCGCTCCGCGGGGAGGGCGCGACGGCGGCCGCCGGTGCCGGCCGCTCCACGTCGCCGGCGCGCACCGACCGGCCGGCACCGCGCGCCGCCCTGCCGGGCTCGGGTCCCCGCGTCACCGGGCACCTGCGGCCGGTGCCCGACCTCCCCGCCGCGGCGCCCGCGCGCACCGTCGGGCGGGCGGCCGAGGGGCCGCGCACCCGCCGCGACCCGGCCCGCCCGAGCGGTCGGCCGGTGCGCTCGGAGCCCGCCCGGGCCGCCGTCCGCGCGAGGTGCGCGCCGGCCCCGGCTCCGGTGCGGCTCACCCGCCGGGGGCGCCGCCTGGTCACCGTTCTGGTCCTCGCCGCCGGCGTGGGCGGCGCCGCCGTCGGCCGGGAGTTCCTCGCCCCCCACGACGGCCTGCGCCTGGCCGGCGGGAGCAGCGTCGTGGTCGAGAGCGGGGACACGGTGTGGTCGATCGCCGCGGAGGTCGCCGGCGCCGACCAGGACGTGCGCGCGGTGGTCGATGCGATCGAGGCGCTCAACGACCTGGAGGGGGCGGTCGTCGTCCCCGGTCAGGTGCTCCGCGTGCCGTAGGCGCCCTGCCCGGCGCCGTCACCGCGGAGATGTGACGAGACCGCGCCGGTGAGTTCGTCAACCATGCAGGCGCCGTCGTTTACGGTCCGGAGTCGTCGGGACACTTACGGTCAGGAGCGTGTCAGCAGCCGTGAACAGCAGCGCAGCGGTGACCTTCCGGTCCCCGCAGGACGTCGAGGTCCTCGTGGACGGCGCGTGGGTGCCGGGCGCCATGCTCGGCTGGCGCCACGACGTGACCGGCGGCTGCGAGGCCGGCGTCCGGCTGCGCGACGCCGCGGGAGCGGACAGCTGGGTGGACCTGGCCGCCGTGCGGCTGCCCGAGCGGCACCTGACGCTGGCCTCCGGGCGCACGGACCTGGCCGCGGACCCCACGGGGACGGCCGTGCTCCCGGCCGTGGACCGGCGCGCGGTCGTCCCGGGTGCCCACGCCGCCCGCCGCGGTGCCCGCCGGCACGGCGGTGACGTCACCGCCGAGCAGCCCGCCGTCCGCCCCGCCACGGCCGGGCGGCACCGCGCTCCCGCCGGCTCCGGCCGGCACCGGGCGGTGACCACCGAGATGCCGGTCGTCAACTGCCCCGCTCCGGCCGGCGGCGCGGCCGCGGAGGAGTCGGACATGCTGACCCGCCCCATCCGCCTCGGCGACCTGGTCCCGCACCCCCGCGGCGGCCGCCCCGCGGTCCGTCCTCCCGCCTGACCCGACGCCGGGGGCGCGCCCCCGGCGGTCCTCCGTCACCTCCGCCGGTGTCCCGCCGGACGTCCCGGGGAGGAGTCCGCGCGCCTCCCCGGGTGTCCGCGCGTGCCCTGCGCGCGGTGGCCGGTTACACCCCGACGCCCCTCCTCGCGCGCCGACGCGCGTGGCGCCCCGGCGTGTCGTGTGACGGGAGGGAGCCCTGCTCGCGCCTGGTCACCACGGGGTCACGACCGGGTCTCGGCGGAAGAGACACGCGGGCTCCCGCCTTGCAGATGTAGTGGAGCGCGGCCTACTGTCCCCCTACATCTAGTAGTTGCACCGATGGAAGTCCTCCACAGGCCGTCCCCAGGACCTCCACGGGGTGTCCACCGGATGTCCCCAGAGGGGTCCACAGACAGACGCAGACGGGCGGGTCCGCCAGGACCGGACGAGCCCGCCGGCACCAGCCGCCCGAGCCGGGTCCCCGGTCCGGGAGGGTCTTCCGCGGAGGGAGGTGAACCGCAGTGCGCTGCCCGTTCTGCCACAACCCCGACAGCCGGGTGATCGACTCGCGCGAGGCCGACGAGGGTGCCACCACCCGTCGCCGCCGCTCGTGCCCGGCCTGCGGTCGCCGGTTCACCACCGTCGAGGAGGCGGTGCTCGCCGTCGTCAAGCGCAGCGGGGTGAGCGAGCCGTTCAACCGGACCAAGGTCGTCGCCGGCGTGCGGCGCGCCTGCCAGGGCCGGCCGGTCGACGAGGACCAGCTCCAGCAGCTGGCCCAGCAGGTCGAGGACGCCATCCGCGCCAGCGGGGTGGCCGAGGTCCCCAGCCACGAGGTGGGGCTGGCCATCCTGCAGCCGCTGCGCGAGCTCGACGAGGTCGCCTACCTGCGCTTCGCCAGCGTCTACCGCGCCTTCACCTCGGTCGAGGACTTCGAGAAGGAGATCACCGAGCTGCGGGCCCGCCACCACCGCGGCGGCACCCCGCCGCTGCCCGGGCTGCAGATCGAGCCGCCGGCGCCGCGCCGCCGGGGCTCCGCCCGCACCCCCTCCACCACCCGCGACGGCTGACCGCCGCCCGCGCGACCAGACGTGCGCCGGCAGCGTCGCCGGCCCTCTCAGCACCACCGGAACCGTCAGCAGGACCAGATAGGAACAGGGTGGCTCTCTTCCCCAGCCGCCCGCACCACTCACCGAGGGAGAGCTCGTGACCGAGATCGAGGACCGCCCGGCAAGCCGTACGCGCCGGGCCGCCAAGGCGCCGACCAGGGGGAAGGGCCTGAAGGTCAAGCGGGTCTACACGACCGCCGGCGTCCACCCGTACGACGAGGTGACGT
The DNA here is from genome assembly GCF_054050455.1 of Geodermatophilus sp. SYSU D00684. NCBI lineage: Bacteria > Bacillati > Actinomycetota > Actinomycetes > Geodermatophilales > Geodermatophilaceae > Geodermatophilus > Geodermatophilus sp. SYSU D00684. The sequence goes on along the minus strand of NZ_JBJGZI010000028.1, from coordinate 46,991 downwards.
GGGAGCGTCGCGACGTCGTCATGACCAACTGGCGTGACGGCTCGATCAACTTCGAGCAGCGCGGCGTCGAGTTCCCCTCCGAGTGGAGCATCAACGCCACCAACATCGTCACCACGAAGTACTTCCGCGGCGCCGTCGGCACCCCGCAGCGGGAGAGCAGCCTGCGTCAGCTCATCGACCGGGTGGTGCTCACCTACGGCGCGGCCGGCCGCGAGCACGGCTACTTCGCCACCGAGGGCGACGCCGAGGTCTTCGAGCACGAGCTGACCTGGATGCTGCTGCACCAGGTGTTCAGCTTCAACAGCCCCGTCTGGTTCAACGTCGGCACGAGCGCGCCGCAGCAGGTCAGCGCCTGCTTCATCCTCGCCGTCGACGACACGATGGACTCGATCCTCAACTGGTACCGGGAGGAGGGGCTGATCTTCAAGGGCGGCTCCGGCGCCGGCCTGAACCTCTCCCGCATCCGCTCCTCCAAGGAACTGCTGTCCTCCGGCGGCACCGCCTCCGGCCCGGTCAGCTTCATGCGCGGCGCCGACGCCTCCGCCGGGACCATCAAGTCCGGCGGTGCCACCCGGCGCGCGGCCAAGATGGTCGTCCTCGACATCGACCACCCCGACATCGAGGAGTTCATCGAGACCAAGGCGCGCGAGGAGGACAAGATCCGCGCGCTGCGGGACGCCGGGTACGACATGGACCTCGGCGGCAAGGACATCACCAGCGTCCAGTACCAGAACGCCAACAACTCGGTCCGCGTCTCCGACGAGTTCATGCGTGCGGTGGAGGACGGCACCGACTTCGGCCTGCGCGCCCGCCTCGACGGCTCGGTCATCGAGGAGGTCGACGCGCGGGGCCTGTTCCGCAAGGTCACCCAGGCCGCGTGGGAGTGCGCCGACCCCGGCATCCAGTACGACGACACGATCAACGACTGGCACACCAACCCCGAGACGGGCCGGATCAACGCGTCCAACCCCTGCTCGGAGTACATGAGCCTGGACAACAGCTCGTGCAACCTGGCGTCCCTGAACCTCATGAAGTTCCTCAAGGACGACGGGACGTTCGACGCCAGGACCTTCGTCAAGGCCGTCGAGCTGGTCATCACGGCGATGGACATCTCGATCTGCTTCGCCGACTTCCCGACCGAGCCGATCGGTGAGACCACCCGCGCCTACCGGCAGCTGGGCATCGGCTACGCCAACCTCGGCGCGCTGCTGATGGCCACCGGCCACGCCTACGACTCGCGGGGCGGCCAGACCCTGGCCGCGGCCATCACCTCGCTGATGACCGGCACCGCCTACCGCCGCTCGGCCGAGCTCGCCGGCATCGTCGGCGCGTACGAGGGCTTCGCCCGCAACGCCGACGCGCACGCCCGCGTCATGCGCAAGCACGCCGCCGCCAACGACGCCATCCGCCCGGTCGGCGCCGACGACGCCGACGTGCTGCGGGCCGCCACCGCCCAGTGGCAGGAGTGCCTGGAGATCGGCGGGGAGAACGGCTGGCGCAACGCGCAGGCCTCGGTCCTCGCCCCCACCGGGACCATCGGCTTCATGATGGACTGCGACACGACCGGCATCGAGCCGGACTTCTCGCTGGTCAAGTACAAGAAGCTGGTCGGCGGCGGGTCCATGCAGATCGTCAACCAGACGGTCCCGCGGGCGCTGAAGAGCCTCGGCTACCAGGACGAGCAGGTCGAGGCGATCGTCGAGTACATCGCCGAGCACGGCCACGTCGTCGACGCCCCGAGCCTGCGCCCGGAGCACTACGAGGTGTTCGACTGCGCCATGGGCGAGCGGGCCATCTCCCCGATGGGCCACGTCCGCATGATGGCCGCGGTGCAGCCGTTCATCTCCGGCGCGATCAGCAAGACGGTCAACATGCCGGAGACGGCGACCGTCGAGGACGTCGAGAACATCTACTTCCAGGGCTGGAAGCTCGGCCTCAAGGCGCTGGCGATCTACCGCGACAACTGCAAGGTCGGCCAGCCGCTGTCCGACGCCAAGGCCAAGAAGACCGAGGCCAAGGTCGAGGTCGAGGCCGCGCCGGTCGCCGCGACGTCGCACCCCGTCCGCCGCCGGCTGCCGAAGAAGCGGCAGAGCATGACGACGTCGTTCAGCGTCGCCGGCGCCGAGGGCTACATGACCGCCGGGATGTACGAGGACGGCAGCCTCGGCGAGGTGTTCCTCAAGCTCGGCAAGCAGGGCTCGACCCTGGCCGGTGTCATGGACGCCTTCTCGATCGGCATCTCGATCGCGCTGCAGCACGGTGTGCCGCTGGAGACCTACATCCAGAAGTTCACCAACATGCGCTTCGAGCCGGCCGGCATGACCGACGACCCGGACATCCGGATCGCCCAGTCGGTGATGGACTACATCTTCCGTCGCCTGGCGCTGGACCACCTGCCGGTCGAGACCCGCGCGACCCTCGGCATCTTCACCGCCGAGGAGCGGGCGGCGCAGGTGTCGGGCACGTACGGCGGCTCGGCCTCGACGGCGGAGGTCGTCGAGGAGGAGGAGGTCGACGTCGAGGCGCTGCGCGGCTCGGTGCCGACCGAGGCGCCCGCCAAGCCGGAGCCGGCCGCCGACAAGCCGGTCAAGGAGGCCCACTCCTCGGCCGAGCTGCTCGAGCTGGTCACGGGCAACGTCACCGACGCGCCGCTGTGCATGACCTGCGGCACGAAGATGCGCCCCGCCGGCAGCTGCTACGTCTGCGAGGGCTGCGGCTCCACCAGCGGCTGCAGCTGATGTAGGCGGTCAGGGCCCGTCCTGCCGGCGCGGACAGCGATGTTCCCCACCCGGCCGGCAGGACGCCTCCCTCGCTGGTACGGCTCGTCCACCGGCCCGGTTCCTCGTCGAGGGCCGGGCCGGTGGCGTCCGACGGATGCGACGGAGGAGAGCCAGCCGATCCTGTCGTCGGAGGTGCGATCGCCGGCCCTCTGCCCCTGGGGTGGATCCCAGCGGTGAGGTACGACGAGCGTCCGACGCGCTCCGAGTGTCGCGACCGGTGGCCGCGGCTCTGCACGCCGAGCAGGACGACCGCGCCGCCGGCCGCCCTGGCCGGTGCCTCCGGGACCGTCCGCCTCCGGGCGCCCGGTGAGCTGTACCGGGACCTCCCTGCCGGGGTGCTGTGCACGCGCGTGGCGCGTAGCGTTTCCTCGTGGACGCTGTCGGGGAGCTCCCCGGCACCGAGTGCGGCGAGCACGTGCTGCAGTTGCACCGGTCCGAGGATGAACGGCTGGACGGTCTGACCACCTGGGTGCGCCGCGGTCTGGACGCGGGGGAGAAGGTCGTCTGCACCGAGCAGCCGCGGCGGCCCGAGGACTCGCTGCTGGCAGTGCTGGAGACCCGCGGGGTGGACGGGGCCGCGGCCGTCCGCGACGGGCGGCTGGTGGTGCCGCCGGCGGCGGAGTTCTACGCCGCCGAGGGCCTTGCCGTCGTCGTCGAACGCGCGCTGGCCGAGGGGTTCACCGGGGTGTGGATGTCGGCCGAGCGGCGGGTGGCGCTGACCGTGCTCTCCCCGGCCGTGCACCGGCTCGTCGAGCAGCAGATGGACGAGCTGGTCCGCACCTGGCCGGTGCACACGCTGTGCCAGTACCCGCAGGCGGCCACCGCCGGGGACCTGCTGGAGGACGTCGTCGCGAGCCACCGGTCCGGTGTGCGGCAGGCGATCCTCACCACCACGCGGGACCTGGACGGGCTGGCTCTGCACGGTGAGGTCGACGGCACCAGCACCGACGTCTTCGAGGCCGTGGTGGCCGTGGCGAGCCGCAGCGCGTCGAGGGTGCTGTGGCTGGACCTGGCCGAGGTGAGCCACCTGGATGCCGGCGGCTGCTGGCGGCTGGACGACGTCACCCGGGCCTTCCGGATGGCCGACGGCCACGTCCTGCTGATCGCCCCCCAGCCGCCGGTGGAGCTGATCCTGCGGCTGATGGAGGTCGACGAGCTGCCGGGCATGCACGTGCTGGCGGGCCGGCCATGACCGCCGTCGCAGGGCTGGTGCACGCCGCGCTGCTCCACGACTCCGCCGAGGAGCTGGCGGCCGCGGCCGTGCCGTTCCTCGCCGACGGGCTCGCCGCCGGGCAGCCGGCGGTGCTGGCCTGCTCGGAGGACCACAACGCGCTGCTGGCCCGGGCGCTCGGGGACGACGACCGCATCCTCCTGCTGTCCCACGAGGACATCTACGCCGGCACCGACCACACCGGGACCGCACACGCGCTCGCCACCTACCGCCGGATGCTGCACCGGCAGGTGGCTGCCGGCGTCCCGGGGATCCGGCTGGTCGGCGCCCTGCCGCTCGACCAGCGCCCGCGGTGGGGCCAGTGGCACCGCTACGAGGCGGTCTTCAACGTCGCGATGGGCCGGATGCCGCTGGCGAGCGTCTGCGCCTACGACCGACGCGAGATCTCCGACGCGATGCGGGACGGGGTCGAGGAGACCCATCCCGCGCTGCTGACGCCGGCCGGCTTGGTGCCCAACGACCGCTACGTCGAGCCCGCGACCGTGCTGCGCCGGACCGCGACCGTCCAGGGGAACCCGGTCCCCGAGGGGCCTCCGACCCTGGTCCTGGCCGACCTGACCGATCCCGCTCGGCTGCCGGAGCTGCGCGTGCGGGTGCGCGCCGCGCTGGACGGCGCGGGCGCGCAGGAAGCACGGCACGGCCGGTTCGCCGCCGCGGTCACCGAGGTGCTCGGGAACGCCTTCAGGCACGGCGCTCCACCGGTCGCCGTCCGGCTGTGGATCACGCCGGCCCGGCTGGAGGCCACGGTCACCGACTGCGGAGAGGGATTCGACGACCCGCTGGCCGGCTTCGTCCCACCCTTCACCAGCTCCTCGCTCGCTGGGGCGGGCCTGTGGGTGGCCCGGCAGGCCTGCGACACCCTCGCGACGTTCCGCACCCCGTCCGGCTTCACGGTCCGCCTGACCACCGTCCTGCGCGGACCGGGCCCGGCCGGCCGGCCGACCGGGCCCGCAACCGCCGACTCTGCGACCGGCCGAGCGGAGCGGGCCCGCGCCGATGCCCGAGAGCTGGCCCGCCGGCTGCAGGCGTAGCTGCGGGACGCCATCGGCGGCGCCTGCCGAGGGGTGGCCGCGGGCCCAGCCGGCCCCGCGGCGGCGCGTGCTCCCCGGCACGCGGTCACCGGCAGCCCGCGCGACGCGCCCGTGGCGCACGACGACGGCACAGCGGCGGGCTCCCACTCGTCCGGTGCAGGGCGAGCGGGCCGGGGATCCGCACGGACGCCACCCACCGCACGGCAGGTCTCCGGCATGACCCGGCGGCGCGCCGGGTCAGCCACGGGTCACCACACGCCGGGACCGGCCGGTCGACCGGGGATCCGGGCAACGGGCACGGGGGTCCGGCCGCGGATCACGTGCGACGGTGCCGCATCGCTTCCCAGCGGTCACGGACCACCGGAGGCGAGCTCGGGTCCGCAGGGAGTCGCCATGCCGCTCGATCGCGCTGTCCTCACCCGTCTCGCCCGGTCCGTCGCCGGTCAGGTGCTGCAACCGGCCGACCCGGGGTTCGCCGCGGCACGGGCCGGGGCTGTCTGGAACGGCGCCATCACGCGCCGGCCGGCGCTGATCGTGCGGCCCGGGTCGGCGGAGGAGGTGGCACGGACCCTCGCCGTCGTGCGCGAGGAGGGGGCGGACCTGACCGTGCGCGGCGGCGGCCACAGCGGAGCCGGGAACGCCGTGGCAGACGACGCCGTCATGATCGACCTGTCCCGGATCGCCGGCGTCCGGGTGGACCCGGCGGCCCGCCGGGTCCACGTGGGAGGCGGCGCGACGTTGGCCGCCGTCGACGCCGCGACCGCGCCGCTCGGACTGGCCGTGGCCGGCGGGACGGTCAGCCACACGGGCGTCTCGGGTCTCACGCTCAGCGGCGGCCTGGGCTGGCTGACGTCCCAGCAGGGGCTGGCGTGCGACAACCTGGTGGCCGCCACCCTGGTCACCGCCGACGGGCGCACCGTGACCGCCTCCGAGGACACCGAACCCGACCTCTTCTGGGCGCTGCGCGGCGCCGGCACCAACTTCGGGATCGTGACCGAACTCGTGTTCGCCCCGCACGAGCTCGACCCGCTGGCGAACGTGGGCATGTTCTTCTGGCGACCTGACGACGCCCTCGAGCCGCTCCGCTTCGTCCGTGAGTACCTGTTCGACCTCCCGGCCGGGGTCACCGGGGCCGTGGTCGGGATGTCCGCGCCGCCGGAGCCGTTCGTGCCCGAGGAGCACCGGGGCGCGCGGGGCGTCGCGGTCATGGTCGCGGGCTGGGGCAGCGCCGAGGAGCACGCCGCCGCGATCCGGCCGCTGCGCGAGCGCAACCCGCTGTTCGAGATGGTCACCCCGATCCCGCACGTGGCGCTGCAGCAGATGCTCGACGACGCCAACCCGTGGGGCATCCGTGCCTACGACAAGGGGCTGAACCTCGACCACCTGGGCGACGATGCACTCGCGGTCGTCCTCGAGCGGCTCCCCCTCATGCGCTCGCCGCTCTCCTACGTGCCCATGTTCCCGCTCACCGGCAGGTACAGCGAGATCTCCGACGACGCGACGGCGTGGGGCAGTCCCCGACGTCCGCACTGGGCGCTGGCCCTCCTCGCCCTCGCTGCCGACGACCAGACCTACGAGGCTGACCGCGTGTGGGTCCGTGACCTCTGGAACGCCTTGCGCCCCTACGCCCCCGACGACGGGACGTACCTGAACTTCGAGGCCGACACCGACGAGCGGCGGGTGCGCGCCTCCTACGGCGAGAGCAAGTACCGCCGCCTCGCCGAGCTCAAGAGCGCCTGGGACCCGGACAACGTCTTCCGGCACAACCCCAACATCCCGCCCGCCCCGGCCGACATCCCCTCGCCCCGTGAGCCCGTGCCGGCGCCGACGGACGAGGTCGTCCGCTGACCCCGCGCACCCTCGCGGACCTCCCTCCAGGCGACGTGCCGGACGGACACGGGATCGCTCGTCGGGACGTCGCCCGGCTCGCCGGTGACGGCTCGTGCCGAGGTCGGCAGCCACCTCGAGCTCGGCACGGCCTCCCCGCCCCGGCCGACGACCGTGGACCCTCGGTGCGGCCACCGGGTCGCCGCCCGCCCGGAGCAGGCGGGCGTCGCGGAGGTCAGACGGCGGCCGGCTGACCCGCGACGATCACGGAGTGCTCACCGACCTCGAACACGTCGTTGATCGCGTTGTCACCGACGAGCTGGTCGAGGACGCCGTCGAGCACCTCGCGGCTCGGCACACGCCACAGGCACAGGGCCCGGGCGTCGTCCGTCGAGGTGCAGGTCGACAGGAGGTCGACGCCCTCGGGCAGGGAGCCGAGGTCGGCGGTCTCGATCATGTGCTCCCACCGGCCACCGTCCCGGATGGTGTGGATGACTCCGAAGTACACGGCTGCCTCCCTGATCGCGGATGGCTGTGGAACGCAGCACAGGGTGCTCGTGGAACCGGCCCGCGGACAGGGCCGTGGGGCTCTGCGGCGGGCCCCCCACCCGGGGGATCGGTCCGGGCGACGACCTCAGCCGCCGGTCAGGGCAGCCGCGCGAGCAGCGCCCGGGCGAACGCCGCGGCCGCCGGGTCGGCCGGCCGGGACGTCGCGGCGACGCGCAGCCAGTCCGCCAGCGGCGCGGCCAGCGCGGGGGAGAGGGCCGCGATCCACGCACCGGTCCCGGCCCGCGCCTCGGCCACGTGCTCGGTGCTCCCGTCGGGGAGGTGCGCGACCACCTCGGGGCGGGTCGCCAGTAGCCCGCCGGTCCGCCAGTCGCCGGGAGTCGTCCGGGCGGCGAGCGCCTCGAGCCGGTCGGCCGCCGTCCGCAGCAGCTGCTCGGGGTCCACGGCCGGATGGTGCCCGACGGGCCGGACCGTCGCCGAGCGTCTGGACAGCCCGCACCCGGCGGCGGTGGACTACCAGTCCGCACAGGAGGCGCCATGACCGCGGAGCACGTCGTCGAGTCCGCCCGCGCCGGTGCGCGCGGTGCCGCGGACTCCCTCGGATCCCCTCACGCCGCCGGCGGCACCCGGAGCTGAGACTCCACGCTCACCGACAGGAGGACGTCCCGTGGACACCTTCCTCTCCACCGACCTCACCGGTCTGCCCGAGGCCGTCGCGCCCGAGGTGGTCGAGCTGCGGAACGACGAGGAGCTGCAGCTGCGCCCCGCGCCGGTCGCCAAGCGGATCGGGGACAGCACGGTGCGGATGCTGGCCTACAACGGCTCGATCCCCGGACCCACGCTGCGGGTCCGGCAGGGGTCGGAGGTCGTCGTGCACGTCACCAACGGCACCGACCTCGAGACCACCGTGCACTGGCACGGGCTGCGCCTGGAGAACCGCTACGACGGCGTGCCGCACGAGACGCAGGCACCGATCCCGCCGGGCGGGGAGTTCACCTACCGCATCCAGTTCCCCGACCCGGGCCTGTACTGGTACCACCCGCACGTCCGCGAGGACGTCACCCAGGAGCTGGGCCTCTACGGCAGCATCCTGGTCACCCCGGCCGAGCCGGACTACTGGCCGCCGGCGCACCGCGACGTGGTGCTGACCCTCGACGACCTGCTGCTCGAGGACGGCGCGATCGCCCCGTTCAGCCGCACCGAGACCAACTACGCGGCGATGGGCCGCTACGGCAACGTGATGCTCACCGGCGGGGAGACCGACCCCGCGTTCACCGTGCGGACCGGCGAGGTCACCCGGCTGTGGCTGACCAACACCGCCAACAGCCGGGTCTTCCGGGTGGCCGTGCCCGGTGCCCGGATGAAGCTCGTCGGCGGCGACAGCGGCCGGGTGGAGCACGAGGAGTTCGTCCCGGACGTGGTGCTCGCCCCGTCGGAGCGGGCGGTCGTGGACGTGCTGTTCGACCGGGCGGGCGAGTTCACGCTGGAGCACCGCACCCCGAACCGGACCTACCGGCTGGCGGCGTTCACCGTCACCGGTGAGGTCGCCGAGCCGCCGCTGGCCGACCGGTTCGAGACGCTGCGCACCGCACCGGAGCTGGTGGCCGAGCGGGAGCGGCTCGGCGCGTGGCTGGCCGCGGCGCCCGACGAGGTCCTCGCGATCGTCGCCGAGATGGACGACCCGGCCGCGCCCGCGGCGGGACCGACGACCTACGCCTGCCCCATGCACCCCGAGGTGGTCAGCGACCAGCCCGGACGCTGCCCGAGGTGCGGCATGAAGCTGATGGCGACCACACCTCCCGTGACGTACGCGTGCCCGATGCACCCCGAGGTGGTCAGCGACGAGCCGGGGCGCTGCCCGAGGTGCGGCATGAAGCTGATGGCGACCGCCCCGGCCGGGGCGGCCGCCGCCGGTCACGACACGGGCCACGGTCACGACACGGGCCACGGTCACGACACGGGCCACGGGACGGACGCCGCGGAGGCGTCGGAGACGGGCCACGACGCCGCGCACGCGCACGCCCACCACCACGGTCCCGCCACCGCCGACGGGATCGAGTGGGAGGACGAGATGGCCGAGACGAACCGGGCCACCACCACGGAGACGATGCGCTGGAAGCTGCTGGACCGCAGCCCCGGCCGCGACGGGCTCCCCGTCGACTGGCACTTCACCGCCGGCCAGCGGGTCAAGATCCGGCTGGTCAACGAGATGGACTCCGACCACCCGATGCACCACCCGTTCCACGTGCACGGCGCCGGCCGCTTCCTCGTCCTGAGCCGGGACGGGACCGTCGAGCCCAACCTGGTGTGGAAGGACACCGTGCTCATCACGACCGGTCAGACCGTCGACATCCTGCTCGACGTCACCAACCCCGGCCTGTGGATGGCGCACTGCCACATCGCCGAGCACATGCACGCCGGGATGATGTTCAGCTTCACCGTGGACCGCGGAGCGACGCCGTGACCGCCCCGGCCGAGCCGTTCGACGTCGTCGTCGTGGGTGGCGGGCAGGCCGGCCTGGCCGCCGCCTGGCACCTGCGCGAGCGGGGACTGCGCTTCCTGGTCCTGGAGGCCGCGGCGGAGCTCGGGCACACCTGGCGCACGCGCTGGGAGTCGCTGCGGCTGTTCACCCCGGCCGAGCACGACGCGCTGCCCGGCCTGCCGTTCCCGGCGCCGGCCGGCACCTACCCGGGCAAGGAGGCGGTCGCCGACTACCTGCGCGACTACGCCGCCGCCTTCGACCTGCCGGTGCAGCTGGACGCGCGGGTCACCCGGCTCGAACGCACCGACGCCGGGTTCCGGATCGGCACCGCCGATCGCACGTACACCGCCCGGCAGGTCATCGTGGCCACCGGACCGTTCCAGACCCCGTTCGTCCCGCCGCTCGCCGCCGGCCTGGACGCCTCGGTGACCCAGGTGCACAGCTCCGGGTACCGCAGCCCCGAGGCACTGCCCGAGGGACCGGTGCTGGTCGTCGGGGGCGGCAACTCGGGGTTCCAGATCGCCGAGGAGCTGGCCCGGACCCGGCCGGTCGAGCTGTCGGTCGGCTCGGCGTACCCGGCGCTGCCGCAGCGGCTGCTCGGCCGCGACCTGTTCTGGTGGCTGACCCGGTTGCGCCTGTTGCGGGTGACCGCCGGCTCCCGGCTCGGCCGCCGGGTGCAGGCCCGCGGCGAGTTCCTCATCGGCAGCAGCCGGCGCGGCCTGCAGCGGGCCGGCGTCCGTCTCCGGCCGCGGCTGACCGACGCCGCCGGCCGCACCGTCCGGTTCGCCGACGGCAGCAGCGGGGAGGTGGGCGTCGTCGTCTGGGCCACCGGCTACCGGCCCGACCACTCGTGGATCGACGTCCCGGGCGTGCTGCGCGACGGCCGGGTCGTCCACACCCGCGGGATCACCGACGTCCCCGGGCTGTACGTCCTCGGCCTGTCCTGGCAGCACACCCGCGGCTCGGCGCTGCTGGGCTTCGTCGCCGACGACGCCGCGTACGTGGTGGACGCCGCCGCGCGGACCGGCGCCCACGTACCCGGACCGCGCGGTGCGCCCGACGCGCAGGCGGCTCCGCACGACCTCCGGCACTGACCGCCGAGCACCGGAAGGGAGACCGCCATGCCCGGCAAGGAGAGGGTCCTCGCGTTCCCGGTCTACCCCGGCGTGACGCCGCTGGACCTCATCGGCCCGCTCACCGTGCTCAGGACCCCGTCCATCGGGGGTGCGCGGTACCGCACCGTCGTGGTCGGCGAGCGCGCCGAGCAGCTGCCCACCGACACGCCGCTGGGGCTGCTGCCGGCCGCCACCTTCGCCGAGGTGCCGGACCCGTGGGCGGTGATCGTGCCCGGCGGCGGGGCGGCCACCCTGACCGCGGCGGAGGACGAGGCGCTGCTGTCCTACGTCCGCTCGGCCGCCGTCGGGGCGCAGGTGGTGGGGTCCACCGGCAACGGGGCGCTCGTCCTGGCCGCCGCCGACCTGCTGCGCGGCGCGCGGGCGGCCGTCCACTGGGCCTACCGGGAGCCGCTCGAGCGGCTGGGCGCCACCGCCGACGAGCACCGCTGGCTGGTCGACGGCCGGCTGCACACCGCCGCGGGCGGCACGGCCGGCATCGACCTGGCGCTGCTCCTGCTGGCCCGGCTGCGCGGGAAGGCCGTCGCCCGGTTCGGCCAGCTGATCGACGAGTACGACCCCCAGCCGCCGTTCGGGCGGGTCGGGCCGGACCCCGCCGACGACGAGCTCGCCCGGACGCTGCGCGACCCGGGCGGTGCGGCCCCCGACCGGCCCGCGCACGACGAGCGGCTCGTCGCCCTCGTGCTCTACCCGGGGCTGACCGTGCTGGACCTGGTCGGCCCGCTGCAGGTCCTCACCGTGCTGCAGCGACTGGCGCCGGGCCACCGCCCGGTGACCGTGTGGGCCCGCCGCGAGCCGGTTCCCACCGACGTCGGCGTACGGGTGCTGCCCGACCGCACGTTCGAGGAGGTCCCGCACCCGGCGATCGTGCTCGTGCCCGGCGGCGCCATGCCCACCATCCGCGCGATGGGCGACCCCCTGGTCCGGGACTACGTGCGTTCCGCCGCCGCCTCGGCCGACCTGGTCACCTCGGTGTGCACCGGCTCGCTGATCCTCGGCGCGGTCGGGCTGCTGGAGGGGCGCGACGCCACCACCAACTGGTTCTACTCCGGGATCCTGGAGGACCTGGGCGCGACGTACCACCGGCGCAGGTGGGTCGAGGACGGCAACCTCGTCATGTCCGCCGGGGTCTCGGCCGGCATCGACATGGCCCTGCACCTCGCGGCCCGGCTGACCGACGAGGCCACCGCCCGCCGGGTGCAGCGGGCCCTGGACTACGACCCCCGACCGCCGTGGGGCGGCATCGACTACGACCACATCCCGCCGCTGTCGCGGGCCGTGCGCGGCGCGATCGGGCTGACCGCGCCGGTGGTCGCCGGACGCGCCAGGCGGCTCACCCACGCCGGACGCTGACCCGCGGCCGGACCCGCGTCGCCTCGGGGAGGGGAGGGCGTGACCACCTCCGAGAGCGCGCAGCGCCGCGGCCCGACGGCCGGCGGTGGGCGCGGCCTGCGCACGCCGGTCCTCTGGGGCGTGGTGTGGGGCTGCCTGCAGGCCGCGTCGCCGCTGGCCTTCCCCTGGCTCGACGACGCCACCGTCTACGCGCTGGGACTCGTCCTCATCGCCGCGGTCTACATCGGGTTCGCCGTGGCCGACGGACGGGCCAGGGTCATCGCCGTCGAGACCGTCGTCGCCGCCGTCTTCGTCGTCGCGGCCGCGGCGGGGGTGACCGGCTCGGCCTGGCTGCTCGTGGCCGGCCTGGCCGGCCACGGCCTGAAGGACCTCTGGCAGCACCGCACCCGGTTCGTGGCGAACACCCGCTGGTGGCCCCCGTTCTGCGCCGCCGTCGACGTCGTCGCCGCCGCACTCATCGCCGCCGGGATCGTGGCCGACGTCCACCTCGGCTGGTGAGCGGCCAGGAGCCGCGCCGCCGGGTCGGGACAGCCGGGCGGGCACGGCACTCCGGCGCGACGGGGGAGGACCTGACCGAGGGCTCGGTGCGGAGGTCCGAAGGCCCCCTCCCGCACCGGTGCGCCCGGCGGGAGTGTGGTCCCGTGGAGCGGATCGGCCTGGTCCTCGGTGCGGGCGGGGTGGTGGGCCAGGCGTACCACGCCGGCGTGCTCGCCGCGCTGCAGCACGACCACGGCCTCGATGCCCGGCGGGCCGACCTGGTCGTCGGGACCTCTGCCGGGGCGATCACCGGCGCCCTGCTGCGGCTGGAGGTCTCCGCGACGGACCTGGCCTCCTGGGTCCAACGGCTGCCGCTGACGGAGGACGGCGAGATCCACCGCCGGATGGCCCTGGCCCCGGTCCCCGACCTGCCGCCGATCCGGCCGCTGCACCTGTTGCTGCGCCCGGCCCGACCGCCCACCCGGCACATGGTCCGGCGCGCGATCGTCCGCCCGTGGCAGTTCCGCCCGCTGGCGGCCGGACTCGCCCTCCTCGCCCCGGGGCGCGACTCGATCGAGGAGCGGCTCGCGCCGCTCCGCGGGTCGGGGCGCCCGGAGTGGCCCGCCCGGTCCCTGTGGATCTGCGCGGTGCGCCGTCGGGACGGCCGCCGCATCGTGTTCGGCCGGCCCGGGAGTCCCCCGGCGTCGCTCGAGAAGGCGGTCGCCGCCTCCTGTGCGGTGCCCGGCTACTTCGCGCCCGTGGAGATCGGTGGGCACACCTACGTCGACGGCGGCGCGCACTCCCCGACCAACGCGGCCCTCCTGCGGGGCTGCGACCTCGTGGTCGTCGTCTCGCCGATGAGCGGGCCGCCGGGGATCCGGCCCGACTTCCACGCCGCCGCCCGCCGCCACGCGGCGCGGCTGCTCCGGCGCGAGATCGCGGCACTGCGGGCCGCCGGGACCCGGGTCCTGGTCTTCTCGCCCGGGCCGGAGGAGCAGGAGGTCATGGGGGACGACGTCATGTCCGCCGCCCGCCTCGACGAGGTCGTGCACGCGTCCTCCGCCGCCGCGAGCCGGCGCACGGACACCCTCGAGGCCCGCCGCCTGCTGCGTCTCGCCGCCGAGGCGCTCCGCCGGGCGCCGTCGGGACCCGGGAGCCGTCCGGTGCCGGACACCGGCACTCCGTCCCGGGGCACCATGCCGGTCAGCGGGCAGGTGACGGTCCCGCTGCACCGTCCCGACGGCGCCGTCCACCCGTGGACCGGTGCGGCCGCCGACCGCAGCGGCGTCGCGGGCTCCGCCGAGGGTGCGCCGCCGGCGACGGCGTAGCGTCCGGGGCGGCACCGGCGAGGACAGCCGGGACGAACGGGACGTCCGGCCAGGGCGTCACGCGGCAGTGAGCCGCCGCCGGGGCGACCCCGGTGCCAGCAGACGGAATCCCGTGACCAGAGACGAGCAGGACGCCTCCGCGACGCCTCGTCCGCGGGGGCGTGCCGCGGCGCTCGACCCGTCCGTGCAGCGGCTGTTGCGCTCGGTCACCGACCTGGCCCGGAGGGTGCTGCCCGACGTCGCCGAGACCTCGGTGACGCTGGTGGTGGAGAGCCGGCCGGGCACCGTGGCGAGCACCGGCCGGCCGGCCACCGACCTCGACGCGAGCCAGTACGCCGCCGGTGCCGGGCCGTGTCTGCACGCCGCCTGTGAGGGGGAGCCCGCCGAGGTCCCCGACACGCGGACCGAGCGCCGATGGCGGGCCTATGCCGGGTGCGCTGTCGACCACGGGGTGCTGTCGTCCCTGTCGGTCCCGCTCGACCTCGACGGCGACGGGCGGCGGACCGGCTCCCTGAACGTCTACGCCCGTCGGCCGCACGCCTTCGACACCGACGCCCGCCGTTCCGCCGTCCGGCGCTTCGCGGACCTGACCGCCACCGTCGTGCGCGGCCGGCCGGGACACGGCGGAACGGCACTCCGGGAGACCGCGCCCGTGGCCGACGCGCGCTCCCTCGTGGACGCCGTGCGGCGGGTCCGCGCCGAGGTCGTGCGGCTGCAGGCCCGGCAGCGGGTGCTGCGCGCCCGGCTCGCCGCGACCGACACCCGCGTTGCCGCGATGCTGGAGCAGCTGGCGCTGCGGGCCACCGCTCGCGGCCGGCTCGCCGAGGCCGACCGGTTGCGGCGGCTCGCAGCCGCCGCGCGCGCCGACGCCGTCCGCACCCGTGGCTCCGCGGGTCCCTGACCCCGGCGACGCGGAGCGGCCCGGGGACGGGGCGGCTCAGGCGGGGGAGGGCAGGGTCCGTGCGAGTGCCGCGGTGAGCGTCAGCCGGAGGTCGAGCAGGTCGTCGAGCGCCTGCTGGGCCGCCTGGCACAGGGTGAAGCCCTCGCCGCTCGGGGAGTTGCGGAACCCGTCGCGGGCGGTGCCGAGCTCCTGGTAGGCGACCGTGATGCGGCGGTCGACGTCGGGGACCTGGGGACGAGGGAGCGACACGTCGCCTCCTCCTGCGGATCGGTGATGCCGGGAGGGGGTTCCCGGTCGTCCGTGCGGCGCTCTACCCACCCGGGGCCGTGCGCACGCACGTTCCGCCGCGCGGGCACGGGCACCCGGACGGGGGAACGGCGCCGGGGAGTGTCGGTGCCGTCCCTACGGTGAGGACCGTGACCCGTCGCACCGCCCCGTCCTGCCCCGACTGCGCCGGGTCCCCGCGCGCGGTCCCGCTCGTCGTCGGGCTGCCCTCCGCGGAGGCGTTCGACGCGAGCGACCGCGGTGAGGTCGTGCTGGGCGGGTGCCTGCTGACCGAGGGCGAGCCGCTGCCCGACCGGGCCTGCCCGGAGTGCCGGCAGCCGCTGCGCTGACCCCGCGCGGGGTCAGCCGATCCCGCACTCGTCGCGCAGGTAGGCCTCGACGTTCGCGCTCGCCGTGTCCAGCCCGCTCCCGGCCTCCTCGAGCGCGGCGACCGAGTCCCCGTCGGTGAGGTCGAGGTCGGCCACCGCGTCCGCCATCCGGTCCAGGCCGGCCTGCATGGTCTCCCAGTCGGCGGCGATCTCCTCCGGTGGGTCGACGTCCCGCATCTCCTCCCCGAGCTGACGGAAGACCTCGGGGAGCGAGGCGTCGCCCTCGACCTCCGCGAGGGCGTCCTCCACCCGCTGGTCGAGGTCGGCGGCCCGGGCGCAGAAGTCCTCCCCGGCCGCCGTGTCCTCCGCCGTGTCCTCCGCGGGGGAACTGGTCGCCGGGGTGTCGGCCGCCGAGCCGCCGTCGCCCGAGCCGCCGTCGTCACCGGAGCACGAGGCGAGCAGGACGACGCCGAGGACCGCGGCCACCCCGGCCCGGACGGGACGCAGCTGCTGGCGCATGGACCGACCGTCCCGCGACCGGCGGCCCGGGGGCAGGGTCGAAGGGCCGCCCCGGGGCGAGCGAGGTCACAGGAGGATCACGGCCGATCGGGTTCCGTCGCCGGCGGTGGGCGCCGATGACACCTGCGGTCACCCGGGGATCCGCTCAGTGACGAGGGACCCGAGCCGGTGGAGCGCCGTCTCCCGGCCGGTGGCCGCGCCCCTCGCTCGCCCTCCCGAACGGATCCCCGCACCGCCATGCCCGCCGTCCTCGGCATCGTCGCGTCCACCCTCAGCATCGCCGTCGTCTGGCCCCAGGTCTGGCTCTCCTGCCGGCACGGCCGCACCCGGGGGCTGTCGCCCACGGGCAGCTGGCTGGCCGTCGCGCTGAACCTGGCCTGGCTGACCTTCGGCCTGCTGGCGCACGACCCGGCCCAGGTGGTCACCAACGCCGTCGTCGGCGCGGGCAACGCCGCGGTGCTCGCCGCCCTGCTGCTCACCCAGCCGGCGCAGCGCACCCGGCGGGTCCTCGCCCGCACCGCTTCCGGCGCCGCCGCGCTGGCCGCCCTGGCCGGGAGCTGCCTGTTCGCGGTGGACCTCGGCGCCGCGCCGGCCGCGGCCGCCGCCGTCCTCGCCGCCGTGACCGCGGTCGTCGGCGCCGCCGCCGCGGTGCCGCAGCCGCTGGGCCTGCTGCGCGACCGCACCCAGGACGTCTCCGGGCTCTCGCCGGTGCGGTGGTGGCTCGGCGCCGGGTCCTGCGCCGCCTGGACCGGGTACGGCCTCGCGGCGGGACAGCAGGCGATGGCGCTGTCGGCCGCGGTGGGGCTCGCGTGCGCCCTCGTCACGTGCGCGGTGCTCGCCGCCCGCCGGACGCCGGCGCCGGTCGTCCCGCTGCCGGTCCGCCGCCCGGTCCGCCCCGCCGAGCCGCGCCCGGTGCTGGCCGCCGCGGCCTGAGGACGCCGCCCGGGCGAGGATCGGGCGTCGTCCGCACCCACCCCGAGGAGTTCCGTTGAGCCCGAGCCCCGTCGCCGTCACCGGCTCGACCGGACAGGTCGGGGGCCGGGTCGCCCGCCGGCTGTCCGCCGCCGGCGTCCCGCAGCGCCTGCTGGTCCGCGACCCGTCCCGCGCGCCGCGGCTGCCGGGCGCGACCGCCGTCGTCGCGCCGTACGCCGACGGCGACGCCGTCCGCCGGGCGCTGGAGGGCGTGGGGACGGTGTTCATGGTGTCGGCGTCGGAGTCCGCCGACCGGGTCGACCAGCACCGTGCCTTCGTCGACGCCGCCGCGGCCGCCGGCGTGCGGCACCTGGTCTACCTGTCGTTCCAGGGCGCCGCCCCGGACGCGACCTTCACCCTCGCCCGCGACCACTGGGCCACCGAGGAGCACGTCCGCGCCCGCGGGCTGCGGTCCACGTTCCTGCGCGACGCGCTCTACGCCGACTTCCTGCCCGGCCTGGTGGGGGAGGACGGCGTGATCCGCGGCCCGGCCGGCGACGGGCGGGTCGCCGCGGTCGCCCAGGACGACGTCGCCGACGCCGCGGTCGCCGTCCTCCGTGACCCCGCCGCGCACGCCGGGCGCACGTACGACCTCACCGGGCCGGAGGCGCTGACGCTGACCGAGGTCGCGGAGACGATCACCGCCGTCACCGGCCGCCCGGTCCGGTACCACGCGGAGACCGTCGAGGAGGCCTTCGCCTCCCGCGCCTCCTACGGCGCCCCCGGCTGGCAGGTCGAGGCCTGGGTGTCGACGTACACCGCGATCGCGGCTGGTGAGATGGCCGCCGTGAGCAGCGCCGTCCCCGACCTGACCGGTTCCCCGGCCACCACCTTCGAGCAGCTGCTGCGGGCCACCGCATGAGCCTGGCGATGCGGGCGGTGGCCGGGTACCTGCGGCTGACCGCCAAGCCGCGGATGGCCACCGCCGAGCGCGCCCGGCAGCGGATGGCCGACCCCGGCGCGCCCGCCCGGCTGCCGGACGCGCTGCGCCGGCGGCACGAGGTGGCCACCCGGCTCGTCGAGAGCCGTGAGGTGCACACGGTGGCCCCGCGCGGCGGCGGGTCCGGTCGGGTCGCCGTCTACCTGCACGGCGGCGCCTACGTCGCCGGGATGGCGCCGCAGCACTGGGCGCTGGTCGGGCGGCTGGCCGACGCCGGCGTCCGGGTGGTGGTGCCCGACTACGGCCTCGCGCCGCGGTGCACGTACCGCGACGCGTACCGCCTGCTCGACGCGGTGTACCGCGGCCTCGGCGACGACGTCGTCCTCGCCGGCGACTCCGCCGGCGGCGGGCTGGCCCTCGGCTTCGCCCAGACCCTGCTCGGCACCGGCCTGCCGCAGCCGCGGCGGCTGGCGCTGATCGCGCCGTGGCTGGACCTGGCGCTCACCGGGCCCGGTGTGGCCGACGCCGAGGCCCGGGACCCGTGGCTGTCCAGCGCCGGCCTGGCCGAGACCGGCCGCGCGTGGGCCGGCGGCGACGACCCGGCCGACCCGCGGCTCAGCCCGGTCCACGGCCCGCTCGCCGGGCTGCCGCCGGTGCGGGTCTGGATCGGCACCCGCGACCTGCTCCACCCCGACGTGGTGCGCCTGCGGGACCGGGCCGCCGCCGCGGGGGCGCAGGTGGACGTGACGGTCCGCCCGGGCGCCGTCCACGTCTACCCCCTGACGCCGACCCCCGAGGGCCGGGCCGGGACGCGGGAGGTGGTCGCGGCGGTGGCCGGGGACTGAGCCGCCGCGCGCCGTTCTGCCGACAGCCGAACAATTGCGCGAATGGCGAAACGGGACCATTCGGGGGCGCATTCCTGTCGCGTTCCCGATTGACTGCGGCCGTCCGACCCCGGCGGCCCAGGAGGTACCGACCGTGCAGACCCCGACCGGCTCCCCGACCCTGCACGACGCCGTCGCCGACCGCCTGCTGCGCGAGCGCATCGTCGTGCTCGGCAGCGAGGTCGACGACGACGTCGCCAACCGCCTGTGCGCGCAGATGCTGCTGCTCGCGGCCGACGACCCGCGCCGCGACGTCCACCTCTACGTCAACTCACCCGGCGGCTCGGTGACCGCCGGCATGGCCGTCTTCGACACGATGCAGGCGATCGGCTGCGACGTCGCCACCTACGCGTTCGGGACGGCGGCCTCGATGGGGCAGTTCCTGCTCACCGCCGGCACGCCGGGCAAGCGGTTCACGCTGCCGCACACCCGGATCCTCGTGCACCAGCCCTCGGGCGGGCTCGGCGGCACGCAGTCCGACGTCGCCGTCCAGGCCGAGGCGCTGCGCCGGCTGAAGCGGGACGTCGACGAGCTGCAGGCGCTGCACACCGGGCAGACCGTCGAGCAGATCGAGCGGGACTCCGACCGGGACCGCTGGTTCACCGCGCAGGAGGCCGTGGCCTACGGGCTCGTCGACCACGTCGTGGCCTCGGCCACGGCGCTGCCCGGCCCGGCGCTGGTCCCCGCCGGCTGGGGCGCGCCGTGACCGACTGGCTCACCGCGACCCTCGACGACGCCCGCGCGGCCGAGCTCCGGCGGTCGGTGCGGCACCACCGCCGGGTCGCCGCCGCGGCCCGGCGACGCCGCGCCCGCCGGCTGGCCGCCCGTGCGGCCGCCCTAGCCGAGCGCTCCGCCGTCCTCTCCGCCCGGGCGGCGCTGCTGTCGCCCGGACCCCGCGCGGAGGTGAGGTCGGACGCCGGGGCGGATCGGCGGACAGTCGTCTGAGCTGCACTTCTGTCATCCACAAGGCTTACCGCTTGGTTCTGCTCGAACACATGATCGAACACGTGGAGGTGCAGGCCGCGGACCGGGAGATCGCCCGGCAGACCGCGCTGCGGGCGCGGGCGGTGGCGGCGTTCGCGGCGACCCGGCCGGCCTCGGCGGACCGTCCGCAGGGTGCGCCGGGGGCGATGTCGGCCGGGCGGTGGGCGGCGCGGCCGGAGGTGCTGCGGCCGGTGAGCGAGTGGGCCACGCAGGAGCTGGCGGTGGCGCTGTCGCTGTCGGCGGAGGCGGCGCAGGCGCTGCTGGAGCGGTCGCTGGTCCTGGTGCACCGACTGCCGCTGACACTGGCCGCGCTGGAGGCCGGGACGCTGCACCCGGGGCACCTGTGGCCGCTGCTGGACGAGGTCGCGCCGATCACCGACGACGCCCTTCGCGCCGCAATGGAGCGGGACCTGCTGGCCTGGGCGGCGGGACAGCTGACGACGTCGGCCCAGCTGGGCGAGAAGGCGCGGCGGGAGGTGCTCAAGCGGGGCGCCCGCGCGGCGCCGGACCGGCACGGCCGGGCGCGGGACCGGCGCTGCCGGTTCCCCGGCTGCCGCCGCCGCACCGGCCACCTCGACCACGACACGCCCTGGCCGACCGGACCCACCGCCGCGCCCGACCTGGCCGGCTACTGCGCCGGCCACCACCGCGGCAAGCACCAGGCCCCCGGCCGGCGCCACGACCTGGCCGCCGACGGCACCCTCACCGTCACCACCCCCACCGGCCTCACTGCGACGACCACCCCACCGCCCTACTGACGCCCTCCTGAAGCGGCGCCGGGAATGTCCCGGCGGACGGTGCGTTGGAGCAGGTGCCGGTCCGGTCCATGCCCCCGGGCCTCACCTCCCGCCGCTGCGAGCGGCCACTCGCCGAGAGGCGGCTGTCGGGCCGGCGCCGCACGATCCGGCCGCCCGGTCCACCAGGACCGGGCGGCCGTCCGCGTCCGGGGACCGGCCGGGGACGTGCCAGGGTGGCGGGCGTGCGTGTCCTCGTCACCGGCAGCTCCGGCCACCTGGGCGAGGCGCTGGTCCGCGTGCTGCGCGACGCCGGTGAGGACGTCGCCGGGCTGGACCTGCTGCCCTCGCCGTGGACCGACGTCGTCGCCTCCGTCACCGACCGCACCGCCGTCCGGGACGCCCTCGCCGGCGCCGACGCGGTGCTGCACACCGCCACGCTGCACAAGCCGCACGTCGGCACGCACGGCCGGCAGGCGTTCGTCGACACCAACGTCACCGGCACCCTCGCCGTCCTCGAGGAGGCGGCGGCCGCGGGCGTCGGGCGCGTGGTGGTCACCAGCACGACCAGCGCCTTCGGCCGCGCGCTGACGCCGGCTCCCGGTGAGCCCGCCGCGTGGGTCACCGAGGCCGTGCCGCCGCGGGTGCGCAACGTCTACGGCGCCACCAAGGTCGCCGCCGAGGACCTCTGCGAGCTCGTCGCCCGCGACACCGGCCTGCCCGTCGTCGTCCTGCGGACCTCCCGCTTCTTCCCCGAGGGCGACGACAGCGACGACGTCCGCACCGCCTACACCGACGACAACGTCAAGGTGAACGAGCTGCTGTACCGGCGGGTGGACCCCGCCGACGTCGTCTCCGCCCACCGCGCCGCCCTCGACCGGGCGCCGGCGCTCGGGTTCGGCCGCTACGTCGTCAGCGCCACCACGCCGTTCGGCCGGGACGACCTGGCACGGCTGCGTACCGACGCCCCGGCCGTCGTCGAACGGCTCTTCCCGGACGCCCCGGCGCTCTACGAGCGGCTGGGCTGGCGGCTGTTCCCCTCGATCGACCGGGTGTACGTCAACGCCGCCGCCCGCGCCGAGCTCGGCTGGACGCCGGAGTGGGACTTCCGCGCCGCCCTCGACGCGCTCGCCGCTGGGCGCCCGCCGCGCAGCGAGCTGGCCCGGACGGTCGGCGCGAAGGGCTACCACGCCGTCCCGACCGGCCCCTACACCGTCCGCTGACCGGGGGACTCCAGCACCACGACGTCGTCCTCGTGCAGGCCGGAGGCCACCACCGTGCCGCCGCGCTCGGCGACCGCGGTGACGAAGCCGTAGCCGGCGTCGGTCGCGCGCAGGTCGTGCACCCGGCGCCCGTCGGCCGGGTCGAACGCCATCACCCAGGCGATCGGCGTCGCCTCCGGCCGCACCCGCTCCGGCACGTTCCACAGCAGCAGCCGCAGCACGCCCGGCAGGGGCAGCAGCCGGTCCAGCAGTGCGTTGCGCGGCGCGGCGATCGCCACCCACAGCAGCCCGTCGCTGCCGAGCGAGGCGTTGTCGGGGAAGCCGGGCAGGTTCTCCACCAGCGGCTCGGTGGTGCCCGCCCGCTCGCCGGTCAGCCAGTGCCGCAGCACCCGGTAGCGGGCCGTCTCGGCCAGCAGCAGGTGCGAGCCGTCGGGCGCGCGCACCAGCCCGTTGGCGAAGCCGAGCCCGGACAGCACCGTCGTCACCCTGCCGTCGGGGTCCCGCCGCACCAGCCGCCCGGTGGCCGAGTGCTCGAACATGTCCCCGAGGTGGTGCTCGACGTCCCACCGGCCCGTCGACGTCGTGAACCACACCGTGCCGTCCGACGCCGCGACGACGTTGCTCGCGAACGTCACCGGCTCCCCGTCGACCTCGGAGACCAGCACCTCGACGCCGCCGTCGGGGAACACCCGCAGCAGCCCGCGGTCGTGGTCGCAGACGAGCACGCTGCCGTCGGCGCACGGCTCCACCCCGAGCGGGCGCCCCCCGGTGCGCCCGATCAGCGTGCGCTCCCCGGTGACCGGGTCGATCCGCACGACGCTGCCGTCGCGCAGCCCGGTGACCACCAGGCCGGCGTCGTCGAAGAGCACGTCCTCGGGGCCGGAGTCGCCGGTCGGCAGCCGGCGGGCGACGCGGAACGGCGCCGTCGGGCCGGGGTCGGCGAACGCCGGCGGGGTCCAGCGGCGCGGCCGGATGCGGCGGCGGGTGAGCAGCGGGCTGCCGACCTGCGCCGCGGCGCGGTCGGGGGTGAGCCGGCCGGCCCGCCGGATCACCGCCAGGCAGCGCCGCTCGAGCAGCCGGACGGCGAGGCCGAAGGAGCGGAACGCCGGGTTCGTCGTCTGCCCCGCCCGGTAGCGCGCCCACACCTGCTGGGCGATGACCGCGACGCGGAACAGGCCGAACACCTCGTACCAGGCCCACTCGGCGTTGGTGACCCGCTGCCCGGTCCGCGCGCTGTAGTACGCGACGACCTGCTCGCGGGTCATCATCCCGGGCAGCGTCGTGGGCTGGCGGCTGAACCGGCGCATCAGCGGGCCGTCGTCGGCCTGGATCCAGTAGCCGAGCGCGCTCGCGAGGTCCATCAGCGGGTCGCCGACGGTGGCCAGCTCCCAGTCCAGCAGCCCGACGGGGCGGGTGGGGTCGGCGGGGTCGAGGACGACGTTGTCGAACCGGAAGTCGTTGTGCACCAGCGTGTGCGCCCGGTCGGCGGGCTGGTGCTCGGCCAGCCACGCGGTCACCCGCGCGAAGGCCGGCACGTCCCGCGTGCGCGCCCGCGCGTAGCGCTTCGTCCAGTTCTCGACCTGGCGGCGCCCGTAACCGGGGCCGCGGTCGAGGTCGGCCAGCCCGGCGGCCCGCACGTCCACCGCGTGCAGGTCGACCAGCAGGTCGACGACGTTGCGGCACAGCCGCGCGACCTGCTCGCGGTCGAGGTCCACGCCCGGCGGCAGGGAGCGGCGGGGGATCGGCCCCTCGACCCGCCGGACGACGGAGAACGGCGTGCCGACGACGGCGGTGTCCTCGCACAGCGCGACCGTGCGCGGCACGTGGGGGAGGACCCGGCCCAGCGCGTCCTGGACGCGGTACTCGCGGGCGACGTCGTGCGCGGTGCCGGTGTGCTCCCCGCGCGGCGGGCGGCGCAGCACCAGGTCGCCGTCGGGGTAGCCCAGCAGGTAGGTCAGGTTGGAGACGCCGCCGGCGAACTGGCGCACCTCGGGGACGGCGGACAGGTCGACGCCGGCCCGCGCGGGGTCGGCGTGCGCGGCCAGCCACGCGGCGACCGCGGCGACGTCGAAGGCGTCCTCGGCGCGGACCGGGCGGGCGTCGGTCACGAGAGCCGCCGCACGACGGAGAGCAGCAGCACCCGCATCGCGACGCCGATCGGCACCCACGGCCAGGCCGGCACGTACGCCTTGGCCTTCCGCGCCTCGATCGCCCCGACCATCGCCCGCACGCCGGTCTCGGTGTCCACCATGAACCGGGTGGCCTGCTGCACGTGCTCGTTCATCTCCGACCGGATGTAGCCGGGGTAGACCACCGACACGTCGACGCCGGGGATCCGCTCGGAGCGCAGCCCCTCCGCGAGCGCCGCGACGCCGGCCTTGGTGGCCGCGTAGGTGGTCATGCTCCTGCGCATCCCGCGCAGCGCGGACATCGACGAGACGAGCACCAGGTGGCCGCGGCGCTGCCGGCGGAACACCTCCAGCGCCGCCTCGCACTGCGCCAGCGCGCCGACGAAGTTGGTCATCGCCGTCTCGCGGTTGGCGTCGGCGCGGCCGGTGCCGAGCGGGGCGCCCTTGCCCAGGCCCGCGTTGACGACCACCCGGTCGAGCCCGCCGAACCCCTCGTCGAAGCGGCGGAACACCGCGGGCACGGCGTCGGCGTCGGTGACGTCGAGCGCCGCCGTCTCCACCCGCCGGCCGGTCGCCGCCCGGATCCCGTCCGCGAGGGTGTCCAGCCGGTCGGTCCGGCGGGCGCACAGCGCGAGGTCCCAGCCACGGGCGGCGAACTGGCGCGCCATCTCCGCGCCCAGCCCGGAGCTCGCCCCGGTGACCACGACGACGCCCGGGCCCGAGCGGGCCTGGGGGGAGGACGGGTCGGGGCCGGGGGAGGAGGGCACCCGGGCACGCTAGTTCCGGCCGGTACCGGTCCGGTGCCCGGGGGCTCAGGTGCGGACGCCGGGGCGCACCTGCGCCAGCACGAACCCGGCGACGACGTCGTGCACGGCGTCGCGGTCGTGCTCGTTGAGGACGTCGTGCAGGTCGCCCGGGAAGGTGCGCAGCGTGGCCCGCGGCAGCCGCGCGACCAGGGCTCGGGAGTTCTCCAGCGGCACCACCGGGTCGGCCTCGCCGTGCAGGACCAGCGTCGGGACGTCGGGCCGGCCCGCGGCGAGCCCGTCGGCCACCGCGGACCAGGAGCGGACCACCGCCTCCAGCGTCTGCCGGGGCACCGGACCGCGGTTCACCAGCGGGTCGGTGCGCAGCGCCTCCAGGTAGCCGGGGTGGGTGCTGAACACCTCCGCCGGGTCCGGCGGCTCGACCTCCGCGACGTCGTCGGCGAGCATCGCCTCGATGACCGGCACGGGCTGGGCCGGCGGGTCGGAGACGACCAGCGCCTCCGCCACGTCCGGGGACCGCTGGGCCAGCAGCAGCGCGGCCACGCCGCCGCCGGAGTGCCCCACGAGCACCAGCGGGCGGCCGGGGTGCCGGGCCCGGGCGATCGCGGCCAGCGTGCGGAGGTCGTCGGCCTGGTCGTCCCGGCTGAGCATGAGGTCGCGCTCGCCGTCGCTGCGGCCGTGGCCGACGGCGTCCAGGGCGTGCACGGCGATCCCGTCGGCGGCCAGCCGCCGGCCGAGGGGCGCGTAGAGACCCAGGTGCTCGCCGAAGTCGCCGTGGTGCAGGACGACGACCGCGCGTGCCTCGCCGTCGGGGAGCCAGGCGTCGTGGTGCACGCGGCCCCGGGTGCCGTCGAAGAAGGGCATCGCGCCCCTCCCTCCGGGTCGGGCGGACGGGTCCCCGCGCCGGCGATCGTCCTCGCCGCCGCCCCGGTGCAGGGGGTCCCGCCGCCGGCCCGGGGAGGGGACGGCGCTGCGTCACCCGGGGCGCCCGGTTCGGCTCCGCGCGTGCCGGGCAGGATCGTCGTCATGACGTATGCCGCAGCCGAGGGCCGCTACGACTCGATGACCTACCGCCGGACCGGCCGCAGCGGCCTGGACCTCCCGGCGATCAGCCTGGGGCTGTGGCACAACTTCGGCGACGACGTGCCGCTGGACCGCCAGCGCGCCATCCTCCGCCGGGCCTTCGACCTGGGCATCACGCACTTCGACCTGGCCAACAACTACGGCCCGCCCTACGGCAGCGCCGAGACCAACTTCGGCCGCCACCTGCGCGACGACTTCCGCCCCTACCGCGACGAGCTGGTGCTCTCCACCAAGGCCGGCTGGGACATGTGGCCCGGCCCCTACGGGCAGGGCGGCGGCTCGCGGAAGTACGTGCTCGCCAGCCTCGACCAGTCGCTGCGGCGGATGGGCGTGGAGTACGTCGACGTCTTCTACTCCCACCGGCCCGACCCGACGACGCCGCTCGAGGAGACGATGGGCGCGCTGGACACCGCCGTCCGGTCGGGGAGGGCGCTCTACGCCGGCATCTCCTCGTACTCGCCGGAGGACACCGCGAAGGCCGCGGCGATCCTCGCCGACCTCGGCACGCCGCTGCTGATCCACCAGCCCAGCTACTCGATGCTCAACCGCTGGATCGAGACCGAGGGCCTGCTCGACACCCTCGCCGACGTCGGTGCCGGCTGCATCGCCTTCTCGCCGCTGGCGCAGGGGATGCTCACCGACAAGTACCTCGGCGGGATCCCCGAGGGCTCGCGCGCCAGCCAGGGCAAGTCGCTCTCGCCGGACCTGCTCACCGACGAGGCGATCACGCACGTCCGCGCGCTGGGCGAGCTGGCGGCCGAGCGCGGGCAGTCGCTGGCGCAGATGGCGCTGGCCTGGGCGCTGCGCGACCCGCGGGTGACCAGCGTGCTCATCGGCGCCAGCAGCGTCGCCCAGCTCGAGCAGAACGTCGGCGCGCTGGAGCGGCTGGACTTCAGCGACGAGGAGCTCGCCCGCATCGACCGGCACGCCGTCGACGCCGGCATCGACCTGTGGGAGGGCGCCCGCACCGCCTGAGACCGTCGGCGGTCGCCCCTAGCCTCCGCGCATGGACACCCGGGTGGTGGCGTGGCGGCGGACCGACGAGGACGCCGGGCACAGCCTGGCCCGCGTCGAGCGGCACGACGGCGGCTGGCTGGCCCACGGCACCGAGGTGCTGGCCGGCCCGGAGACCCTGCTCGCCTGCACGTTCCGCGTGCGGCTCGACGCGGCGTGGGCGACCCGCGCGGTCGAGGTCTCGTCGGTGTCCGCCGCCGGGGAACGCCGCCTGGCCCTGTCGGCGGACGACCGCCGCCGGTGGACCGTCGACGCCGAGCGCGCCCCGGAGCTCGACGGGTGCGTGGACGTCGACGTCGCCGCCACCCCGCTGACCAACACGTTCCCGATCCGGCGGCTCGCGGACCTCGCCGTGGGCGAGGAGGTCACCACGCCGGTGGCCTGGGTCGACGTGCCGGCGCTCGGGGTGACGCGGGTCGACCAGACCTACCGCCGGCTGGGCCCGCTGCGGTGGCGGTACGCCGACGACGCGCACGGCGCCTTCGAGCTCACCGTCGACGGCGACGGCCTGGTCGTCGACTACACCGGCATGGCCACGCGCGTCGCCGGCTGACCGCGCTCAGCCGCCGGTCAGGACGACGCGGTTGCCGTCGGGGTCGCGCAGCCGCACGACGCGGCTGCCGCCGCCGGGCTCGGGGCCGTCGTGCGCGACGCCCGCGGCGGTGAGGTCCTGCGCGGTCGCGTCGAGGTCGGCGGCGCCGATCACCATCGTCGAGCGGCCGCTGCGCTCCGGCTCGCGCCACACCTGGACGCCGGCGGAGTCGGTGAGGTGCCACTCGAGCAGGCCGTCCATCGGGCGGCTGTCGGGGCCGCGGCCGAACAGCGCGGCGTACCAGCGCTCGGCGCGGTCGAGGTCGGCGACGGTGGCCTGGGCGAGCACGCTGGTGGCGTGCACGGGGACCTCCCTGGGGTCGGGCCACGGGCGGGCCGTGGCGCGTCGGTGGGTTCCCCAGGGGAGACCCGCCGGCGGCCGCGGGCTCATCGGTCCGGCGTCACCGGTCCCGGCCGCGCGCCTCCGCCGCCGCCAGGCCCGTGGCCAGGCGGCCGTCGGGGTCGAGCCGTTCCAGCAGCGCCCCGGCGACGTCGGCGAGCTGGCCCACCTGCTCCGGCGTCAGCGCGTCGATCACGTGCTCGCGCACGGTGGCCAGGTGCCCCGGCGCGGTCTCGCGCACCTTGGCCCAGCCGGCGTCGGTGAGCCGGGCGTTGGTGGCCCGCCCGTCGTAGGGGCACGGCGCCCGCTCGACCAGGCCGCGCTCCTCCAGCCGCCGCACGACGTGGGAGAGCCGGGGGAGGGTGGCGTTGGTGCGGGTGGCCAGCTCCGTCATGCGCAGCGTGCGCTCCGGCGCCTCGGACAGCATCGCGAGCACGTGGTAGTCGAAGTGGGTCAGCCCGGCGTCGCGGCGGAGCTGGCCGTCGAGGACGCCGGGCAGCAGCTCGACGACGGCGACCAGGCGCAGCCAGGCCCGCATCTCGTCGTCGTCCAGCCACCGGGGTTCCACGACGACATCGTCCCACTCGGGTGCTTGTCGCTTCAACCAATGCGGACTAGGGTCATCGGTTGTAGGTACAAGTGACGTGGAGGCCGCAGTGACCCTCTCCCTCGACCCGGACCTGGTGTCCCCGGTCCCCTCGGCGACGGTGCGCACCCGGGTGACCGTGCCGCTGCGCTTCGCCGACGGGTACGCCACGACGGCCGAGGTGGTGACCTTCGACGGGCTGGCCGACGGCCGCGAGCACCTGCTGCTCGGGCTCGGCGACTGGCGCGGCGCGCTGGCCCGCTCGGCGGCCGGCGGGGAGGCGCCGCTGGTGCGCCCGCACAGCGAGTGCCTCACCGGCGACGTCCTCGGGTCGCAGCGCTGCGACTGCGGCCCGCAGCTGCGCGAGGCGGCCGAGCGGATCGCGGACGAGGGCGGCTTCCTGCTCTACCTGCGCCAGGAGGGCCGCGGCATCGGCCTGTACGCCAAGCTCGACGCCTACGCGCTGCAGGACGCGGGCCTGGACACCTACGAGGCCAACCGGGCGCTGGGCCGCGGCGAGGACGAGCGCGACTACACCGCCGCCGCGCAGATGCTGCAGGCCCTCGGCGCCGACCGGGTCCGGCTGCTGTCGAACAACCCCGACAAGGCCGCCCAGCTCGAGCTGCTCGGCGTCGCGGTGACCGGGCGGGTGCCCACCGGCGTCCACCTGTCGGCGGCCAACGCCCGCTACCTCGCCGTGAAGCGCGACCACACCGCGCACACCCTCGACCTGCCCACCCTCGACCTCCCGCTGGCGGGCTGAGCCGTGCACCCCACCGCCGCCGCCGACGCGCTGATCGACCCCCGCCACCCGTTCGCCGCGCACCTGCGGCACGTCGCCGGGCTGGGGGAACACCGGCCGTGGACGCCGGACGACGGCCCGCTGCCGGCGCTGTACCTCAGCCACGGCGCCCCGCCGCTGTTCGAGGACGCGCCGTGGATGCGCGAGCTGGCCGCCTGGGCCCGCGCGCTGCCCCGGCCGCGGGCGGTGCTGATCGTGAGCGCGCACTGGGAGTCGGACTCCCTCGGCATCACCAGCACCGTGCCCACCGGGCTCGTCCACGACTTCGGCGGGTTCGACCCGATGTACTCGCGGATGCGCTACGACACCCCGGGGTCCGGTGAGCTGGCGCGGCAGCTGCTCGCCGTCCTGCCGGAGACGGCGCACGTGTACGAGCACCGCGGCCGCGGCCTGGACCACGGCGCCTGGGTGCCGCTGAAGGTCATGTACCCGGAGGCCGACGTCCCGGTGCTGCAGCTGAGCCTGCCCACGCACGACACGGCGACGCTGCTGGCGCTGGGGGAGCGGCTGCGGCCGCTGCGCGAGCAGGGCGTGCTGGTGGTCGGCTCGGGCTTCATGACCCACGGCCTGCCGTACCTGACGCGGGAGATGCTCGGCGGCGCCGTCCCCGGCTGGTCGGCGGACTTCGACGCGTGGGCCGCCGACGCGCTCGACCGCGGCGACGTCGAGGAGCTCGCCCGCTTCCGGCTGCGGGCGCCCGGCCTGCGCTACGCCCACCCGACGGTCGAGCACTTCACGCCGCTGTTCGTCACCCTCGGCGCCGCGACCGACCCGACCGCCGGCGTCACCACCGCCATCGACGGCTTCTTCATCGGCCTCGCGAGGCGCTCGTTCCAGGTGGCCTGACCGCCCGGTGCCGACCTGCTGCCGTCTCCGCGCCCGGGAGGCAGCAGCAGGTCGACGTGCGGCGGGGTCAGGCGCGCTGCGCGCCCAGCTCGGCGAAGGTGTCGGCGACCCAGTCGGCGACGAAGGTGCTCACGTACGGCAGGTGGTCCAGGCCGATGTGCTCGGTCGCGCCCTCCTCGGGCGTGAACACCCGCAGCTCGCGCTTGGGCGAGTTGACCGCCTGGGAGTGGGAGCGGTGCGCCATCTCCAGCGGGATCTGCCGGTCGTTGGCGCCGTGCGCGATCAGGAACGGCACGGTGATCCGCTCGACGACGCCCTCGAGGGTCACCTGGTCGGCGAAGTCGAGGAACGCGTCGAGATCGTTCTCGTCGCCGGGCTGGCCCCACACCCACAGCACGTGCTCCCAGTAGTGCGGCACCGGCCGCTCGCCCTCGCGCTGGCGGCGGCGGCGCTGCACCGCGCCCCAGTCGTGGTTGGCGCCCCACGCCACGCAGAGGGCGAACCGCTTCTCGAACGCCGCCGCGCGCGGGGCGTAGTAGCCGCCCAGCGACCAGCCGACGACGCCGATGCGGGAGGCGTCGACGTCGTCGCGCGTCTCCAGCCAGTCGACGGCCGCGCCGGCCCACGCCTCGGTGTCGACCCGGGCGGTGAGCCCCTGCAGGCGCAGCGCCTCACCGGTGCCGGGCTGGTCGAGCATCAGGCAGGAGATGCCGCGCGCGGCCAGCTCCTCCCAGTGGTTCGAGGCGTACATGTGCTCCTTGGTGGAGTCCAGCCCGTTGACCAGGACGACCACCGGGACGCGGCCCTCGTCGGCGGCCGGCGCCTGGGAGAAGTAGGCCGGCAGCGTCGTGCCCTCGTAGGGGACCGCGACCCGGGTGACGCGCGGGCTGTGCGTGTCGAACGCCTTCTGCGCGATCTCCAGCATCCGCCGGTAGGTGGGCACCCGGTTGGGGTCGGAGTGGGCGAGCATCCGCTCGGCCTGCGCGAGGTAGTTCGACGCGCGGAACCACAGCTGCCCGGCGGTGCGGACGTGCCCGGCCTTCTCCGCCTCCTCGGCCTGGCCGACGAGCTGGTCGGTCAGCGCGGTCCAGGCGCGCAGGAAGTCCGGTGTCCCGGCGTCCTCGCCGGCGTTGGCGGCGTCCTTGATCGGCCGGCAGGCGCGGTCGACCTCGTCGATGAGCCCGCCGGAGTTCAGCGTGGCGACGACGGACAGGTTCCAGGTGTAGGGACCGGTGGGGAAGTACTCGAACACGGGGTGGTTCCTCTCAGGCGGTGCGGACGGCGTCGCTGATCGACTTCACGCCGCCGTGGGCGGTCATCCCGCCGTCGACGGGGATCTCGGCGCCGGTGACGAACGAGGCGCCGTCGCCGAGCAGGAAGGCGACCAGCGGCGCCACCTCGTCGACGGTGCCGGTGCGGCCGAGCGGGGTCTCGGCGACGTTGGCGGCGCGGAACGCCGGCGCCGCCGAGGCGGTCATCGGCGTCTCGACGTAGCCGGGGTGGATCGTGTTGACCCGGATGCCGCGCGGGCCGAGCTCCAGGCAGGCGGCCTTGGCCAGCCCGCGCAGCGCCCACTTCGACGCGGTGTAGGCGACCGGGAAGTGCCCGGTCAGGGCGGCCACGGAGCCGACGACGACCACCGAGCCGCCGCCGGTCATGAGCGGGGTGAGCGCCTGGATCCCGAGCAGCGTGCCGGTGACGTTGACCTCCCCGACCCGCGCGAGGTCGGCGGGGTCGAGGTCGGCCAGCCGCGCCCGCCAGGTGATCCCGGCGTTGGCGACCAGCCCGTGCACGCGGCCGTGCGCGCTCTCCAGGTCGGTCGCCAGCGCGGTCCAGCCGGCGGCGTCGGTGACGTCGAGCCGCCGGTAGGCGGCCCCGCCGAGGTCCTCGGCGGGGCCGTCCTGCACGTCGGTGGCGACGACGACGGCGCCCTCGGCCGCCAGCAGCCGGGCCTCCGCCGCACCTTGCCCCTGGGCCGCGCCGGTGACGACGACGACCCGGCCGCGCAGGCTCACGCCGGGCGCTTGCGGGTCCGCGGCCGCGGCCGGGCGGCGGCCACCGGCGGCAGGTCGACGCCCTCGACGACGCGGTTGCGGATCGTGCCGATGCTCTCGACGGTCATCTCCACCACGTCCCCGGGCCGCAGCGGAGGCGGGGAGAGCTCACCGCGGCGGCCCCACAGCTCGCCCAGGCAGCCGCCGTTGCCGCAGGTCCCGGACCCGAGCACGTCGCCGGCCCGCACCTGCGTGCCGCGCGAGGCGTAGGCGACGAGCTCCTCGAACGGCCAGCCCATGTTGGACAGCAGGTCCTGGCCGATCTCGGTGCCGTTCACCGACACCCGCATGTCGAGCTGCAGGAACCCCTCGTCGTCGCGGTACGGCTCGAGCTCGTCGGCGGTGACCAGCCACGGGCCGAGCGTCGTCGCCGAGTCCTTGCCCTTTGCCGGGCCGAGCTTGACCGCCATCTCGCGGAACTGGAGGTCGCGGGCGGACCAGTCGTTGAGCACGGTGTAGCCGAAGACGTGGTCACGGGCCTGCTCGGGCGTGAGGGAGGCGCCGTCGCGCCCGACCACGACGGCGACCTCGAGCTCGAAGTCGAACCGCTGCGAGCCCGGGGGGACCGCGACGTCGTCGTGCGCGCCGACGAGCGCGTACGGGTTGGTGAAGTAGAAGGTCGGCGCCTGGTACCACTCCGGCGGGACCGGCTCACCGCTCGGCGCGACCATGCCCTCGACGTGCTCCTCGAACGCGACGAAGTCGCGCACGGTCGGGGCCTGCAGCGGCGGCAGCAGGCGGACCGACTCCAGCGGCACGGCCGGCCCGCCCAGCGCCTCCTCCCCGGCCGACAGCGCGGCGGGCAGCCCCGCCCGGACGAGGTCGAGCACCGTCGTCCCGGCGGGGAGCGCGTGCAGCCCGGCGTTCCCGACCACGCCGGCGGAGACGACCCCGCCGGCCTCCCAGGTGGCGAACCGCATCAGACCGGCGGGGCCACGAACAGGCCCTTGTCCGGGTCGTTGAACGACTTCTGCGCGACGAACTCGTTCATGGCGTTCGCCGTGCCCCACTGGTCGGAGACCTCGGGGTTGCTGATGTCGTAGAGGTGCGGGTGCCAGGTGTCCTCGTCGAGGGTCTCCAGCTCGGTCGTGTACTCGACGGTGTTGCCGTGCGGGTCGAGGAAGTAGCTGAAGGTGTTGTTGCCGGCCAGGTGCCGGCCCGGCCCCCAGACCTTCTCGACGCCGGCGCGCAGCAGGCGGCCGGTACCCCGCATGTACTCGTCGAGGCCGCGCATCTCGAACGAGGCGTGGTGCAGCGACGGGTGCGGACCCCGCGCGATCGCCATGCTGTGGTGCCACGCGTTGGTGCGCAGGAACCACATCATGTTGCCCATCCGCGGGTGCATGAGCGTGTCCGACAGCGAGAAGCTCAGGTACTTGTCGTAGAACGCGACGGTGCCCTCGGGGTCGGCGGAGTTGATCACCACGTGTGACAGGCGCACCGGGATCGACTCGCCCTCCTCGATCGTGCGGTGCTGCCGCACCTCGACGTCGGAGCTGACCTCGATGGTCCGGCCCTCGTTGTCGAAGAAGCGGAAGCCGTAGCCGCCGCCGGGGGTGCGCAGGTCGGTCGGCTCGTGCACGAGCTGCACGCCGTCGGCGGCCAGCTGCTCGGCCAGGGTGTCGACGTCGGCGGCGTTTGCGGCCCCGAACGAGATGAGGTCGATCCGCTTGTCGGTGGCCTCGCGCAGCCGGACGATGTACTGCTCCGGCGACCCCTCGGCGGCGAGGAACGCCAGCCCGGTGTCGGTGTGCTCGGGCGTGAGGCCCCAGATCCCGGAGTAGAAGTCGAGCTGCTTGGCGAAGTCGGGCACGGCGAGGTCGACGTGCCGCAGGTGGGTGATCAGTCGCTGGGTCATCAGGATCTCCGGGTCACGCGGGCTGGCTGGTGAGCATGGCGATCGAGCGCATCATCGAAGGGATGTCGCCCTGCACGTGGTCGAGCTGCCACTGGGCGAGCTGGTTCGACGCGTCGACGACGGTCTTGGCGCGCTGGTAGCGGCGGGCCGTGAAGGCGTCCCACAGGTCCTGGTCGAGCACGTCCCGCTCGACGAGGAGCTCGGCGAGGACGACGGCGTCCTCCAGGGCCATGGCGCCGCCCTGGGCGATGGTGGGCGGGCAGGTGTGCGCGGCGTCCCCGATGAGGACGACGCGGCCACGGTTCCACGGCTCGTCGAGGACGTGCGTCTCGAACCAGGTGTAGTTCACCCGGGACGGGTCGGTCAGCGTCTCCCGGATCTCGTCCCACGGCCCGTGGTACGCCTGCGACAGCTCCTTCATGACGGCGAGCTGCTCGTCCGGGGTGAGCGCGCTGCGGTCCTGCGCGTCCTCGACGATGTAGGCGTAGAGCGAGTCCTCGCCCGTCGGGCAGTAGCCGGCGATGTAGGACGGCCCGCCGTAGTAGAGGTCGGTGCGCGTGACGCTGGCCGGACGCGGCCCGAAGGCGCGCCAGATACCCATCCCGACGGACTTCGTCTCCAGGTTCACGCCGAGGGCTCGGCGGGTCCACGAGCGGATGCCGTCCGCGCCGACCACGAGGTCGTAGCGGCCGGTGGAGTGGTCGGAGAACGTGACGTCGACGCCGTCGCCGTCCTGGCGCAGCTCGTTGTGGGTGGTGCCGAAGCGGACCTTGACGCCCACCTCCGTCGCGCGGTCGACGAGGATCCGGGCCAGCTCCGGCCGCGGCATGCCCATGGCGGCCGGCAGGTCCGGGCCGCCGGTCTTGGCGTCGGGGATCTCAGCCACGATCGTGCCGTTCGGGTCGGGAGCACGGATGCCGGTGACGTCGAAGGCGTAGCCCGCCGCCTGCACCCGGTCCCACACCCCCAGGGAGCGCAGCTCGCGCAGCGCGTTGCCCTGCAGCGTGATGCCGGAGCCGAGGGCGGCGACGTCGGGCTTGATCTCGACGAGGTCGACGGCGACGCCGGCCTGCGCGAGGTGGATCGCGGTCGCGGCGCCGGCGAGGCCACCCCCCACGACGAGGACGGTGTTGACGGCAGGCATCGGTGCCTCCTACTTGACGGCGATCGGGTTGACCGGCGACCCGACGGCGCCGGTCACGGGCAGAGGAGCGGCGGTGAGCCAGAAGTCGTAGACGCCGTCCTCGGCGCAGTCGGCCGCGAGCGCGTCGAGGTCCCACATCTCGCCGATGAACAGGCCCATGTTGGGGATGGCGACCTGGTGCAGCGGCTGGAAGGCGACGTCGAACTCGTTGGGCCGGACCTCGAAGCCCCACGTGTCGGTGGCGACGCCGGCGACCTCGGAGGCGTGCAGCCAGTCGGCGGTGGTGAAGGACAGCCCGGGCGCGGCGCCACCGGCGTAGTCGCCCCAGCCGCGGCCCTCGGCGATGTCGCGGCGGGCCCGGGTGAGCCGGCCGGTGCGGACCAGCAGGAGGTCGCCTCGCCCGACCCGCGACGACTCGCCCTGGGCCGCGATGGTGGCCTCGAGGTGCTCGGCGGTGATCGCGAAGCCGTCGGGCAGCTCGCCGTCGGTGCCGATCGCCCGGCCGACGTCGAGCAGCACGCCGCGTCCGGCGATGAGCGAGGCGACGGTCTCGATGCCGGTCACCGAGTCGCCCATGCTGGTCACGACATCGCCCGCCCGACGGCCGTTCCAGGCGAAGCCGTGGTCGAAGATGTGGCCGAGGCCGTCCCACTGGGTCGAGCACTGCAGCGGCATCGAGATGACGTCATCAGCGCCACCGATGCCGTGGGGGAAGCCCTGCACGCCGCGCTCGGCGTCGGTGCCCGTGTCGGTCATCGTGTGCACCGGGTTGGTGCGCCGCCGCCAGCCCTTCTGCGGGCCGTCGGTGTCGAAGGACTGCGACAGGGAGAAGCTGGCGCCGCGCCGGACCAGCGCGGCGCCCTCACGCCGCTTGGCCTCGTCGAGGAAGTTGAGCGTGCCGAGGACGTCGTCGGCGCCCCACCGGCCCCAGTTCGAGCAGCGCTTCGCGGCGGCGGCGATGGCGCCCTCGGGATCCGTGCGGTCGAGGTGGTCGGGGGTGTGGTGCATGCCCCGACAGTGGGCCGGCCCACAGGAGTGAGGGAAGACGGAATGCCTGATGACGGGCATCAGCGCCGTCGATACGGTGCGCCCCGTGAACCTCGCGAGCCTGGACCTCAACCTGCTCGTGTCCCTCGATGCGCTGCTCCAGCAGCGCAGCGTCACGCGGGCGGCGGCGCAGATGGGGCTGAGCCAGCCGGCGCTGTCGGCGTCGCTGGCCCGCCTCCGCCGCCACTTCGGCGACGAGCTGCTCTCCCGCGTCGGCAACGAGTACCGCCTGACGCCGCTCGCCGTCCAGCTCCGGGAGCTCGCGCGGATCGCCCTCTCGGGGGTGGAGCGGGTGTTCACCGCGCAGCCCGGCTTCGACCCGGCGTCGTCGACGCGCGAGTTCACCCTCCTGGTGAGCGACTACGTCGTCGCGGTGCTCGGTGACACCGTGGCGGGCCTGCTGGCGGAGGAGGCGCCGCACACCCGGCTGCGGCTGAGCGCGCACTCGCCGGCGATCGTGGACCGGGCGGAGCAGGCGCTGCTGAGCGCCGACCTCCTCTTCCTGCCGCCGGGCTTCCTCACCGACCTGTCCCGGCGGGACCTGTACCGCGACGAGTGGGTCTGCGTGGTGGCCGCCGACAACCCGGTGGTGGACGCAGGCCTGACCGTCGGCGACCTCGAGTCCCTCCCGTGGGTGGCCACCTACCACGGGCCGACGGCGTCGACCCCGGCCGCGCGCCAGATGCGCATGCTGGGGATCGAGCCGCACGTGCAGGTGGTCACCGAGAGCTTCCTGACCGTGCCCGCGCTGGTCTCCGGCAGCGACCGGATCGCGCTGCTGCAGCGCAGGCTCGTCGACCTGCTGCCCCTCGACTCCGGCATCCGGGCGCTGCCGTGCCCCTTCGACGCCGGCCCGCTCATCGAGGCGATGTGGTGGCACCCGGTGTTCGACGACGACCCCGAGCACGCCTGGCTCCGCGACCTGGTCTCGCGGGCGGCCCGGCTGGCGGTGGGGGAGCGGTCAACGGGTATCCATCCGGTCGATGGGGGCCGTAACGACAAGTGATTTCCGCTCGCCGTCCGGCGTCCTGACACTCCATCGCCAGTGATGCCGGTCACCGGGACCGGCGCGCCCGTCGATGGAGACGCCCGTGTCGGAGAACGTCCTGGTCCCTGAGCGGCGGGCGGAGGAGCCGCTGGTCGGCGAGGTCGCCGTCGATCCCACCACGGGGCGGCCCGCCGGCCGGCCGCAGGCCCTGGTGCTCCTGCTGTCCAGCTGCCTCGCGGTGCTCGGCGCGGTCCTGCTGGCGCCCGTCCTGCCCCGCATCCAGGACGCCTTCGCCGGTACCCCCGGGGTCGAGGCGCTGGCCCCAGTCGTGCTCACCGCGCCGGCGCTGGTCATCGGGCTCACCGCGATGGTCGCCGGCCGCATCGTCGACCGCGTCGGGCGCAAGCGCCTGCTCGTCGGCGCTCTCGTCGCCTACGCCTTCGTGGGGACCGCGCCGCTGTGGCTGCCCTCCCTGCAGCTCATCGTCGCCAGCCGCGTGCTGCTCGGCCTCACCGAGGCCGCGATCATGACCTGCTGCACGACCCTGCTGGCCGACTACTTCCACGGCTCGCAGCGGGAGCGGTACTTCGGCCTCCAGGTCGTGTTCACCACCGTCGCCGCGACGGTCTTCCTCGGGGTCGGCGGCGCGCTCGGCGCGGCCGACTGGCGGACGCCCTTCTGGCTGTACGCGGTCAGCCTGCCGCTCGCGCTGGCTGCCGCGAAGCTCATCTGGCAGCCGGCCCCGCAGGCGCAGGCGGCGACGCGTGCGGTGAAGCTGCCGGCCCTGCCCTGGCGCCGGCTCGCCGCGCCGATCGGCGTGTCCCTGCTGGGTGGGCTGGTCTTCTACGTCCTGATCGTCCAGCTGTCCTTCAAGCTCGACGACATCGGCGTGGAGTCCACGGCGGTCATCGGCGCCGCCAGCGCGGTCGCGTCGCTGGGCACCGCGGCCGGTGGGATCCTCTTCGGCCGGCTGGCCAAGCGCGGCCCGGCGGTCCTCGTGCCGCTCGCCTTCGCGCTCTCCGGCGTGGGCATCATCGGACTCGGCCTGTCCTCGGCGGTTCCCGCGGTGATCGCGTTCGCCGTGGTCACCGGTCTCGGCAACGGCCTGATCCTGCCGTCGCTGCTCACCTGGGCCCTCGGCTCGCTGAGCTTCGAGCAGCGCGGCCGGGGCACCGGTGTCTGGACGTCGGCCTTCTTCATCGGGCAGTTCGTCTGCCCGCTCGTCGTCCTCGCGCTCAGCGGCGCCCTCGGCGGCCTCGGCGCCGCGCTGGCCCTGCTCGGCGGGGTCAGCGTCGTCGCCGCCGTCGGCGTGCGGCTGTGCCGGCCGGCCGCGGTGGCCACCGCGCACTGACCGGCCCGCCCCGCACCGCCCCCGCACCCCTGGACCTCCGGGGTGCGGGGGCGGTGCACTGGGGCCCCGCTCCCGAGGAGGTCTCCGTGGACGTCACCGTGGTCTCCGTCCCCGTCAGCGACCAGGACGCCGCGCTGCGCTTCTGGACCGCGCAGGTCGGCCTGCAGGTGCTGCGCGACGCGGAGTTCGCGCCCGGCGCGCGCTGGGTGCAGGTGGGCACGCCGGGCTCGGGCACCTCGCTGACGCTGGTCACCTGGTTCGACCGGATGCCGCCGGGCTCGCTGCAGGGCCTGGTGTTCGAGGTCGACGACGTCGACGCCGAGTACGCGCGGATGGCCGGCGCGGGCGTCCCGTTCGAGGGGCCGCTCACGACCGAGGCGTGGGGCCGGCAGGCGGTGTTCGCCGATCCGGACGGCAACCGGTTCGTGCTGAGCAGCCGCGCCCGGGTGCCGGCCTGAGGATCAGCGGCGGGGGCGCTCCCGCATGCCGAGGGCGGCGGTGACGAGCAGGAGCATCAGGCCGACGAGGACCAGCCAGAACATGCCCTCGACGACCCACCCGACGATCGTCACGGCCAGCCAGACGACCAGCAGCAGACCGAGCAGACGCAGCAGCACGGGGACCTCCGGGGACGGCTGCGGCCAGCCTAGGCCCGGTCCGGGGCAGGATGGCCGGGATGGACGACGACCCGTGGGACCTGCTGCTCGCCGGCCTGCCGCCCGTCACCGCCGACCTCGTCCGCGCCGCGGACGCCCTCGTCCGGGAGGCCGACCCCGGCGTCGTGCGGGTGGTGTGGCCGCACCAGCGCACCGTCGGCTACGGCGTGGGCCCGCGGAAGAACTCCGAGCACTACGCCTACCTCGACGTCCACGACCGGCACCTCAACCTCGGCTTCAACCGCGGCGCGGCGCTGGCCGGCGCGGGCCTCGACGGCGGGCTGCTCGAGGGCACCGGGAAGTCGTTCCGCAAGGTCGCCGTCCGCGGCCCCGCCGTCCTCGCCGACCCGCGGCTGCCCGGTCTCCTGCGCGCCGCGCGCGAGGAGCGGCTGACCGCGCTCGGCCGGTGAGCGCCGTCACTCGCGGAGCAGCGTGACCTCCTCCAGGTCCATCTCGTGCTGCACCCGCCGGAACACCTCGTCGTCGATGCGCCGGGCGTCGCGGTACCGGACGAACACCTCGCGCTCGGCCTCGAGCATGGCCCGGCGCATCCGCCGGTAGACCGCGCTCGGCGTCTCGCCGCCGCCGGCGACCGGGCCGCCGAGCCGCTCCCACGCCGCGTTGGTCCGCGCCTCCATCCGCTGCCGCAGCTCGGCGACGGTGGCGGCGTGCAGCGGGTCGCCGTCGTCGAGGCTGTCGAGCCGGGCCACGGCGGCCCGGCCGGCGTCGTTCTGCGCCTGCGCCTCGGCGAGGGCGTCGGCGGCCTCGTCCGAGGCCTGCACGCCCAGCCGCCGGATCACCGCCGGCAGCGTCAGCCCGTGCAGGAGCAGGGTTCCCACGGTGACCACGAAGGTCAGGTAGACGATCTCGTCGCGTCCGGGGAAGGGCGCGCCCGACAGCGTGGTCAGCGGGATGCCGGCCGCCGCGGCGAGCGAGACCACGCCGCGCATCCCGGCCCAGGAGATGACGGCGGGGTACGTCCACGGCGGCGGGGCCCAGTCCTGGCGGCGGCGGGCCAGCGGCCGCAGGTAGGTGGTGGGGAAGACGAACACGACCCGGGCGGCCAGCGCGACGAGCACGAGGAACAGGCCGACCGCCGTCAGCGTGCCCACCGACGGCCCGACGCCGCTGACCACCGCGCGCAGCTGCAGGCCGATCAGCGCGAAGACCGTCGCCTCGAGGACGGTGTCGGCCGCCTGCCACACCGCGCGGTCCTGCAGCCGGGCGACCGGGTGCGCCGCGGGGGAGCGGTGCCCGCGGTAGAGACCGGCGAGGACCACCGCGAGGACGCCGGAGGCGTGCACCTCCTCGGCGACGGTGAAGCCGATGAACGGGACGAGCAGGCCGAGCGCGCTCTCCAGCACGCCGTCGCGCAGCAGCAGGCGGATGCGGTGCACCAGCCAGCCCAGCGCCCAGCCGATCGCGGCGCCGCCGGCCGCGGCGAGGACGAACACGCCCAGGCCCTCGGCGATGCCGTAGCCGGCGCCCGCGGCGACCGCGACGGCGACCCGGTAGACGGTGAGCGCGGTGGCGTCGTTGACCAGGCTCTCGCCGCCCAGGATGGTCATGACCTTCCGCGGCAGGCCCAGCCGGCGGCCGACCGAGGCGGCCGCGACGGCGTCCGGCGGGGCGACGACGGCGCCGAGCACCAGCGCGGAGACCAGCGGCAGGCCCGGCACCAGCCACCACGCGGCCAGCCCGACGGCGACCGTGGTGAGCAGCACCGCCCCGACCGCGAGCATGCCGATGGGGCGGAGGTTGGCGCGCAGCCGCAGGTAGGAGCTGTCCAGCGCCGCGGAGTACAGCAGCGGCGGCAGCACCAGCGTGAGGATCAGGTGCGGGTCCAGCGCGTAGTCGGGCACGCCCGGCAGGAAGGACACCGCGAGCCCGACCAGGACCAGGAGCAGCGGCGGGGAGACCCCCAGCCGCCGCGCCAGCGCGCTGACGGCGAAGGAGCCGGCGAGCAGGCCGACGAGAGGCAGTTCCATCACACCAGCGCCTGGTCGACGTAGCACCAGCGCCAGTCCTCGCCCGGCTCGGCCGACCGGACGATGGGGTGGCCGCTGACGCCGGCGTGCGCGGTGGCGTGCCGGTTGGGGGAGGAGTCGCAGCAGGCCACGTGCCCGCAGGTCAGGCACATCCGCAGGTGCACCCACCGGCTGCCGATGGCCAGGCAGTCACCGCAGCCCTCCGAGTCCGGCGACACGTCGCGGATCTGGTCCAGGTGCCCGCACGTCGTCATCGCGGTCCCCCCTCTCGTCGCGGCCGTCGCCGGGAGTCGACCACCCGCGCGACGCGGGCGGCAACGTCCCCCGGCCGGTCCGCTCTTCCCGTGGCAGGGTCGGCGGCGACCGTCCGAGCCGGGAGGAGGCGCCGTGGACCTCGACGAGGTCGCCGAGGAGCTCTACGCGGTGCCGCCCGGGCAGTTCGTCGCCGCCCGCACCGACGCCGCCCGCCGCGCCCGGGCCGCCGGGGACCGGGCGCTCGCGCGGGAGATCGGCGCCCTCGGCCGACCCTCGACCGCGGCGTGGGCGTGCAACGTCCTGGTGCGCGAGCAGCCCGACGAGATCGCCGGCCTCGTGGAGCTCGGCGACCTGCTGCGCGAGGCCCAGCAGACCCTGGCCGGCGACGAGCTGCGACAGCTGGGCACCCAGCGCTCCCGGCTGCTGGCCGCGCTCACCCGCCAGGCCCGGGCGGTGGCCGCGCGCCGCGGCACCCCGCTCAGCGACGCCGTCGCCGACCAGGTGGAGGAGACGCTGCGGGCCGCGCTGGCCGACCCGGGCGCGGGGGAGGCGCTGCTGGGCGGCCGGCTGACCGCGCCGCTGTCCTCCCGTGGCCTGGGGCCCGGCTTCGGCACCCGCCCGGCCCTGCGGGTGGTGCCCCCGCCGCGGACCGGGCGCACCCCGCCGGCCGCCCCGCGGCCCAGCGCCCGGGAGGACGCCGCCCGGCGCGCGGCCGAGGAGCGGCGGCGGGCCGCACAGGAGCGGCGGGACCGCGAGCTGGCCGCCGCCCGCGAGGAGGCGGAGGCGGCCGAGCGGGAGGCCGCGGAGGCGGAGGCGGCCGCCCGGGCCGCGCACGAGCGGGCCGGGCGGGCCAGCCGCCGGCAGGAGGAGCTCGCCGCCCGCGTCGAGGAGCTGGCGGCCGAGCTCGAGCGGGTGCGCGCCGACGCGGAGGCGGCCGGCGCCGAGGCCGCGCGGACCGGCCGGCAGGCGGAGGCGGCCGGCCGGGCGGCGCGGCGGGCGGCGGCCGACCGCGACCGCGCCGCCGACCGCGTCACGGAGCTGGAGCGGGCGCCGCTGGAGGCCTGACCGGTGCACCGCCGCCGCGTCGCGGGCCCCCGGCCCCGCCCCCAGCATGGGCGCATGACGGAGTCAGCGGGCCGCGTCGCGGTCGTCACCGGGTCGGAGTCGGGCATCGGGCGGGCGGTCGCGGTCGCGCTCGCCGAGCAGGGGTGCGACGTCGGCATCACCTGGTACCGGGACGAGGCGCACGCCCAGGCCACCGCCGACGAGGTGCGGGCCCGCGGGCGGCGGGCCGAGGTGCGCCACGTCGACCTCACGCAGCTGCCGCAGGCCGCCGGCGTCGTCGACGACCTCGCCGAGGCCCTCGGCGGCATCGACGTCCTGGTCAACGACGCCGGCACCGGCCACTCGACGCCGATCCTCGACACCGACTACGAGACCTGGCGCGAGGTGCTGGCCACCGACCTCGACGCGGCGTTCCTCTGCCTGCAGCGCGCGGCCCGCCGCATGGTCGCCGCCGGGCGGGGCGGGCGGATCGTGAACGTCACCAGCGTGCACGAGCACCAGCCGCGGGTCGGCGCGGCGGCCTACTGCGCGGCCAAGGGCGGGCTCGGCCTGCTCACCCGGGTCGCGGCGATCGAGCTGGCCGAGCACGGCATCACCGTCAACGCCGTCGCGCCGGGGGAGATCGCCACCCCGATGACCGGCCAGGAGGACGAGGACCCGACCGCGCCCGGCCACGAGCGCCCCGGCGTCCCGGTCGGCCGGCCGGGGAGCGCGCAGGAGGTGGCCGCCGTCGTCGCCTTCCTCGCCTCCCCGCAGGCGTCCTACGTGACCGGCTCCTCCTACGCCGTCGACGGCGGCATGCTGCAGATGGGCCCGATGGCGGGCTCGCACCTGACCGGCGACGGCTGGCGCCGTCCCTAGGCGGCCAGCAGCTCCAGCAGCCGGGCGCGGTCCGGCCCGGGGAACGGGCGCGGCGGACCGGGCGTCGCCGCGGCCACCCGCTCGCGGACCAGCGGCACGGCCAGCAGGTCGGCCAGCGGCGCCATGCACAGCCGGTACTCGAGCATCGCCCGGAACACGTCGGCGTCCTGCATCGCGACCCCGAGGAAGGCCGCGAGCTCCGGGTACAGCGGCGGCTCGGGCACCCCGCGCCGGGCGGCGTCCATCTGGGCGAGCCGGGAGCGGTCCTCGGCCAGCTGGTCGGTGACGAACGGCCCGACCCGCCGCTGCGTCGCCGCGTCGAAGGCCGCGGCGAGGTCGGCGGGCCGGTCCAGGTCGCGGGCGACCGCGGCGCGCAGGAGCGCGGCGTGCGCGATGCCGATCGACAGGCCGCGGCCGGCCGACGGGTTGGTGCACGCCCACGCGTCCCCGACGGCGGCGAAGCCGGTCACCACCGGCCGGCCGTCGACGGTGAAGCGGCGGCTGCGGTCCAGGCCCCCGGCCATCGCGGCGACCCCGCCCAGCGGCCGCCCGTCCAGCCAGTGCGCCTGCAGCGGGCACGCCGCCACCACCCGGTCGAACACGGCGGGGTGGCGCAGCTCCCGCAGGGGCCGGTCGCCGGTCTGCCC
Source organism: Geodermatophilus sp. SYSU D00684 (assembly GCF_054050455.1). Taxonomy (NCBI): domain Bacteria; kingdom Bacillati; phylum Actinomycetota; class Actinomycetes; order Geodermatophilales; family Geodermatophilaceae; genus Geodermatophilus; species Geodermatophilus sp. SYSU D00684. Next base: position 3,083 of record NZ_JBJGZI010000028.1, on the reverse strand, counting down.
GAACACGGTGACCGACCAGGTGTCGTTGTCGCCGTCGAGGGTGAGCAGCGAGACGCTGCCCAGCGGCATGATCCCGGGACCGCGGCGCACCGGCCGGTCGGGGCCGGTGAGGAAGCGCGTGTAGTAGACGAAGCCCGAGGCCTGGGCGCGCTGCTCCGGCGGCCGGGCGCCGAGGTCGGCCAGCCACTGCGCCGAGCGGGTGCGCCGGCCGGTGGCGTCGACGACGAGGTCCGCCCGCAGCTGCTCGCCCGCCGCCGTGCGCACCCCCGCCGCGTGCGGGACGCCGCCGGCCGCGGACGGCCCCGGCAGGAGGCCGGCCACCTGGACGCCGCGGCGCACCGTGACCCGCGGGGTGTCCTCGGCGGCGGCCGCCACCGCGGACTCCACCACCGGCCGGCGCCCGGTGACGAAGCGCAGCCGCTCGTCGGCCTCCCGGGGCGCGCGGTCGGCGATCCCCGGGGGCAGCAGCGCCGCGTAGTCGACCCACACGCAGCCGTCGGCCAGCAGCCGGTCGGTGAGGCCGGGGAGCTCGGCGTCGGCGACCGCGCGGAACCGGGCGAAGAGGTTGTGCGGCTGCCGGAACTGCGCGACCCCGGTGCGCCGCCAGGACTCCCACGCCTCGGCGGGCGTGGTGGGGGCGCCGTCGGGGTCGGACTCGAGGACGGTGACGTCGTGCCCGTCGGCCGCGAGCATCATCGCGGCGCAGAGCCCCACCACGCCGCCGCCGCAGACCACCACCGAGCCCATGGCCGCCCCCTCGTGCCCGGGACGGCGCGCGCGGCCGGTCGCCGGGCGGGCCCAGGGTGGCACCGGCGGCGCCGCGGGGGCGCGTCCCGCCGGGGCGCGGCCGCGGGGTCCGTGGCGCGTCGGCACCGAGGGGCGCCGGGCCGACGCGGGAGGTCAGCCGGCGGCCGAGTGGCGGGCGCGCTTCTCCCGGTACAGGGCGGCGTCGGCGCGGGCCAGCGTCGCGGCGAGGTCCTCGCCGGGCCGGGCGCCGGCCGCCCCGGCCGACCACGCCCCGACGGAGACGGCGCGCAGCCGGTCCAGCAGCTCGGCGGCGCGGTCGGGGCCGGTGCCGGGCAGGCAGAGCACGAACTCGTCCCCGCCGAGGCGGCCGAGCAGGTCGGAGCGGCGCAGCTCCCGGCTCCAGGCCGAGGCGAGGGAGCGCAGCAGCGCGTCGCCGGCGGAGTGGCCCTCGGTGTCGTTGACGGCCTTGAACCCGTCGAGGTCGAGGACGACGACGGTCAGCGGCTCCCCGGTGCGCTGCGCGTGGGCGAGCAGCCGGGCGGACTCGGCCTCCCAGGCGCGGCGGTTGGCCACCCCGGTCAGCGGGTCGGTGCCGGCCGCGCGGCGCAGCGCCCCGGACTGCCGGATCTGCGCCTCGGTGAGCACCGCAACCGTGGTGACGGCGGCCAGCCAGGCGGAGAGGAAGCCGTCCGGCGTCGCGGCGAGCGCGCCGGCGGTGACGACGGCGACCCCGCCCGCGACGTGCAGCCGCGCCTGCGCCGGCGGGAGGACGTGGCCGGCGAGCACCCCGAGCGCGACCATGACCGGGCCGAGGCCGACGACGCCGACCGCGGTGACCGAGCGCCAGGCGAGCAGCGCGGTGAGCAGGGACAGCAGCGCGAGGGCGGCGTGCACGGCGCCCATCGGCGCGCGCTCGCGCCCGTGCCACAGCGCCGCGGAGCCGAGCCCGCCCACGGCCGCGAGCGCCGTCAGCAGGACGACCGGCGTGCGGGGATGCATCGGCCACAGCGCACCGGCGGCACACAGGACGGCGGCGCAGCCGTAGAGCAGCGCGAGCAGGCCCAGCCCACCCCTGCGGTCACCGTGCACGGGTCCTCCCTCCGTTGCGGACGACATCGTCACCCATCGCGCCGGTCCTGAGCGCGACGACGGCCGTCCCCCTCGGAGGGAGGGGCGCGGGGGGAGGGTCAGCCGGTGAGCTCGGTGGGCAGCGCGATGACGTCGACCATCGCCCCGAGCCGGTACACGGTGACCGGCAGCGGCCGGCCGATCGCCTCGGCGAACAGCAGCCGCTGCAGGCTCTGCGCCTCGGCCACCGGCGCCCGCCCGGCCTCCAGCACCAGGTCACCGGCGCGCAGCCCGGCCCGGTCGGCCGGCGCCCCCGGGACGACGTCGACCACCCGCAGGCCGCGGCGCCGGCCGGTGCGCTCGGCCAGCGGGGCGGGCAGCGGCGCGGGGCTGCTGACCAGGCCCAGGTAGGCGCGGCGCACCCGCCCGTCGCGGACCAGCGCGTCGACGATGCGGCGGGTGGTGGCGTTGACCGGCACCGCCAGCCCCAGGCCCCACCCGGCGACGGCGGTGTTGATGCCGACCACCCGGCTGGCCGAGTCGGCGAGCGCGCCGCCGGAGTTGCCGGGGTTGAGCGCGGCGTCGGTCTGGATGACGTCCTCGACGACCCGGGCGGTGCGCCCGTCGCGGGTGGGCAGCGAGCGGCCCAGGCCGCTGACCACGCCCGCGGTCACGGACCCGGCCAGCCCGAGCGGGTTGCCGACGGCGACGACGAGCTGACCCACCCGCAGCTGCGCGGCGTCGCCGAGCTCCGCGGGCTCCGGTGCGCCGGCGGTCGCCCGGACGACGGCGAGGTCGGACAGCGGGTCGGTGCCCACCACCTCGACCGGCGTCTCGGTGCCGTCGCCGAACACCGCGCGCCCGCTGCGCGCCCGGCCGACGACGTGCGCGTTGGTGAGCATCAGCCCGTCGCCGGGGACGACGACCGCGGAGCCGGCGCCGCCGCCGCGGCCGTCGGGCGCGGTCACCTGCAGCGCGGCGACGTGCGGGGTGAGGTCGGCGGCGACCGCGGTCACCACCTGGGAGTAGGCGTCCAGGGCCGCGTCGGTGTCGGGTCGGGCCACGGTCCACCTCCGGTCGTGATTACAGCGTTGCACCGACCAGTGGACGCCTCGCCGGACCGCGCTGCCACCCCCTCCGTTCCGCCTTCGGTGAACGGCGGGAGGGATCCCGCGCGCTCGTGCTCTGCCCACACCTTTGGGCAGTTCACGAGCCTGCTGGTCATCACGTTGGGCCGCGACCCGGCGCGCCTAGCGTCGGCCTGGCCG
>NZ_JBJGZI010000027.1:0-67277 GCF_054050455.1 Geodermatophilus sp. SYSU D00684 | reverse complement strand
GGTCAGCAGCAGCTGACCGGGCCCGCGGACGGTCGTGGCCCCCTCGCAGGGTCCCGCCGCGAGCTCGCGAGCGGCGGGGGGGCGAGGGGGTCCCTCCTCACCCGAAGCGGCCGGAGATGTAGTCCTCGGTCGCCTTCTGGTCGGGGTTGCTGAAGATCTTCTCGGTCGGGTTGAACTCGATGAGCCGGCCGGGCTGGCCCACGCCGTTGAGGTTGAAGAAGCCGGTGGACTGGCTCACCCGCGCCGCCTGCTGCATGTTGTGCGTGACGATGACGATGGTGAACCGCTCCTTGAGCTCGGTCATCAGGTCCTCGATGGCCAGCGTGGAGATCGGGTCGAGGGCCGAGCAGGGCTCGTCCATGAGCAGCACGTCGGGCTCGACGGCGATCGCGCGGGCGATGCACAGCCGCTGCTGCTGACCGCCCGACAGGCCCGAGCCGGGGCGGCCCAGCCGGTCCTTGACCTCGTCCCACAGGTTGGCGCCGCGCAGCGAGCGCTCGACGAGCTCGTCGGCCTCGGACTTCTTCATCCGCTTGTTGTTGAGCCGGTTGCCGGCGATGACGTTGTCGTAGATCGACATCGTCGGGAACGGGTTGGGCCGCTGGAAGACCATGCCGATCTGCCGGCGGACGTCCACCGGGTCGGTGTCGGCGCCGTAGAGGTCCTGGCCGTCCATGACGACCTTGCCCTCGACGCGGGCGCCGGGGATGACCTCGTGCATGCGGTTCAGCGAGCGCAGGAAGGTCGACTTCCCGCAGCCCGACGGCCCGATCAGCGCGGTGATGCTGCGCGGCTCGATGGAGACGTTCACGCCCTCCACGGCGAGGAAGTTGCCGTAGTAGATGTTGAGGTCGGAGACCTCGATGCGCTTGGCCACGGGGGGATCCTCCGGGTCGGGGGGGGGTCAGCGACCGGTCTTGGGGGCGAAGAAACGGCTGATCAGGCGGGCCACGACGTTGAGGACCATCACCAGGATGATGAGGACGAGTGCCGCCGTCCAGGCCCGGTCGAGGAACGCCTGGGTGTCGGTACCCGGCTGCGTGAGCTGGTAGTAGGCGAACACCGGGAGCGTCGCCATCCGCCCGTCGAACGGGTTGAGGTTCGTGCCGGTGATCAGGCCGACGGTGATGAGCAGGGGCGCGGTCTCGCCGATGACGCGGGCCACGGCGAGGGTGATGCCGGTGCCGAGGCCGGCGACGGCGGTCGGCAGGACGACCTTGACGATCGTCCGCCACTTGGGCACGCCCAGGGCGTAGCTGGCCTCGCGCAGCTCGTTGGGGACGAGCTTGAGGACCTCCTCGCAGGAGCGGACGACGACCGGGATCATGAGCACCGAGAGGGCCGCGGACCCCATGAGGCCGAGCCGGACGTCGTTGCCGAACAGCAGCGTGAACAGCGCGAAGGCGAACAGGCCGGCGACGATCGACGGGATGCCGGTCATGACGTCGACGAAGAACGTGATCGCCTTCTTCAGCCGGCCGGTGCCGTACTCGACGAGGTAGATCGCGGTCAGCAGGCCGATCGGCACCGAGATCACCGCGGTCACCGCGGTGATGATCAGCGTGCCGAGGATGGCGTGGTAGGCGCCGCCGCCCTCACCCACGACCCGGAACATCGAGTTGGTGAAGAACATGGCGTCGAAGCGAGCCAGGCCCTTCTCGAGCACCGTGTAGACCAGCGACACCAGCGGGATCATCGCGATCGCGAAGGCGGTGGTCACCAGCGCGGTGACCAGGCGGTCGGCGGCCTTGCGCGACCCCTCGACGACCCGGGACCCGACGTACACGGCCAGGGTGCCCAGGACGGCGCCGTAGACGACCGTCAGCGCGACGCTGAAGCCGGTGAGCGCCGACAGGAGCGCCCCGACGGCGATGCCGGCGGCGTAGAGCCCCAGCGGGGCGAACCGGGGGAGGCGGGAGCGGCGGGGGACCGGGCCGGACGGGTCGGGGGCGACCTGCAGCGTCGACTGCGTGGAGGTGCTCATCAGTTGGCTCCGGAGAAGTCGGCGCGCCGGTTGACGATCCAGCGGGCGAGCATGTTGACCGCGAGGGTGATGACGAACAGCACCAGGCCGCTGGCGATCAGGGTGTTGATCCCCAGCCCGGTGGCCTCGGGGAAGCGCAGGGCGATGTTCGACGCGATCGTCGAGGGGTTCGAGCTGCTGATCAGGTTGAGCGTGGCGCCGGCGCCACCCGACAGCACGATGGCCACCGCCATCGTCTCGCCGAGCGCGCGGCCCAGGCCGAGCATCGCGCCGGCGATGACGCCGGACTTGCCGTAGGGCAGCACCGCCATCTTGATCATCTCCCAGCGCGTCGCGCCGAGGGCGAGCGCGGCCTCGCGGTGCAGCGCCGGGGCCTGACTGAAGACCTCGCGGGAGATGGCCGAGATGATCGGCAGGATCATGACCGCGAGGACCAGGCCGACGGTGAGCATCGTGCGGCCGCTGGTGGAGGCCGGCCCGGCGAAGAACGGGAGCCAGCCCAGGTTGTCCGCGGCCCACACGTGGAACGGCACCAGCGCCGGCGCGAGGACCGCGAGCCCCCAGAAGCCGTAGACGACGCTCGGGATGGCCGCGAGCAGGTCGATCACGTAGCCGAGGCCGGCCGCGATGCGGCGCGGTGCGTAGTAGGTGACGAAGAGCGCGATGCCCACCGCGAGCGGCGTGGCCACGACCAGGGCGAGGACGGCGCCGAGGAGCGTGCCGAGGATCAGGGGGGCGATGTAGCTGCCCAGGCCCTCGCCGCCGGGGATGTCCTCCGCCGGCGCGGTGAGGGCGGGGACCGCCTCGCTGATGAGGAAGGCGGCCACGCCGGCGAGCACCAGCAGGATGAAGATGCCGGAGCCCTTGGCGCTGCCGGCGAAGATGCGGTCCCCCGCCCGGCGCACGGCGCGCTGCTGCGACGGGGGTGGGGTCGGGGCCTTCGTGGCGGTCACCGTTGCTCCGGGGTCGATCGGTGGTGCGGGGAGCCCGTCTCCGGGCGGGGCGGCGGCCCGGGGCGTCGGTCGACGCCCCGGGCCACCGGGTGTGGGTGCTGTGTCAGCCGGCGGCCGCGATGGCGTCGACCGCGGGCTGGGCCTGCTCGCGCAGGGTGTCGGAGATCGGCGCGCTGCCGGCGTTGTCGGCGGCGGCCTGCTGGCCGTCCTCGCTGATCACGTAGGACATGAAGGCCTTGACATTGTCGGCGGTCGCCTGCTCGTCGTACTCGACGCAGCCGATGTGGTAGCTGACCAGGACGATCGGGTACTCACCCGCGCCCTCGGTCTGCCGGTTGACCTCCACGGCGAAGTCGTACTCGCCGCGGCCCTCGACCGCGGGGGAGTTCTCGACGACGGCCGCGGCGGCCTCGGCCGACGGGGCGACGAACTCCTCGCCGACGCCGACGCTGGCGACACCGAGCTCGCCGGCGCGGCTGGCGTCGGCGTAGGTCACGGCACCGGCCGTGCTCTCGACGACGCCCACGACGCCGGAGGTGCCGTTGGCGGCCTCGCCACCGGGCAGCGGCCACACGCCGTCGGGCTCGGAGGTCCACACGTCACCGGCGGCCTGGAACAGGTAGTCGGTGAAGTTGTCCGTGGTGCCCGAGTCGTCGGCGCGGTGCACGGGGGTGATCGCCGTGTCGGGCAGCTGGGCGTCCGGGTTGGCCTCGGCGATCGCCGGGTCGTTCCAGGTGGTGATCTGGCCGGTGAAGATCCGGGCGATCACGTCGGGCGAGAGGTTGAGGGAGTCGACGCCCTCGAGGTTGAAGATCACCGCGATCGGCGAGATGTAGTTGGGCAGCTCGAAGACCTCGCCGCCGCCGCAGCGCTCCTGCGCGGCGGTGAGCTCCTCCTCGTCCAGCGCGGCGTCGGAGCCGGCGAAGTCGGCCCGGCCCTCGATGAACTGCTCGCGGCCCGCGCCGGAGCCGGCCGGGTCGTAGCTGAACTGGACGTCGGGGTACTCGCCCTGGAAGCCGGCCTGCCAGGCCTCCATCGCCGCCTGCTGGGCGCTGGAGCCGGCGCCGACGAGGTCGCCGCTGAGCTCAGCGGCGCTCGCGCCGCTGCCGCCGTCGCTGCCGCCCGAGGAGCTGCCGGACTCGTTCGCGGCGCCACACGCGGCGAGCGCGAGGGTGCTGGTCAGCGCCGTGCTGAGGACGACTGCGCGCGACCGGGTGCTGAGCTTCAAGCCAGTGCCTTTCCGGAGGTGCCCGGACCTCGATGCCGGGCAGGGGAGGACCAACGGAAGGAGACGGTAGGCAGCCCAGGTGGCCGGTCCCGGGTCGCTCGATGAACGCCCGGTGAACGCCGGTCGAGCCTTTCCCGACCGGGCGAGGACAGCATCACGTCCGGCAGGTGAACCCGCGCGTTTCAGGTGGCGGCGGGCTGTCCCGGTGCGGCAGAAATGGCCATTTGTGCCGCGGACCCGGGGTCAGGGGACGCGGCGCCAGGAGACGTCGACGGCGTACCGCGTGAAGCCGGTGCGCTCGTAGAGCGTGACCGCCGCGGTGTTGTCCTCCTCGGTGTAGAGGAGCACCTCGTCCAAGCCGCGTGCGCGCAGGTGCGCCAGGCCGCGCCCGGTCAGCGCCCGGCCGAGCCCGAGCCCCTGGGCGTCGGGGTCGATGCCCAGCACGTACACCTCGCCGACGGCGTCCGGGCCGGCGTCGCCGGGCGTGTGCACCTTCGTCCAGTGCGCGCCGAGCAGCGTGCCGCCGGCGTCGGGGTCGCCGCGCCAGGCCAGCAGGAAGCCGGCCGGGTCGAACCAGGGCTCGGCCTCGCGCAGCCGCAGGTCCTCCGGCGTCCAGGCGCCCTGCTCGGGGTGGGCGGCGAAGGCCCGCGCGTTGAGCCGCAGCCACGCGGCCTCGTCCCGGCCGGGGCGGAACGCGGCCACGGACACGTCCGGCGGCAGGGGGGCGGGCGCGTCGAGGTCGGCGTCGGTGAGCGGGCGGCGCATCTGCAGCAGCACGCGCGCCCGGGTGTAGCCGCGGGCGCCGGCCAGTGCGGTGGCGGCCGGAAGGTCGCCGTGCGCCCAGACCCGCAGCGGCCGGCCGGCGGCGAGCTCCTCGAGCCGGGTCAGCAGCGCGCCGCCCACCCCGCGCTCCCGGGCCGCGGGCGCGACGACCAGCTCGGCCTCGGCGTCCCCGGTGCCGTCGCCGAGCTCGAGCCGGGCGTAGCCGGTCAGCCCGCCGTCGTCGTCGGTGGCGACGACGTCGCGGCCGCCGGGCGGACCGCCGTGCTGCAGCCGCAGCTCGGCCTCCTCGGACAGCGGGCGCGCGCCGTCGGCCGCCGCGGCCGCCCGCAGCAGCGCGAGGACGGCAGCGGTCCGCGCGGGATCGAGCCCGGCGGCGTCGGAGACGGCGGCGGCGCTCAGAGCAGCGGGGCGGTGGTGGGGGAGGCCTCGGCCACCGTGTTCGCCGACCGCTCGGCCTCGGCGCGGGCGGCCGCGGCGGTCGCGTCGGCCACCTGCTGGTCGAGCTTGTAGCCGACGTTGCGGACGGTGCCGATCAGTGCCTCGTGCTCGGTGCCGAGCTTGGCGCGCAGCCGCCGCACGTGGACGTCGACGGTGCGGGTGCCGCCGAAGTAGTCGTAGCCCCAGATCTCCTGCAGCAGCTGGGCGCGGGAGAACACCCGGCCCGGGTGCTGGGCGAGGTACTTGAGGAGCTCGAACTCCTTGTAGGTGAGGTCGAGCGGGCGGCCGCGCAGCTTCGCCGAGTAGCTGTGCTCGTCGATGACCAGCTCGCCGGCCTGGGTGACGCCGCCGTCGGCGCCGTCGGCGGGCGTGGTCGCGGCGAGCCAGCGGGCGGTGGCCCACTTCAGCCGCGCGTCGACCTCGGCCGGTCCGGCGGTGTCGAGCAGGACGTCGTCGACGCCCCAGTCGGCCGACAGCGCGACCAGCCCGCCCTCGGACAGGACCGCGACCAGGGCGGAGGCCACCCCGGTCGAGGACAGCAGGCTGCACAGCGTGCGGGCCTGGATGAGGTCGTGGCGGGCGTCGACGAGCACCACGTCGCCGGAGTCGCCGTCGAGCAGGCTGGACAGCTCGGGGGCCACGACGCGGACCTGGTGGCCGAGCAGCCCCAGCGCGGGCAGCACCTCGGTGGTCGCCTGACGCGCCGCGGTCATGAGCACGAGTCGCATGTCGTCTCCTCGGGGAGGGCATCGACGGCGCTGTCGAACCGAGACCGCAGGATAGCCGACGTGCGTCCCGTTCCCTCCGAGGTCACCCGAGCGCGTCCGGTGACGGTCCGCACCGAGGACGGCGTGCGGCTCGCGGGCGTCGTCGTCCCGGCCTCGGGGCCGGCGACGGACCTCGTCTTCGTCGTGGCGCACGGGTTCACCAACTCGACCGCCTACCCGCCGTTCCGGCGGATGGCCGGCTGGCTGTCCCGGTTCGGCGAGGTGCGCGCCCTGGACTTCCGCGGGCACGGCCGGTCCGGTGGCGGCACGGGGGCCGGGGGCGACGACGAGCTGCGCGACGTCGACGCGGCGGTGGCCGCCGCGCGGGCCGACGGCGCGGGCGCGGTGGTGACCCTCGGGCTGTCGATGGGCGGCGGCGCGGTGCTGCGGCAGGCGGCGCACGGCCGGCACCGGCCCGACGCGGTGGTCGCCGTCAGCGCGGTCAGCCGCTGGTACGTGCGCGACACCCCGCCCATGCGCCGCGTGCACTGGCTGCTGGAGACGACGCTCGGCCGGCGGGCCGGCGCGCGCCTGCTCGGCGTCCGCCTGGCGCCGCCGTGGGAGACGGTGCCGTCCTCGCCGCTGGAGGCGGTCGCCCGGATCGCGCCGACGCCGCTGCTGCTCGTGCACGGCGACCGGGACGCCTACTTCCCGCTGGAGCACGCCCGCGCGCTGGCGCGGGCGGCCGGCCCGACGGCGACCGCGTGGGTGGTCCCCGGCTTCGGACACGCCGAGAGCGCCCTCACCGCTCCGCTCGTCGAGCGCGTCGGGCGCTGGGCGTCTGCGACGATCGGGGGCGAGCGGGACGTGCCGGCGCCGACGGGGGCGCCGGGCGGTCCCGGGCAGGAGGGGACGTGACCACGGCGCTGGACTCCCCGCCGGCCGCCCGCGCGCGGCACGCCGCCGCGGCCGTCGTCGCCGGTGCCGCCGTCGCCCTGGTGCTGCTCGCGCCCGACCTGCTCGGGGAGTCCGGCCGCCTGGCCGCCGTCCTCGGGCTGCAGGCGCTCCTCGTCGCGGGCTGGGGAGCCGCCACGGCGCCGGCCGGGGCGGCGGGCGTCGCGGTGGTCGGGGTCGCGGCCGCCGTCGGCGCCGACCTCGCCGTGGACCTGCTCGCCGGCGACGGCGACCGGCCCGGCCCGGGGCTGCTGCTGGCCGTCGTCGGGCCCGCGCTGATCGTCGCGGTGCTGCACCAGATGCTGCGCCGGCCGCCGCGCACCGACGTCGTCGGCTCGCTGGGCAGCGTCGCGGTGCTGGTCTCCGCCGTGTGCGCGCTGGCGCTCCTGCTGCTGCCCGACGTCGCCGGCGACGACGGCGAGGTCGCCGCCGCGCCGCTGCTGGCCGCCGGCGCCGCGCTGGTCGTCGCGCACCTCGCCGACGCCGCGCTGCCCCGCCCCGCGGTGGCCCCCGGCGCCGACCGCGGCGTGGCAGGGCTGCTGCTCGCCGTGGCGACCGGGGTCGTCGTCACGCTGGTCGCGCGCGGCACCGGGGGGACGGCCGACGTGGTCGGCGGCATCGCGACCGGCCTGGTGCTCGGCCTGGTCGCCGGGCTCGCCGGGACCGCCGCCTCGTTCGCGGTGGGCGACGCCGGGGAGCGGCGCCGCGGTGCGGCCGTCGCCGGGGTGGCGGTCGAGGCCGTGCTGCCGCTGGCCGTCTGCGCGCCGGTGCTGCTGGCCCTCGCCGCCGTCTGAGGCCCGGTGCGCGCGCTCCTCGTCGTCCTCGCGCTGGTCGTCGTCCTCGCGCTGGTCGCCGACCCGGTCGCCGAGGGCGTCGCCGAGGACCGGGTCGCCGAGGCGCTGCGGGACGCCGGTGGGCTCGCCGGGACGCCCGACGTCGACGTCCGGGGCTGGCCCTTCCTCACCCAGGCGGTGTCGGGCACGTACGACGACGTCCGCATCTCGCTGACCGCCGCCGAGCTCCGGCAGCCGGAGGGGACCACCGCCGACGTCCGGCTGCGCGGGGCGCACGTGCCGCTGTCCGACGCGCTGTCGGGGGCGGTGCGCGAGGTGCCGGTGGACCGGGTCGACGGCACGGCGACGCTGTCCTACGCGCTGCTCGCGCAGCAGCTCGGCGGCGACACCACCGTGGCCCGCGAGGGCGACGGGCTGCGCGTCACCCGGACCGTGGAGGTGCTCGGCTACACCGTCCCCCTCACCGCCGTGGGCACGGTGTCGCTGGACGGCCAGGACCTCGTGGTCGACGTCGAGGAGGCCGACGCGGCCGGCGTCGACGTGCCCGACGTCGTCGTCGACCGGGCGGGCGACCTGCTCGACCTGCGCTACCCGGTCGAGCTGCCGTTCGGGCTGGAGTTGACCGGCCTGCGCCCCGCCGACGCCGGCGTCGAGGTCACCGCCGAGGCCACCGACACGGTGCTGCGCGCACCCTGAGCCCGCCCGGGAATGCGCACCGGACCGGTCGGGTTGGTGCGGGGGACGAGCGGGACGGCTCAGGACGGAGGAGGAGCCCGTGGGCGGATCGACCGCGGTCCTCGAGGGGCTCGGCGTGCGGCCGGGCGAGGCGGATCTGACCGTCGTCCAGTTCTCCACCGCGTTCTGCGGGCCGTGCCGCACCACCCGCGCCCGGCTGCAGCAGCTGCAGGCCACCCGGCCGGGCCTGGCGTACGTGCACGTCGACGCCAAGAGCCACCTGGACGCCGTCCGCGAGCTCGACGTCCGGCGCACCCCGACGCTGTTCTACCTGGACCGGTCGGGCCGGCTGCTGGGCCGCAGCAGCGGCGCCCCGCGCCCGGCGGAGCTCACCGCCCTGGTGGACGCGCACACGGACACCCGGTCGTGATCGGCTACCCTCGCCGCATGGGCACCCTGCTGACCTCGCGCCGCACAGTGGACCTGTGCCGCGTCGGCAGCTGCCTGTGTCGCGCCTCCTGAGGGCGGCCCCGCTCCGCCCAGACGTGCCCTGACCGCCGTCCGGAGAGCCTCGTCGATGTCCCTGAGTCCTGCCCGCACGGTCGACGTGCGCGGCCCGCGCCCTGCCGCGCGGGTCCCCGGCCGGCGCGCAGGGGCCGCCCTCGTCGCGACCCCGCTCGACGCGGCCACCGGCTCCCACTCCGGCGGCGAGCCGCACCTGACCGTCCGGCGGGCCCACCCGGGCCAGACCACCTGATCGTCCGCACACCCACCACAGGGAGGAAGACCCCCATGAGCCGCAACGACGTGCTCGTCACCGCCGACTGGGCGCAGGAGAACATCGGCGCCCCCGGCATCGTCTTCGTCGAGGTCGACGAGGACACCAGCGCCTACGACAAGGGCCACATCGAGGGCGCGGTCAAGCTGGACTGGAAGACCGACCTGCAGGACCCGCTGCGCCGCGACTTCGTCAGCAAGGAGCAGTTCGAACAGCTGCTCTCCGAGCGCGGCATCTCCAACGACGACACCGTCGTCCTGTACGGCGGCAACAACAACTGGTTCGCCGCCTACGCCTACTGGTACTTCAAGCTCTACGGCCACCAGGACGTCAAGCTGGTCGACGGCGGCCGCAAGAAGTGGGAGCTCGACAGCCGCCCGCTGTCCGCCGACGCCGTCGCGCGACCTGCCACCCAGTACCAGGCGAAGGAGCCCGACACCTCCATCCGCGCCTTCCGCGACGAGGTCGTCGCCGCGATCGGCCAGCAGAACCTGGTCGACGTCCGCTCGCCCGACGAGTTCGCCGGCAAGCTGGTCGCCCCCGCCCACCTGCCGCAGGAGGGCGCGCAGCGTCCCGGCCACATCCCGACCGCGGTGAACGTGCCGTGGAGCAAGGCGGCCAACGAGGACGGCACCTTCAAGAGCGACGACGAGCTGCGCAAGCTCTACGCCGACGCCGGCCTCGACGAGTCCAAGGACACCATCGCCTACTGCCGGATCGGCGAGCGCTCGAGCCACACCTGGTTCGTGCTGCGCGAGCTGCTCGGCCAGCAGAACGTCAAGAACTACGACGGCTCGTGGACCGAGTACGGCTCGCTGGTCGGCGTCCCGATCGAGAAGGGGGCCTGAGCATGTGCGGCGCCCCGAAGCAGGGCGGTGCCCTCGCCGGGATCGACCTGGACACCCAGACGGTGATCCAGGGCCAGGTGTGGCACGACGGCGCGCCGGTGGCCGGGGCCTACGTCCGGCTGCTCGACGCCACCGACGAGTTCACCGCCGAGGTGGTGACCAGCCCGGAGGGCGAGTTCCGCTTCTTCGCCGCCCCGGGCACGTGGAAGCTGCGCTCGCTGGCCCCCGTCGGCCGCGGTGAGCGCGTCGTCGAGGCCGAGGTCGGGCTGACCGAGACGACCGTCGTCCTCGAGAAGTAGTCCGCGCGCACGGCGCCCCTCCCGGCTGCGGCCGGGAGGGGCGCCGTCGTGTCCGGGGCCGGCCGCGCGTCGGGGCCGGTCGTGCCCGGCGTCAGGACGTGCCGGGCGGGAGCCGGTGGGGGCCGGCCTCCGGGGGGCGTGGCCGGTCCTCCGGGAACGCGCGGACGGCGACCAGCGCGACGTCGTCGGCGCCGGCCGTGGGCACCATCCGGGCCAGCACGGTGTCACACAGCTCCTCCAGCGGGACCTCGCCCAGGTCGCGCAGGGCCTCCCGCAGCGCCGCCAGCCCGGCGTCGAGGTCGGCGTCGCGGCGCTCGACCAGGCCGTCGGTGACGAGGAGCAGGGTGTGCCCGTCCTCGAGCTCGGCGGTGTGGTCGGTGCGCCGCGTGTCGGGGTCGACGCCGAGCATGCGGTCGGGGCGGGTCTCCAGCAGCGTGGTGGTCCCGTCCGGGGCGAGCAGGACCGGCGGGAGGTGGCCGGCGTTGCTCCAGCGCAGCACGCGGGTCCCGGCCACCGGCACGTCCGGGTGCCGCTCGACGCGGGCGAGCGCCACGGTGGCCAGGGTGCCCACCGCCAGGCCGCGCGCCGCGCGCTCGGTCCGCGTCAGGGTCGCCGACGGCGGCTCCTGCTCGTCCCAGGCCAGCGCCCGCAGCAGCCCGCGCAGCTGGCCCATCGCCGCCGCGGCGTCGCTGTCGTGGCCGACGACGTCGCCGATGACCAGCACGGTGGCGCCGTCGGGCTGGAGGAAGGCGTCGTACCAGTCGCCGCCGACCCGGGCGCCGTCGGCGGCCGGCCGGTAGCGGACGGCGATCTGCAGGTGGTCCGGCTCCGGCGGCGGGGTGAGCAGCGCCTGCTGCAGCCGGTCGGACAGCGCCCGCTCGACGGCGGCCTGCTCGGTGACCCGCCGCAGCTCCTCGGCCTGCCGGCGTGCGGCGAGCCGGTCGGTGAGGTCGCGGAAGGAGACGACGACGCCGGTCACCCCGCCGTCCTCCACCATCGGGACGGCGATGAGCTCCACGGGCACCGGCGTGCCGTCGGTCCGCCAGAACACCTCCGCGTCGGCGGCGACGGTCCGGCCGGACCGCAGCGCCTGCCAGACCGGGCACTCCTCGTGGGGGTACGGGGAGCCGTCGGGCCGCCGGTCGTGCATGAGCTCGTGCTGGTCGTGACCGAGCTGGTCGGCGGCGGGCCGGCCGGTGATCCGCTCGGCGGCCGGGTTGACGAACTCCACCCGCCCGGCCCGGTCGAGGCCGTAGATCCCGTCGGCGACGGTCGCGAGCACCCGTTCGTGGCGGGCCGCCGTCCGGGCGAGCTCGGCCTCCACCTCGTGCAGGGAGGCGCCGTCCGCCGTGGTCCGTGGGTCGATGGCGCCGTCCTCCTCCGGTCCGCCGGGACGTGACCCCTCCAGCGTGCCCGACGCGCGCGGGGGCCTCAGGAGCGGGCGGGCAGCCGCCGCGCGGTCCAGGCCAGCGCCAGCAGCACGGCGACGCCCAGCGCCGCGCCGCCGCCGGTGAACGCCGCGGCGACCCCGGCCGACCGCAGGTCGGGCGCCCCCGCGGCCGCGACCGCGCCGGCGGCCGCCGCCGCGCCCGCGAGCACGGCCCACGGCAGCCACCAGCGCGGGTGCGCCGCCGCCGGCCCGGCGGGCGTGCGCCGCCACCACCGCGCCAGCCAGACCAGCAGGACCAGCGCGCCGGCAGCGCCGCCGAGGTCCTGCGCCCACGCATGTCCCGGGTACCCGGCCCACGAGCGGGCGAGCGCGGGCACGTGCTCGGCGCCCCACCGCCCGGCGTGGGTGAACGCGTCCCAGACGACGTGCGTGGCGGCGCCCGCGGCCAGTGCGGCGACGACCCGGAGGGCCTGCCGCGGCGAGCGCAGCCGCCGGCGCAGCCCGGGCGCCGCCGCGGCCGGCAGCCGGGCGGCCAGGGCGCGCGGTGCCCGGGACAGCGCCGGCTGGGACAGCAGGCCGTGCCACAGCGCCCACAGCAGCGCCCCCAGCGCGACGTCGGTGCTGACGACGGCGAGCGCGGTGTGCGTGCGCACGCCGAGGTCGACCGGCAGGTAGAAGGGCAGGTCCGGGCCGAGGCTCCCCGCGACGAGCGCCGAGGCGGGCAGGCCGGTCCGCAGCAGGGGCAGCACCGCGGCGGGGTGGCTTCCCGTGAACGGCACGGCGCCATCCTGCCCGCGGCGGCGGGTCCCGCGGCGCGGCGCCGGGCGGGTGCCTACCGTGGCGTCGTGGTCGCCGCCTGGGTCCTCGTCGCGCTCGCCGTGCTCCTGGTGGTCGCGTGCGGCCTCGCCGCCCGGCGGCTGGCCCGGCGGCCGGCCGAGCGGTCCCGCCGCGTGCCGCCGTCGCCGCCGGGGCGGCCCGCCCGCGGGCGCTGACCGCCGCGGGAGCGCAGGTCGCGGCCGGGCTACGGTGGCGGGCATGTCTCCCCGGGACGCCGGCCGGTGACCGGCCCGACCGAACTGCCCGTCGCCGACACCGTCGACGTCCGCGAGGGCCCCGAGGTGGCGCACGGCCTGCTGTCGGTGCTGCCGCTGCTGGGGGAGTGGCACGGCGAGGGCGTGCTCGCCGGCGGGGACGCCGGTGACCGGCGCTTCGGCCAGTGGATCCGCTTCGCCCACGACGGCCGCGACTTCCTCGCCTACGAGTCCCGCACCTGGCTGATCGGCGACGACGGCCGGGTCGAGGGCCCCGCGTCCCGCGAGTCCGGCTTCTGGCGGCCGCGCGGCGAGGACGACGTCGAGCTGCTGGTGACCAGCGCCGAGGGCGTGCTCGAGCTGTACGTCGGCCGCGCCCGCACGACGACGAGCTGGGAGCTCACCACCGACGTCGTCGCGCGGACCCAGGACGCGCCGGACACCACCCGCGCCGTGCGGCTGTACGGGATCGTCGACGGGGCGCTCATGTACGCCGTCGACCGCGCCGGCGCGGACACGCCGCTGCGGCCCACCATGTCGGCCCGGCTGGAGCGGCTGCGGTGAGCGCCACTCCCCGCGAGGTGGCCGACCGCTACGTCGACGCCGTCTGCGAGCTCGACCCGATCGTCGCGACGTCGCTGGGCACCCGGCCCGGCGACGACCGGCTGCCCGACCCCAGCCCCGCCGGCCTCGAGGCCGAGGCCGGGCTCACCCGCGCCACGCTGGCCGAGCTCGACGCCGTCCTCGCCGCCGACCCGGCGCTGGACGAGGACCCGATCGAGCGCCGCTGCGCCCGGCTGCTGCGCGAGCGGCTGGGCGCCGAGCTGGCCGCGCACGAGGCCGGCGAGGGCTTCCGCGCGCTGTCCAACCTGTTCAGCCCGGTGCACTCGACCCGCCAGGTCTTCCTGCTCATGCCGACGGCGACCGACGACGACTGGGGCGTGGTCGCCCGCCGGATGGCCCGGGTGCCCGAGGCCTACCGCGGCTACCTCGACACCCTGCGCGAGGGCGCCCGGCGTGGGCTGTTCGTGGCCCCGCGGCAGGTCTCGACCGTCGTCGGCCAGCTCGGCGAGTGGCTGACCGGGCCGTTCTTCGGCGGGCTGGCCGCCTCCGGCCCCGACGCCGTGCGCGGCGACCTCGACGCCGCGGCCCGCGCGGCCGACGCCGCCGTGGCCGAGGTGCGCGACTTCCTGCGCGACGAGTACCTCCCGCGGGCGGAGGGCACGCCGGACGCCGTCGGCCGGGACCGCTACGCCGTCGCCGCCCGCCGGTGGAACGGCTCGGACCTCGGCGCGGGGCAGGGCCTGGAGGAGGCCTACGCCTGGGGCTGGGCCGAGCACCGGCGGCTGCTGGCCGAGCAGCGGGCCGAGGCGCAGGCGCTGCGGCCGGGGGCCTCGCCGAAGGAGGCCATGGCGTGGCTCGGCGAGCACGGCCCGGCCGTCGACGGCGTGGAGGCCGTCCGGCAGCGGCTGCAGGCGATGATGGACGAGGCGATCGCCGCCCTCGACGGCACGCACTTCGACCTCGCCGAGCCGGTGCGCCGGGTGGAGGCGATGATCGCGCCGCCCGGCAGCGCGGCGGCGCCGTACTACACCCGCCCGGCGCAGGACTTCTCCCGGCCCGGCCGCACCTGGCTGCCGACGCTGGGCCGCGAGCGGTTCCCGCTCTGGGACCTCGTGTCGATCTGGTACCACGAGGGCGTCCCCGGCCACCACCTGCAGCTGGCGCAGTGGGCATACGTCTCCGGCGACCTGTCCACCTACCAGACGTCGCTGGGCTCGGTCAGCGCCAACGTCGAGGGCTGGGCGCTGTACGCCGAGCGGCTCATGGACGAGCTCGGGTACCTCACCGACACCGGCGCCCGCATGGGCTACCTCGACGCCCAGCAGCTGCGCGCGATCCGGGTGGTCATCGACATCGGCATGCACCTGCGGCTGCCGGTCCCCGAGGACGCCGAGGGCGTGCTGGCCGGGCACCGCGGGCAGCCGTGGACGCCGGAGCTCGCGCGGGCGTTCGCCGGTGAGCACCTGGGCAGCGATCCGGCGTTCCTCGACAGCGAGCTGGTCCGCTACCTGGGGCTGCCCGGGCAGGCGATCAGCTACAAGCTCGGTGAGCGCGCCTGGCTGGCCGGGCGGGCGGCGGCCCAGCGGGCGCGCGGTGCCGACTTCGACCTGAAGGCCTGGCACATGGCGGCGCTGTCGCAGGGCTCGCTCGGCCTCGACGACCTCGAGGCCGAGCTCGCGGTCCTCTAGCCGGCGATCAGCCCGACCAACGCCGCCAGCTCGGCCACCGCACGCTCGAAGTAGGCGTCGGCGTCCTCGACGGAGCCGGCGAGGTGGCCGAACAGCTCGAAGCTGACCGTGCCGTACAGCGCGCTCCAGGCCAGCAGGGCGCGCACCCGGACGGCGTCGTCGATGCCCGGGGCGTCCTGGCCCAGGATCTCGACCGCCACGTCGCCGAGCAGGCCGGGCACGCGACCGCCGTGCCCGTGCAGCCGGCCGGCCCGGGCGGCGTCCCCGAGGACGCGGCCGAGGACGACGCCGACCCGCGACGCGGCCGGGACGGTGTCGCGCGGCGCGGTGTAGCCGGGCACGGGGGAGCCGTACAGCAGCGCCCACTCGTGCGGGTGCGCGCGGGCCCGGTCGCGCACCGCCGCGCACACCGCCGCCCAGCGCCGCTCCGGCGCCGCGGCCGGGTCGTCGGCGGCCTCGGCCGCCTCCCCGAGGGCGTCGTAGCCGTCGATGATCAGCCGGGTCAGCAGGTCGTCGCGGCTCGGGAAGTACCGGTAGACCGCCGACGACGCCATGCCCAGCTCCCGCGCCACCGCGCGCAGCGACAGCCCGGCCGCCCCGACCTCGGCCAGCTGACGGCGGGCGGCCTCGGTGATCTCGGCGGTCAGCTCGGCGCGGACGCGCTCGCGGGCGGTGGGCACCCCGCCATGCTCCCCGGCAAGAGCGGCGCACACAAGAGAGAGCACCGCTCTTGACAGTCGCCCACCCGATGGGAGAGCGTCGTCCCCGAACGAGAGCACTGCTCTCGCCGGAGCGACGAGGAGATCGCCATGGCACTGCACGTGATCGTCGGCAAGGGCCCGGTGGGCACGACGACGGCGGAGCTGCTGGCCGCCCGCGGCCACCGGGTGCGGGTGCTGTCGCGCAGCGGCGGCACCTCCACCGGCGCGGTCGAGCACCGCCGGGTGGACGCCGCTGACGCCGCGGCGCTGACCGCCGCCACCGAGGGCGCCGCCGCCCTCTACAACGCGGTCAACCCCGCCTACCACCGCTGGACCACAGACTGGCCCCCCGTCGCGGCGGCCCTGCTCACCGCGGCGGAGCGGACCGGGGCGGTGCTCGTGACGATGGCCAACCTCTACGTCTACGGCCGGCCCACCGCGCCGATGACGCCGGAGAGCCCGCTCGCCGCCACCGACACCAAGGGCCGCGTCCGGGTGGCCATGTGGCGCGAGGCGCTGGCCGCGCACGAGGCCGGCCGGATCCGGATGACCGAGGCCCGCGCCGCGGACTTCGTCGGGCCGCAGGTGCCGGCTGCGCAGTCGCACCTGGTGCGCCAGCTCCCGGCGCTGCGCCGCGGCCGCCGCGCCTGGGTGGTCGGGGACCCCGACGCGCCGCGCAGCTGGGCGTACCTGCCCGACGTCGCCGCCACGCTGGCGACCCTCGGCACCGACGAGCGGGCGCTGGGCCGTGCCTGGCACGTGCCGAGCACGCCGCCCCGCTCCCAGCGCGAGGCCCTCGGCGACCTCGCGCGGGCGATGGGCCGGGAGCCGGGGCCGGTCAGCGGCATCCCGTGGCCGGTGCTCCGCGCCGCCGGCGTGTTCTCGCCGGTGATGCGGGAGGTCCTCGACGTGCGGCACCAGTTCGACCGGGAGTATGTGGTCGACGCGACGGCGACCACCGCGGCCTTCGGCCTGACCGCCACGCCGTGGGACGAGGTGGTCGCCGCGACCGTCGGCGCGCCGGAGCCCGCGCGGGCCTGAGCTCAGCCCCGCGGCAGCACGGCGTTGACCGGGTCGCTGTCCGGCGTGACCGGGTCGGCGGGGCCCGCCGGGGCCACCTCGAGCCGGGTGGCCAGCAGCGCGTCGACGGCGGCCACCCCCGCGCCGACGTAGGTGCTGGTGAGCGCGGGATCGGTGACGACGCACCAGGCGCGGTCGGCCGGCCACCACAGCGCGGCGCTCTGCTCGTACGGCTCGGGGGCGAAGTTGCCGGCGGCCCGCTCCACCGGCCCGCGGGTCAGCAGCAGGTCGGCGCGGGGCAGGCGCAGCCGGGGCAGGTCGGCGGCGCCGCCGTCGTCCCATCCGAACCAGCACTCGCCCGGCGTCGTGGTCTGGTCCCCGAGGACCGCGGCCAGTTCCCGGGCGACGTGCGCGACCAGGTGGCCCTCGGCGGGGGCGTCGTTCCACAGCCCGGGCTGGTCGGCCTCGCCGAGGTACTCCCAGGAGCCGGTGACGCCGGGCCACTGCATGAGGCGGTGCGCGCGGGTGCCGTTGGCCGCGGCCACCTCGTCCCACCGGACGTGCACGTCGACGTCGCCGTCGTAGCGGACGGCGGGGTGGAAGACGCGGGCGTAGGCGGGGAAGCGGGCCGGCAGGAGCGCGGCCACGGTGTCGGGGGGAGCGGCGCGGACGGCCTCGGCGACCCAGCGGCCGGCCTGCGCGGAACGCCCAGCGGTCTGCACGGCCGCCGTTCCTCCCCCTCAGCGCGCTGGGCCGGTCCGTGCCCAGGGACGGACAACCCCCGGGCCGCTCCGCGGCGCCACCTCGGGAGGCGGCAGCGCACGGGCCGACTGGACAAGTGTCGGCAGCCCGGGGGTCGGGTGACTGTCCGGTTCTCGCTCGCCGCCGTACGACGGACGGGCGATCATGCCGTCGTTCGGATTCCACTCCGAACGGGCGGCCCATCTGGACGGCGGCTAGCGGACAGCCACCTCACGAGTCCGATAAGAAATCAATTGTTCGGACCACCTCCCCTCTCGTGTACCTCGACGGTACGTCGCAGTTCCGGGGTCGGCAACGACGTTGTTCAGCCGTCGGCGGAACCCCTGCGCAGCCCCGGAGCGCCAGGCGTGTCGGGGTCGCGCTGGTAGACGTCGGGGATGTCGTCCTCGTCGGCGTCGATCTGCTCCAGCTCGTAGATCCGCCGGTACCGCCGGTTGCGCAGCCGGAGGACGACGGTGGCCAGCAGTGCCGACAGCAGGGTCCCGACCAGCACGCCGACCTTGACGTGGTCGTCGCGCTCGCTGCCGGTGCCGAAGGCGAGCTCGCCGATGAGCAGGGAGACGGTGAAGCCGATGCCGCCGAGCAGCGCCATGCCGATCAGGTCCGGCCAGCCCAGGTCGTCGGCGAACTCGGCGCGGGTGAACCGGGTGACCAGCCAGCTGGCCCCGACGATGCCGACCACCTTGCCGACGACGAGCCCGACGACGATGCCCAGCGTCACCCGGTCGCCGACCGACTCGACCAGGCCGGACAGCCCGCCGACGGTGACCCCGGCGGCGAAGAAGGCGAAGACGGGGACGGCGAAGCCGGCCGAGATCGGGCGGAACCGGTGCTCGAGGTGCTCGGCCAGGCCGGGGCCGGCGCCGGGCCCACCGGCCGCCTCGCTGCGGACGACCGGCACGGTGAAGGCGAGCAGCACACCGGCGACGGTGGCGTGCACGCCGGACTCGTGCACGAGGACCCAGGTGAGCACGGCCAGCGGCAGCAGCAGCCACCAGGAGCGGACCCGCTTCTGCACCAGGAACCCGAAGACCGCGAGCGGCACGAGGGCCAGCGCCAGCCAGCCGGCCGCCAGCGACGTCGTGTAGAAGACCGCGATGATCGTGATCGCCAGCAGGTCGTCGACCACGGCGAGGGTGAGCAGGAACGTCCGCAGCGCGCTGGGCAGGTGGGTGCTGATCACGGCCAGGACGGCGAGGGCGAAGGCGATGTCGGTGGCCACCGGGATCGCCCAGCCGCGCAGGGCGTCACCTCCGCCCAGGTTGACCAGCACGTAGAGCACCGCCGGCACGACCATCCCGCCGACGGCGGCGGCCACCGGCAGTGCCGCCCGGCGCGGGTCGCGCAGGTCACCGGCCACGAACTCGCGCTTGAGCTCGAGCCCGGCGACGAAGAAGAAGATCGCCAGCAGGCCGTCGGCGGCCCAGGTGCCCAGCGTCAGGTCCAGGTGCAGGGAGGCCGGCCCCACGCGGGTGTCGCGCAGGGTCGCGTAGGACTCCGCCCACGGCGAGTTGGCCCACACCAGGGCGACGACGGTGCCGATCAGCAGCAGGACGCCGCCGACGGTCTCCTTGCGCAGGACGTCGGCGATGCGCCTGGTCTCGGTCCACGAGCCGCGGCCGAAGACGGGGGTGGATCCGTGCGGGGTGCTCATCGGGCGGCTCCTGGGGGAGGGGTCGGGTACGACGCCGCCGACCAGACTTCCCGGCACACCTGGCGGCCACCCTACCGGCGGCCCCGTCGTCGCCGTCCGTGCACGGGGCCGGTCCGTAGAGTGGGCGCCGTGGACCCCCGCCCGGCACCGCCCCCGCGGGAGCGGTCCCTCCGGCTCGCGGAGCTGGCCGGCCGGCGCGTCGGGGTCTGGGGCCACGGCCGCGAGGGGCGGGCCGCGGTCGCCGCGGCCCGCGCCGCCGGCGCCGCGTCGGTGCTGGTCGCCGACAGCCGCCCCGTCGACCCGGCGTCGCTGCCCGACGGCGTGACCGCCACCGCCGAGGTCGCCGACCTCGCCGGCTGCGACGTCGTCGTCCGCTCGCCGGGCATCAGCCCCTACCGCGAGGACGCCCGGGCGCTGGCCGACCGCACGCTCGTGACCACCGGCACCGGTGTCGCGCTCGCCGAGGCCGCCGCGCGCGGGGTCCCCGTCCTCTGCGTCACCGGCACCAAGGGCAAGAGCACGACCAGTGCGCTGGCCGCCGCGGTCCTCACCGCCGCCGGCCGCCCGGCCGTGCACGCCGGCAACATCGGCACCCCGCTGCTCGACGTCCTGGACGGCGTCGGCGACCGCACGCTCGTCGTCGAGGTCTCCAGCTACCAGGCCGCCGCCGTCCCGGACTTCGCCGGCCGCGGCGCGCTCACCTCGCTCGCGCCCGAGCACCTGGACTGGCACGGGTCGGTCGAGACGTACTACCGCGACAAGCTGCGCGTCTTCTCCTCCTGCCCGGAGCGCTCGGTCGTCGTCAGCGCCCAGGCGCGGCCGCTGGCCGCCGGGTACCTCGACGCCGCGCAGCTGGTCGACCCCGCCGACGTGCTGCCCCCGGGCCTGGCCGAGGCCGTGCAGCCGGTGCACCTGCCCGGCGCGCACAACCGCAGCAACGTCGAGGTCGCGCTGGCCGCCTGCGCCCTGCTCGGCCTGGACCTCGCCGCCACCGCCGACGCCGTGACCGGCGCCGTCGCCGCCTTCCGCGCCCTGCCGCACCGGCTCGCGCCGGTGGCCACGCTCGGCGGTGTCACCTTCGTCGACGACACGCTGAGCACCACCCCCGTCTCGGTGCTGGCCGCGCTCGACGCGCTGGCCGGCCGGCCGGTCACGCTCATCGCCGGCGGCCAGGACCGGGGCCTGGACTACACGGGCCTGGCCGCGACGTTGGTGGTCCGTCGGGAGGAGGTCGCCCTGGTGACCGTCCCCGACACCGGGGCCCGGCTGGCCGACGACGTCCGCCGGGCGGCCGCCGGCACCGCCGTGCGGCTGACCGAGACGGCGTCGCTGGCCGAGGCGGTCGCGGCGGCGATCGCCGGCACCGCCCCGGGCGGCGTCGTGCTGCTCTCGCCCGGCGCCCCCAGCTACAACCGCTTCCGCGACTTCGAGGAGTTGGCAGCCACCTATGAGCAGATCCTCGTCGACGCCGGCGCCGACCGCGTCCACGGTGTTTGAGGACGGCGTCGCCGAGGTCGGCACCTTCGTCGTCGCCGGCCGGTCCCTGGACCGCGCGACCGGCGAGGCGGCCTTCACCTACCGGCTCGGCGACGACGAGTTCACCGAGCGGCTCACCCTCGACCCGGCGCTGCTGACCGGCCCCGCGTCCCCGCAGCTCGACGCCGCCGTGGAGGCCGCGCTGGACCTGGTGCACCTGGTCATGGGCACCAGCTACTACAAGCTGGCCGCGCCCGGCCGGGTCACGGTCCAGCGGCCGGTCACCGCCGCGCAGCTCGCCGTGGCCCGGGCCGCCTACACCCACGGGCTCGGCGAGTTCGCCGCGGTCAACCACCTGCCGGTGCCGCACCGGGTCGAGTTCGACGCCGAGGTCCGCGAGCCCGGCCCGGTCCCGGGCGGCGGTGGGCGCGGCGCGCTGCTGCCGGTGGGCGGCGGCAAGGACTCCGCGCTCGCGCTCGTCGTGATCCCCGACGGGACGGCGCTGGCGATCAACCCCACCGGCGCGCAGCGCGACGTCGCCCGCGCGGCCGGCGTCCCGCTGGTCGAGGTCCGCCGCAGGCTGGACCCGCTGCTGGCCGAGCGGACCGCGCAGGGCGGCCTCAACGGGCACGTGCCGGTGACCGCGATCAACTCCTCGATCGCCACGCTGGTCGCCGTCCTCGGCGGCCACGACCCCGTGGTGTTCGCCAACGAGCGCTCCGCCGACGAGGAGACGCTCACCATCGACGGCGCCAGCGTCAACCACCAGTACTCGAAGTCCTACGAGTTCGAGCGCCTGTTCGCCGCGGCCGCCGCCGAGGTCGGCGCCGGCTACTTCAGCCTCACCCGGCAGCTGTCGGAGCTGGCCACCGTGGCCGCCGTCGCGGCGCTGCCGCTGAAGGCCGACATCCTCAGCTGCAACCGCTCGTACACGCAGAGGCACCTGGGCGGGCAGGCCGCGCAGCGCTGGTGCCTGCACTGCGACAAGTGCCTGTTCACCTTCCTCTGCTTCGCCGTCTTCCTGACCCCCGACGAGGCGCGGGAGGTGTTCGGCGGCAACCCGCTGGCCGACGTCGCCCTCGCCGACGGGTTCCGCAGGCTCTGGGCCACGGAGAAGCCGTTCGACTGCGTGGGCGAGCGGGCCGAGAGCGCGGCGGCGATGGCGCACCTGGCGGCCAGCCGGTCGTGGGGCGACCAGCCGGTGGTGCGGGCGCTGGGCGCCGAGGCCGCGGCAGCCGCGGAGGTGACCGGCGCGACCGTCGCGCGGTTCCTCCCGCCGCGCGGTGAGCACGCCATCCCCGAGCGGTACCTCGAGTCCCTGCGGCGGGTGCTGGCGGACGCCCGCAGCGCCGTCGCGTAGCCCGCCCGGAACTACCCTCCTTGCCGTGACGACCGAGCACGGTCCCGCGCCGCTGGCCGAGCGGCTGCGGGCGCAGGGGCTGCGGCTGACCCCGCAGCGCCAGCAGGTGCTGGCCGCCGTCGCCGCGCTCGACCACGCCACCCCCGAGGCGATCGGCGCCCGGCTGCGCGAGGCCGCCGGGCCCGGCGGCGCGGCGCCGGACACCTCGACCGTCTACCGCACGCTGGAGCTGCTCGAGCGGCTCGGACTGGTGTGGCACACCCACGTCGCCAAGGGCGCGCCGGTCTACCACGCCTCCGAGCACCCCCACCTGCACGTGGTCTGCGCCACCTGCGGGGAGATCTCCTCGGCCGACCCGGCGCTGCTGGAGCCGGCCGCGGAACGTCTGGCCGCCGACCTGGGTTTCACCCTGGACGTGGGGCACGTGGCGCTGTCGGGCACGTGCCGCCGATGCAGGCAAGCCGGGACGGAGAACGCATGACCACCACCTCACCGCTCGCCGCGCGGGCGGGCGCCGTCGTCGCCGAGGGCGCGACCGTGGCCACCCACTACGGCGACCCGCTGCGCGAGCAGCGGCTGCTCGCCGAGGGCGCCGGGCTCGTCGACCGCAGCGACCGCGACGTGCTCACCGTCCCCGGCGCCGACCGGCTCACCTGGCTGCACAGCCTCACCAGCCAGCACCTCGAGCGGCTGGCCGACGGCACCGGCACCGAGGCGCTGGTCCTCTCGCCGCACGGCCACGTCGAGCACCACCTGGTCCTCGCGGAGCTCGCCGGCACCACCTGGGCCGACGTCGAGCCGGGCACGGGCGCGGCGCTGCACACCTTCCTCGACCGGATGCGGTTCATGCTGCGCGTCGAGCCCGCGCTGGTGACCGCCGACTGGGCGCTGCTGTCGCTGGTGGGCCCCCGCGCGCCGGAGGTGCTCGCCGCCGCCGGGCTGCCGGCGCCGGAGGGCCCCTACGCCGTCGCCGCGCTGCCCGACGGCGGCTGGGTGCGCCGGATGCCGCCCCTGGGCGACGGCGGCGCGACGGCGTTCGACCTGCTCGTCCCGCGCGCCGAACTCGCCGCCCGCGCCGACGCGCTGACCGCGGCCGGCGCCGGGCTCGCCGGTCTGGACGCCCACGAGGCGCTGCGGGTGGAGGCCCGCCGGCCGCGGCTGGGCGTCGACTCCGACCACCGCACCATCCCCAACGAGGTGGAGTGGCTGACCACCGCGGTCCACCTGGAGAAGGGCTGCTACCGCGGGCAGGAGACGGTCGCGCGGGTGCACAACCTCGGCCGCCCGCCGCGGCGGCTGGTCCTGCTGCACCTCGACGGCGTCAGCGAGGACCTGCCCGTCCCGGGGACGCCGGTGACCTCCGGCGCCCGCGAGGTCGGCCGCACCGGCACGGTCGTGCGCCACCACGAGCTCGGCGTCGTCGCGCTCGCGCTGGTCAAGCAGTCGGTGGCGCCCGGGGCCGAGCTCGCCGTCGGCGGGTCGCGCGCCGCCGTGGACCCCGACGACGCCCCGGCCGGGCTCGACGACACCCGGGCCGCGGCCCGCGACCGGGTCCGCGCGGTGCGGTCTGCCACCATCGGGCGGTGACCTCCGCAAGCTCTGGCCCGACCCCCGCCGGCGGCGCCGCCGTCGACGTGCTGCTCGACCCTGGATTCCTCGTGGGCGTGGAGTCCCGCCCCATGGGCGAGGTGCGCGGGCTGCGCCGCCGCGCCGAGCAGGAGGAGGTCAACCTCTCCTACACGCGGCGGCTGCTGCAGGGCCGGCTCGACATCGTCCGCCGGGAGCTGCAGCGCCGCGCCGAGCACGACGGGCGCTCGCTGGTCGACCTGCTGCCCGAGATCCTCGCCGAGAAGGGCCGCGGCCCCGCGCACGGTCTCGGCCGGCACCAGACGGTGCAGCCGGCCGCGCCCGAGGAGTACGAGTCCTGGGTCAACGCGCTGACCCCCGACGTCGACCTCTCCGCCGTCCCCGACCTCGACGACGCCGACCTCGAGCGGGCCGCCCGCGCGCTGGCCGCCGCCGAGGGCTCGCTGTCCGAGCGGCGCCGCGGCGTCCAGCAGGTGATGGACGCCCTCGCCGGCGAGCTGGCCCGCCGGTACCGCAACGGCGAGGCCGACGTCGCCGCCCTGCTCGCGGACGAGGGCCGGCACTGATGGGCGACGTGTCCACCGCCGCCTGGCCGGACGCGCCGGTCCTGGTCGAGGTCTGGCGCTCCGGGTTCCTGGAGTCCGTCCACCGCGGCGCGGTCGTCGTCGTCGGTCCCGACGGGCAGGTGCGCTGGTCGGCCGGGGACGTGGCCCGGCCGGTGCTGCCGCGCTCGTCGAACAAGCCGGTGCAGGCCACGGCCTACCTGGCGGCCGGCTGGCAGCCGCGCTCGGGCGAGGAGCTGGCCATCTCGGCCGGCTCGCACGCCGGCGAGGACGGCCACCGCGACCTCGCCGCCTCCGTGCTCGCCGCCGCCGGCCTCGGCCCGGACGCGCTGGGCTGCCCGGCGGCCCTGCCCGGGCACGAGCCGACCCGCGCCGCCTGGACGGTCGCCGGCCGCGAGCCGGAGCGGCTGGCGTTCAACTGCTCGGGCAAGCACGCCGCGATGCTCGCCTCCTGCGTCGCCGCCGGCTGGCCGACGGAGGGCTACCTCGACCCGGGCCACCCGCTGCAGCAGGCCATCGAGGCCCGCCTGTCCGACGCGGCCGGCGAGCAGGTGGCCGCCGTCGTCGTCGACGGGTGCGGCGCGCCGCAGCACGGGCTGTCCCTGACCGGGCTGGCGCGCGGCGTCGGCTCGCTGGTCGAGGCCCCGTCGGGCAGCCCGGAGCGGGCGGTGGCCGACGCCGTGCGGGCGCACCCCTGGTACGTCGCCGGCACCGGCCGGGACGACACCGACCTCATGACCGCCGTCCCCGGGCTGCTGGTCAAGGGCGGGGCCGACGGCGTGCACGTCGCCGCGCTGCCCGGTCGCGGTGCAGTCGCGTTCAAGCTCGACGACGGCGGCGACCGCGGGCGCGCGCCCGTCCTCGCCGCCGCGCTGCGCCGGCTCGGGGTGGACGCCGAGGCGCTCGCCCGCTGGTCGGTCACGCCCGTGACCGGCGGCGACGGCGTCGTCGGCGAGATCCGGTCCTCGGCGGTGCTGGCCGGCTGACGGCGACACGCCGGGTGTGAGCGGACTCACGCCCGGGTGCTTGCTCCTGCGCTTGCAGTTGCTAGCACCCGTGGTTAGCGTCGTACACGTGCAGACCCCCGGCGAGTTCGTGAGCGGTCAGGTGAGGTCGGTCCGCGAGAAGGTGGACCAGCTCGCCGGCAGCGTCGCGGAGACCGTCGCGGCCGAGGCCCAGCAGGTCTCGGCGGTGCGCTCGCAGGTCGGGGAGTACATCCGGGAGCAGCGCAGCGCCGCCCGGGTGTCCCTGCGCGAGCTCGCCCGCACCGCGGGGGTGAGCAACCCCTACCTGTCGCAGGTGGAACGGGGGCTGCGCAAGCCGTCGGCGGAGATCCTCGCCGCCATCGCCCGGGGTCTGAAGATCTCCGCCGAGTCGCTCTACGAGCAGGCGGGCATCCTCGACCGGCGGGCCGGCAACCCCGACACGGTCGCGGCCATCCGGTCCGACGACCAGCTCTCCGAGCGGCACAAGGCCGTGCTCGTCGAGCTGTACGAGACCTACGTCCGCGAGTACGCGGCGACCCGCACCACCGCCCCGAGCACCGTCCCGGGCGCCACGCCCGGATCCGACCCGACCCCCTCCAAGGAGTCCGCATGAGCACCGCCACCACCCTGCTGGAGCAGGTCGCCGAGCGCGGCCGTCGTCAGTTCCTCGTCGCCGTCGGCGCCGGTGACCTCGCCGTCGAGCAGGCCCGCACCGTCCTCGCCTCGCTGCGCACCCTCCCCGGTGAGGCCCAGGTCCAGGTCGACCTGGCCACCAAGGAGGCCCGCACCCGCGCCGAGCAGGCCGCCGACCGCGCCCGCGAGGCCGTCACCCAGGCCCGCGCCAACGGCCGTCAGCTGGCCGGCGCCGTCCGTCCGGACGCGGTCGTGAGCACCGTCTCGACCCTGGTCGAGCAGGCCCGCACCCAGGCCACCACGACCATCGAGCAGCTGGCCGAGCGCGGCGCCGACGTGCTGCAGGAGCTGCGCCGCCAGCCCGGCTTCCGCCGCTTCGTCGTCCGCGCCGAGCAGGCCGTCGACACCGTCGAGGACGCCGTCGAGGAGGTCATCGAGGAGGCCGCCGAGGCCGTGAACGAGGCCTCCGACGAGGTCACCTCGCTGGTCCAGAAGGCCGCCTCGAAGACCACCAAGGCCGCCGCCAAGGCCGAGGAGGCCGTCGACCAGGCCGCCGACCAGGCCAAGGCCGCCATCGAGGAGGGCGTCGAGGTCACCGACGAGGCGACCGCCGAGGCCGCCCGCAAGCCGGCCAAGCGCACCACCGCCGCCCGCGGCAAGGCCACCGGCACCTCGACCCGCGTGACCCGCACCCGCACCGCCAAGACCACCGACTGACCTCGGTGCCCGGCCAGGGCCCCGGAGCTGCCACCGCGCTCCGGGGCCCTGTCGCGTCTCCGGGGGTGAGACGTCCCCCGCGGAGGAGGCCGTGACCGCGTCCCGGCGGGTACCCTCCGGGCATGGGGTTCGACTGGGCCGTTCTCGAGGGCCTGCGGCTGGTCCTGCTGGCCGTCGCGGCCTGGGCGTTCGTCGACGCCGTCATCCGCCCGGCCGCCGGCTACGTCGCCGCCGGCAAGCTGAGCAAGCCGGCCTGGGCGGCGATCACCGCGCTGGCCGCGGTGGTGATCTACCTGCAGGGGCCGATGACCTTCCTCGGCCTGCCCGCGGTGATCGCCACCGTCGTCTACCTGGTCGACGTGCGGCCCGCGGTCCGCGGCGTGCAGCGCGGCAACAGCAGCTGGTGAGCCGGCCCGCCGGGACGGCGGGTCACCAGCGGTCGTCCGCGGGCATCAGCACCCACAGGACGAGGTAGGCGATGAACTGCGGCCCCGGCAGGATGCACGAGACCACGAACGCCAGCCGCAGGGCGCCGACGGAGATGCCGTAGCGGCGGGCGATCCCGGCGCACACGCCGGCGATCATCTTGTTCTGGGTGTCGCGGGCGAGACGGCGCGGAGCCGGTGCGGGGTACGTCATGACCCGACACTAGGCGCGGGCGGCCGTCCCGGGCATCGGGGAAGACCCTGGTCAGCGCCCGAAGACCCCTGGGGGAGGCTCCGGTGAGGGCACGGCGCCGTCGTCGTGCACCGGCTGCGCCCTCCCGGTGAACCGGGCGAGGTCGGGACCGGCCACCACCCGCGCCGGCATCGGGTCGCCCGCGCAGCGCCGGGTCAGCCCGGCCACCGGCAGCTCGGCGTCGGAGGCCACCGCCACCAGGTTGCCGAACCGCCGTCCGCGCAGCGTGCCCGGCTCGGCCAGGAGGGCGACGTGCCGGAAGACGGCGCACAGCGTGGCCACCTGGCCGCGGGCGAAGCGCAGCGGCGGGCCGTCGGCGACGTTGGCCGCCAGCACCCCGCCGGGCCGCAGCACCCGGTGCGCCTCGGCGGCGTACTCGACCGTCGTCAGGTGGGCGGGGGTGCGGGCGCCGGCGAAGACGTCGCTGACGACGACGTCGGCGCTCGCCGTCGGCAGCGCGGCCAGGCCGGCGCGGGCGTCGGCGGCCCGCACCCGCACGCGGGCGCCGCGGGGCAGCGGCAGGTGGGCGCGGACCAGGTCGGTGAGCCGCTGGTCGAGCTCCGCCACCCGCTGCCGCGAGCCGGGGCGGGTCACCGCGACGAAGCGGGCCAGCGTCAGCGCGCCGCCGCCGAGGTGGACGACGTCGAGCGGCTCGCCCTCCGGCGCGGCGAGGTCGAGCACGTGTCCCATCCGGCGCACGTACTCGAACTCCAGGTGCGCGGGGTCGTCGAGGTCGACGTGCGACTGCGGCGTGCCGTCGACCATCAGCACCCAGGAGCCGTCGCGGTCGGCGTCGCCGAGCAGCTCGGCGGTGCCGCCGTCGACCTCGGTGGGGCCGGGCGGGAGCACCTCGGGCCGGGGACGCCTCACGTCGGCGCGACCGCGGACCAGCGGACGGTGAGCTCGCCGTGCCGCCAGCGGCGGCTGCTCCCCACCAGGGGCCAGCCGTCGCCGGCCAGCGCCTGCACCGCGGCGGCCCAGCGCTGCCGCGGCCCGAACGTCGACAGCCCCGCCGCCGCGGCCCACGCGGCGTCCAGGGCGCGCAGCAGGTCGTGCACCGGCCGGCCGGGGACGTTGTGGTGGATGAGCGCCTTGGGCAGCCGCTCGGCGAGGTCCGAGGGGCGCTCGAGGTCCGCGACCCGCGCGGCCAGCGTGAGCGTCAGCGGCCCGTCGGCGTCCAGGGCCACCCAGGTCGCCCGCCGTCCCCACTCGTCGCAGGTGCCCTCGACCAGCAGCCCGCCGGGGCCCAGGGCGGCGCACATCGTCTCCCACGCCCGCGCGGCCGACGCCTCGTCGTACTGGCGCAGCACGTTGAACGCCCGCACCAGGACCGGCTGCAGCCCGGCCAGCTCGAACCCGCCGACCCGGAAGTCTACCCGGGGCGGGTCGCGGTCCTCGGCGACGGCGGTGACGCGGGCCGGGTCGATCTCCAGGCCGACCACCTCGAGCCCCCGGACCTCCGGACCCAGCCGGTCGGCCAGCTCCAGCGTGGTGACCGCCGAGGAGCCGTAGCCCAGGTCGACCACCAGCGGGCGGGCCGCGTCGCGCAGCCGCGGCACCTGGGTGGCGACCAGCCAGCGGTCGACCCGGCGCAGCCGGTTGGCGTTGGTGGTGCCCCGCGTGGGCAGGCCCAGCGCCCGCGCGCGGCCGGCGGCCAGCCGGGGGTGGGCCTTCCGCGGCGCCAGGTTCGCCCGGCGCTTGTGCCCGCTGCCCCCGTCGCTCACCGGCCCCGAGGGTAGTCGCCCTGCCCGGCAGGCTCGCGCGCCGCGGCTACCGTGGGCTGGTGCTCCTCCGCTCCGACGCCCGTCTCGCCGACCTGACCACCCTCGGCATCGGCGGGCCCGTCGAGCAGCTGGTCGAGGTCACCGACGCCGCCGAGCTGGTCGCGGCCGTCCGGGAGGCCGACGAGGCCGGGCGGCCGCTGCTGGTGCTCGGCGGGGGCTCGAACCTGGTCGCGCCCGACGAGGGCTGGGCCGGCGACGTCGTCGCGGTGCGCAGCCGCGGGGTCGAGCGCCGCGGCGACGTCCTGGAGGTGCAGGCCGGCGAGGACTGGGACGACCTGGTCGCGCTCACCGTGGCGCAGGAGCTGGCCGGCATGGAGGCGCTGTCGGGCATCCCCGGCTCGACCGGCGCCACCCCGGTGCAGAACGTCGGCGCCTACGGCCAGGAGGTCGCCCAGACGATCACCGCGGTGCGGGTCTACGACCGCGCCGAGAAGCGCGAGCGCACGCTGACCAACGCCGAGTGCGGCTTCGGCTACCGCGACAGCCGGCTCAAGCGCGAGCCCGGCCGGTTCGTCGTCCTCACCGTGACCTTCGCGCTGGACGCCGGGCCGCTGTCCCGGCCGGTGGGCTACGCGGAGCTGGCCAAGCGTCTGGGCGTGGACCTCGGCGGGCGGGCGCCGCTGGCCGACGTCCGCGCCGCGGTGCTGGAGCTGCGCCGCGGCAAGGGGATGGTCGTGGACCCGGCCGACCCCGACACCCGCAGCGCCGGGTCGTTCTTCACCAACCCGGTCGTCCCGGCGGAGCGGGCGGTGCCCGGCTGCCCGAGCTGGCCGGCCGGCGACGGGCTGGTCAAGCTCAGCGCCGCGTGGCTGGTGCAGTCGGCCGGCTTCGGCCGCGGCACCCGCGAGGGCCGGGTCGGGACGTCGTCGCGGCACAGCCTCGCGCTGACCACCGAGCCCGGCGCCACGGCGGCCGAGCTCCTGGCCTTCGCCGACCGCGTCGTCGCGGCGGTGCGCGAGCGCTTCGGCGTCACGCTGGTCCCGGAGCCCACCCGCCTGTAGGCCCCGTGGCGGCCGGACGGCGCCGCGGTGCGCCCGTCCGGCTCAGAGGTCCTCGCGGTGCACCTTGTGCTGGGCGGCCTGGGCGCGCGGGCGGACGACGAGCAGGTCGACGTTGACGTGGTGCGGGCGGGTGAGCGCCCAGGCGACGCAGTCGGCGACGTCCTCGGCCACCAGCGGCCGGCGCACCCCGCGGTAGACCGACTCGGCCCGCTCGCGGTCGCCGACCCGGTTGAGGGTGAACTCCTCGGTCTTGACCATCCCGGGCGCGATCTCCACGACCCGGACCGGCTGGTCGTACAGCTCCAGCCGCAGCGTCTCGGCCAGGGTGTGCACCGCGTGCTTGGCCGCCGTGTACGACGCCCCGCCCTCGTAGGAGACCAACCCCGCCGTGGAGCCCATGAACAGGAGGTCGCCGGCGCCGGACGCGACGAGCTTCGGCAGCAGCGCCTTGGTCAGCCGGACGGTGCCGAGCACGTTGACCTCGTAGGTCCGCGCCCACGAGTCGAGGTCGGCCTCGGCCACCGGCGCGGCGTCGAACGCCCCGCCGGCGTTGTTGACCAGCACGTCCACGCGGTCCAGGGCGGCGGCGAACGCCTCGACCGACGCCGGGTCGGTGAGGTCCAGCGGCAGCGCCCGGGCGCCGATCCGCTCGGCGAGCCCGGTCAGCCGGTCCAGCCGCCGGGCCCCGACGACGACGTCGAAGCCCTCCTCTGCCAGCCGGGCCGCGGTGGCCGCGCCGATGCCGCTCGAGGCGCCCGTGACGACGGCGGTGCGGCCGGTCCCCGGCAGCGGACGCGGGCCGGAGGAGGAGATCTCGGCAACACCGGTCATGTGGTCATCCTGACCCTGTTGCAGGATGGAGAGCCGACAGGGGTGCCGCACCGGCACCCGGGGCGGCGAGGCGGGAGGTCGTGGGTGCCTGCTCGCCGCCTCCTCCCTCCGCGCGCGCCGCGGCGGGTGGCGACCATCTCGGTGCACACCAGCCCGCTCGACCAGCCCGGCGCCGGCGACGCCGGGGGCATGAACGTCTACATCGTCGAGGTCTCCCGCCGGCTGGCCGCCCGCGGCATCGCCGTCGACGTCTTCACCCGCGCCACCTCCAGCGACCTGCCGCCGGTGGTCGAGATGAGCCCGGGCGTGACCGTGCGGCACGTCAGCGCCGGCCCGTTCGAGGGCCTGGGCAAGGAGGAGCTGCCCGGCCAGCTGTGCGCCTTCACCGCCGGCGTGCTGCGCGAGGAGGCCCAGCACGAGCCGGGCCACTACGACGTCGTCCACTCGCACTACTGGCTCTCGGGCCAGGTCGGCTGGCTGGCGCGGGACCGGTGGAGCGTGCCGCTGATCCACACCGCGCACACCCTCGCCAAGGTGAAGAACGCCGCGCTGGCCGACGGCGACCGGCCCGAGCCGCGCGCCCGCGTCATCGGCGAGGAGCAGGTGGTCGCCGAGGCCGACCGGCTGGTGGCCAACACCGACGAGGAGGCCGACCAGCTCGTCGAGCACTACGGGGCCGACCCGCGCCGCACCCTCGTCGTCCCCCCGGGCGTGGACCTCGACCGGTTCACCCCCGGCGACCGCGCCGCCGCCCGCCGCGCCCTGGGCGTGCCCGCCGACGCCGTCGTGCTCACCTTCGTCGGCCGCATCCAGCCGCTCAAGGCGCCCGACCTGCTGCTGGCCACCGCCGCCCGGATGCTCGAGGACGACCCCGCGCTGCGCTCCCGGCTGCGGGTGCACGTCGTCGGGGCGCCGAGCGGGTCGGGCCTGGAGGCGCCGCGGCAGCTCGAGGAGCTCGCCGCGCACCTGGGCGTCGCCGACCTGGTGCGCTTCCTGCCGCCGCAGCCGCCGGACCGGCTGGCCCTGCACTACCGCGCCGCCGACGTCGCCGTCGTCCCCAGCCACAACGAGTCCTTCGGCCTGGTCGCGCTCGAGGCCCAGGCCTGCGGGACCCCGGTGGTCGCCGCGTCGGTCGGCGGCCTGCGGACGGCGGTCCGCGACGGGGTGTCCGGCGTCCTGGTCGACGGGCGGGACCCGGGCGCCTACGCGGCGGCGGTGCGCGCGGTCCTCGCGCGCCGGCAGCTGATGGGCGCCGGCGCACGCCGGCACGCCGCGGCGTTCTCCTGGGACCGCACCGCCGACTCGCTGGTGGCCGCCTACTCCTCGGCCGCCGCGGAGATGGCCGCCGCCGCCCGGCGCAGCCGCGCGCTCGGCTCGCTGCGGCCGGTGGCCGGGACGCAGGTGGCCTGGTGAACGAGGGGCCCGGTGAACGAGGTGGCCCGGTGAACGAGGGGCCCGGGGAACGAGGTGGCGCGGTCAGCGAGGGGATCGGGGAGGCGCCCACCACCCGCGCCGACGTCGTCGCCGCCCTGGACGCGGTCATCGACCGCACCCTGCGCGAGGCCGACCTGGTGCACGAGCACCCGGCGCCCGGCCGCTGGCTGGTCGACCTCCCGGGCACCAAGAAGCTCAAGACGGTCTGCGGGCTCATCGTCGGCGAGCACGCGCTGCGGATCGAGGCGTTCGTCTGCCGCCAGCCCGACGAGAACCGCGAGCAGCTGTGGACCTACCTGCTGCAGCACAACGCGCGCATGTACGGCGTCGCCTACTCGATCGACCGGGTCGGCGACGTCTACCTCACCGGCCGCGTCCCGCACGCCGCGGTGACCCCGGAGGAGCTCGACCGGCTGCTCGGCGCGGTCCTCAGCTACGCCGACGACCACTTCAACACCATGCTCGAGATCGGCTTCGGCACCTCGATCCGCCGGGAGTGGGAGTGGCGGGTCAAGCGCGGCGAGTCGCTGCGCAACCTGGAGGCCTTCGCCGCCTTCGCCCAGCAGGGCCGGACCGAGCGCCCGGCCGACGGCGGGGGAGCGTCCACCGCGGACGGCGGGGGATGACCACCACCGGGCGGCCCGCGGCGGCGCCGGCCGTCGAGGAGCGCCCCGGCTACGCCCGGCGGTGGTGGGTGCTGGCCACGATGACCGTCTGCTTGCTCGTGGTGATCACCGGCAACACCACGCTCAACGTCGCCATCCCGACGCTGCAGCGGGAGCTCGGCGCCACCCAGGGCGAGCTGCAGTGGGCCGTCGACGCCTACATCGTGGTCTTCGCCGGGCTGCTGTTCTCCTGGGGCGTCATCGGCGACCGGATCGGCCGCCGCCGGGTGCTGCTGATCGGGCTGGCCGTCTTCGCCGGCGGCTCGGTGCTGGCCGCCTTCTCCGACAGCCCGCTGGAGCTCATCGCCTGGCGGGCGGTCATGGGCGTCGGCGGGGCCGCGGTGCAGCCGACGACGCTCGCCGTCATCACCAACGTCTTCCCGCCGGGCGAGCGCGGCCGCGCCATCGGCATCTGGGCGGCCACCGCCGGGCTCGCCGTCGCCGGCGGCCCGCTGGCCAGCGGCCTGGTGCTGACGCACTTCTGGTGGGGCGCGATCTTCCTCATCGGCGTGCCGGTCGCCCTGGTCGGCGTCCTCGGCACGCTCGCGTTCGTGCCCGAGTCGCGGGACCCCGACCCCGGCCGGCTCGACGTCCCGGGCGTGCTGCTGTCGATCGCCGCGCTGGCCGGGCTGGTCTACGGGATCATCCACGGCGGCTCGGGCGTGGGCTGGGGGACGCCGGGGGTGCTCGTCCCGCTGGTCGGCGGCGCGCTGCTCATGGTGCTGTTCGTCTGGCTGCAGCGGCGCTCCACGCACCCCGCGCTCGACGTCTCGCTGTTCCGGAACCCGGCGTTCTCCGCGGCCGCCGCCGCGCTCGGCCTGAACTTCTTCGCCCTGATGGGCGCCACGTTCTACCTCGTCTACTACCTGCAGGGCGCGCGCGGCTACGACCCGCTGCAGTCCGGCGCGGCGCTCATCCCGGTGGCGCTGGGCATGGCGGTGATGGCGCCGCGCAGCTCCCGGCTGGCCGAGCGGTTCGGCGCCAAGGCGGTCTGCGCGGCCGGCTTCGGGCTCATCACGCTGTCGTTCCTGGGCTTCCAGCTGCTCGACCAGGCCGCGCCGCTGTGGCTGCTGCTCACCACGCTGACCGTGCAGGGGCTGGGCATGGGCGCGGTGATGGCCCCGGCCACCGAGTCGATCATGTCGGTGGTGCCGCGGGAGAAGGCCGGCGCGGGCGCGGCGGTGAACAACACCGTCCGCCAGGTGGGCGGGGCGCTCGGCGTCGCGATCCTCGGCTCGGTGCTCGCGACCGCGTACGCGGCCAACGTCCGCGGCGCCGTCGACGTGCTGCCGGCCGGGCTGCGCGACGAGGCGAGCACCTCGATCGCGGCGACCCTCGAGGCGGCCGGGGCGACGGCGGACGAGGCGCGGGCCGCCGGGGACACCGAGCTCGCCGCGGCCGCCGACGCGCTCACCGACACCGCCCGTGACGCCTTCGTCGCGGCGATGCACCTGACCGCCGTCGGGACCGCGGCGGCCGCGGCGGTCGCCGCCGTCGTCGTCCTGGTGTGGCTGCCCGGGCGGCGCGAGACGGGCACACGGGCCACCTGACGGGCCTAGCGTGGGTGCGTGCAGGAGCCGCCCGCCGCGCAGGAACGGCTGGGCCGCGCGCTGATCGGGGTGGTCGCCGCGTCCGGCCTGGTCTACCCGCTGCTGCTGTGCGCGGTGCAGCTGGTGCTGGCGCAGCTGTTCGTCGTCGACGTCGCCGCCACCGCGCTGTGGCTGGCGGTCGCGCTGACCTGCAGCGTGGCGCTGGTCGCCGCCGTGCGGTGGGGGGCCGCCCGCCGGGTGCGGAGCCCGTGGCTGCTGCTCGGGCTGGTCCCGCCGGTGCTGTACGAGGCGTGGGTGCTCTGGCCGCTGCTGGCAGGATGACCGGTGTGACGACGTCTGCGGAGAACGCACCCGGCACCCTGGTCCTGCTCCGCCACGGCGAGAGCGAGTGGAACAAGGCCAACCTGTTCACCGGCTGGGTGGACGTCGAGCTGTCGGAGAAGGGCCGGGCCGAGGCCACCCGCGGCGGGCAGCTGCTGGCCGAGCACGGCCTGCTGCCCGACGTGCTGCACACCTCGCTGCTGCGGCGGGCGATCACCACCGCGGAGCTGGCGCTGGCCGCCGCCGACCGGCAGTGGATCCCGGTGCGCCGCTCGTGGCGGCTCAACGAGCGGCACTACGGCGCGCTGCAGGGCAAGGACAAGGCGGCCACCCTCGCCGAGTACGGCGAGGAGCAGTTCATGACCTGGCGGCGCTCCTACAGCACCCCGCCGCCGCCGATCGAGGCCGGCAGCGAGTTCTCGCAGGACGCCGACCCCCGCTACGCCTTCCTGCCGCCGGAGGTGCGCCCGGCCACCGAGTGCCTGGCCGACGTCGTCGTCCGGATGCTCCCGTACTGGTACGACGCGATCGTGCCGGACCTGCGCAGCGGCGCCACCGTGCTGGTGGCCGCGCACGGCAACAGCCTGCGGGCGCTGGTCAAGCACCTCGACGGCATGGGCGAGGACGAGGTGGTCGGGCTGAACATCCCCACCGGCGTCCCGCTGCGCTACGACCTCGACGCCGACCTGCGGCCGGTCAAGCCGGGCGGGGAGTACCTCGACCCCGAGGCCGCCGCGGCCGCGATCGAGGCGGTCAAGAACCAGGGCAAGAAGTAGCGAGCGACAGCGAGCTCGTGCTGACGAGTGGGGGCCGGAGGCCTCCGCGAGGAAGCACGGTCGGTGCTCCGCGCAACTGACGCGGCACGTGGTCGCGGTGGGAGCCCGGTAGGGCGACGAATGTGCAGCGAGGGCCCCCACCGCAGGCTGCGGTGGGGGCCCTCGCGCGTGTGCGGGGCGGTCAGACCCCCTGCATGTCCCGCTCGCCGGTGACGAGGAAGACCACCCGGCGGGCGACGCTCACGGCGTGGTCGGCGAAGCGCTCGTAGTAGCGGCCGAGCAGGGTGATGTCGATGGCCGACTCCATGCCGTGCGTCCAGCCGGGGCTGAGCAGCTCGGTGAACAGCTGGCGGTGCAGCTGGTCCATGAGGTCGTCGTCCTTCTCCAGCTGCGCGGCGCCCTCGACGTCGAGCTTGGCGATGACGGCGCCGACCTGGGTGACCAGGCTCTGCGCGACGTGGCCGGCCTCGAGGAAGATCGGCCGCACCTCGGCGGGGACGGCGGACTCCGGGAAGCGCATCCGGGCGAGCTTGGCCACGTGGACGGCGAGGTCGCCCATGCGCTCGAGGTCGCCGACGATGCGCATCGCGGTGGTGACCGTGCGCAGGTCGGTGGCGACCGGCTGCTGGCGGGCCAGCAGGGTGAAGCAGCGCTCCTCGATGCTCTCGCGCATCGCGTCGATGTGCTCGTCGCCGGCGATGACCAGGTCGGCGAGTGCGACGTCGGCGTCGAGCAGCGCGGTCGTGGCCTTGTTCATCGCCGAACCGACCGAGTTGGCCATCTCCACCAGGCAGTGGTTGATGTCCTCGAGCTCTTCGCGGTAGTGCTCGCGCACGGGTCCTCCTCGTCGGCCGGCCGTCCACCGGGTGCCGCCGGCCGGACACCATCTGGTCGGTGCGCCGTCCTGACGGTTCGAGGGTAGGGGGTGAGGAGACACCGGACGGGCCCGATCGGTGAACGTGGGGGCACCCCAGCGTGAACAGTCGGCCTACCCGGTTGCGCCACCACTCACACGGGGGATGACCGGGTCCGGCTGCGGCCTAGCATCGGCCCCGTGAGCACGCTGGTCGCCCTCGTGGCCGGCTTCGTCGTCGGCGCCGTCCTGGCGGCCGTCGTCGTGCTGCTCGTCCGCCGGCCCGCCGACGGGACCGAGCGCCCCGGCGACGACGACGCCCGGAACGCGCCCTCCGAGGCGCTGCTCGCCCGCCGGCTGCTCGACCTCATGGACCCCGCGGTCCTCCTGCTCGACAAGGACGACGCCGTCATCGTGGCCAACCCGACCGCGCGCGGGCTCGGCATCGTCCGCGAGCGGCGACTCGTCGTCCCCGCGCTGCAGGACCTCGTGAAGCAGGTCCGCCGCCGCGGGCACCGGCGCTCGGACGTCACCCTCCCCGGCGAGGTCGTCGGCGGTGGCACGCGGCTGGTCGGGGCGCACGGCGTCCGGCTGGACACCCCGCCCGGCGAGGTCGCCCCCTCGGCGGTCCCGGGCCCCGTGGCGCTGGTCCTCCAGGACGTGACCGAGGCCCGCCGGGTCGAGGCGGTCCGGCGCGACTTCGTCGCCAACGTCGGGCACGAGCTCAAGACGCCGGTCGGTGCGCTGGGCCTGCTCGCCGAGGCCATGCAGGGCGCCGCCGACGACCCGGAGACCGTCCAGCGCTTCGCCGCGCGGATGGCGCACGAGGCCGACCGGCTGGCCCGGCTCGTGCGGGAGCTCATCGACCTGTCCCGCCTGCAGGGCGCCGAGCCGCTGCCCGAGCTCGTGCCCGTCGACGTCGACAGGGTGCTGGCCGAGGCCGTCGACCGCACCGGCCTGGCCGCGGCGGCCAAGGGCATCACGATCGCCGTCGGCGGGGCCCACGGCCTGGTCGTGCGGGGTGTGGAGGCCCAGCTGACGACGGCGGTCACCAACCTGCTGGCCAACGCGGTGGCCTACAGCCCCGAGAACACGAAGACCGCCGTCGGGGCGCGGGCGCGCGGCGGGTTCGCCGAGATCGCCGTCACCGACAGCGGCATCGGCATCCCGCGGGCCGACCGGGAGCGGGTCTTCGAGCGCTTCTACCGCGTCGACCAGTCGCGGGCCACCAGCACCGGCGGCACCGGCCTGGGCCTGGCGATCGTCAAGCACGTGGCCAGCAACCACGGCGGCTCGGTCAGCGTGTGGAGCGAGGAGGGCCTCGGCTCCACCTTCACGCTGCGCATCCCCCTGGCGGTCGAGGACCGCCGCGAAGCTCCCGGTGCGGCCGCTGGCGCCGCGCCGGTCCTCCAGGAAGGACGGTCATGACCCGAGTGCTCGTGGTGGAGGACGAGGAGTCCTTCTCCGACGCGCTGTCGTACATGCTCGGGCGGGAGGGGTTCGAGGCGGTCGTCGCCGCCACCGGCCCCGACGCCCTGGCCGAGTTCGACCGCGCGGGCGCCGACGTCGTCCTGCTCGACCTCATGCTCCCCGGCCTGCCGGGCACCGAGGTGTGCCGGGCACTGCGTTCCCGCAGCAACGTCCCGATCATCATGCTCACGGCCAAGGACTCCGAGG
Source organism: Geodermatophilus sp. SYSU D00684 (assembly GCF_054050455.1). Lineage (NCBI taxonomy): Bacteria > Bacillati > Actinomycetota > Actinomycetes > Geodermatophilales > Geodermatophilaceae > Geodermatophilus > Geodermatophilus sp. SYSU D00684. The sequence continues at coordinate 29,134 of NZ_JBJGZI010000027.1, read as the reverse complement.
TCGACAAGGTCGTGGGTCTGGAGCTCGGCGCCGACGACTACGTCACCAAGCCCTATTCGGCGCGCGAGCTGGTCGCCCGGATCCGGGCGGTGCTGCGCCGCCGCGGCGACGTCGACGCCCCCGCCGACGGCGCGCTGGAGGCCGGCCCGGTGCGGATGGACGTCGAGCGGCACGTCGTCGCCGTCGACGGCGAGCCGGTGGCCCTGCCGCTCAAGGAGTTCGACCTGCTCGAGCTGCTGCTGCGCAACGCCGGCCGGGTGCTGACCCGCGGCCAGCTCATCGACCGCGTCTGGGGCTCGGACTACGTGGGCGACACCAAGACCCTCGACGTCCACGTCAAGCGGCTGCGCGCCAAGATCGAGCCCGACCCGGCCAACCCCAAGCACCTGGTGACCGTGCGGGGCCTGGGCTACAAGTTCGAGCAGTAGCCGGAGGGCCGGCACCTCACCGGGCCGGGGCCGGCCGGGGTCACTGACCCCGGCCGGTCTCCTCCTGGAGCTCGTCGATCTTCCGGGACGCATCGGCCTTGGTGATGTCCTCCGGCACGTCCTCGCCGGCCTGGCGGGCCAGCGTGTGCAGGTAGCTCTTCTGCGCCCCGGTGGCGGGCTCGTCGCCGGTCACCCAGTCCGACGGGTCCTTCGCGGCGGTCGGGTCGCCGGCCTGGCCGGTGTTCGCGTTCGATTCGCTCATGTGTTCGATGCTAGGCGTGGGTGAGCTCCGCCGCAGGCCGAGCGGCCCGTCCGGCCCCGGCGGCGCGCGCGGCCTCCCAGCGCCGGCCGGTGCGGTAGACGTGCACGCTCCCGCAGGCGGGGCACTCGACCGCCATCGCGATGTGGGTCGGGTGGTTGGCGACCGACCGGATGCGCCGTTCGGCGACCAGCTCGTCAGTCCGGGTCACGGGGCAGGTGATCAGCAACATGGGACGAGCGTGCTCCGGAGCCGCACCCGGGACGAGTGGCAGGGGTGACATGGACCGCGTCTTTCCTGCCATGATGTCGGCGTGACCGGATCCGACCGCCCGCTCGTCGTCAGCCTGCTCGCCGGCGACGGCGTCCTGGGCGCCTTCGGCCTCGGCGTCGCCGCCGAGGTCTTCGGCTACGACTACCGCCGTTTCGGCATGCCCCGCTTCGACTTCGCGATCGTCACCGACCGGCCGGGGATGGTGCGCACCGACACCGGGCTGACCCTCTACGTCGAGCACGGCCTCGAGCGGCTGGCCGTCTCCGACGTCGTCCTGGTCACCGCCTGGGAGAAGCTCTCCGCGCCCGTGCCGCCGGAGGTCATCGACGCGCTGCGCGCCGTGCACGCCCGCGGCGGCCAGATCATCAGCCACTGCACGGGCGCGTTCGTCGTCGCGGCGGCCGGGCTGCTCGACGGCAAGCGGGCCACCACCCACTGGCGCTACGCCGGGGAGCTGGCCGCCCGCTACCCGCAGGTCGACGTCGACCCGCGGGTCCTCTACGTCGACGAGGGCACCCTCATCACCGGCGCCGGCACCGCCAGCGGCGTCGACGCGCTGCTGCATTTCATCCGCCGCGAGTGGGGTGCCGCGGCGGCCAACGCCCTGGCCCGCGAGATGGTCGTGCCGCCGCACCGCGACGGCGGGCAGGCCCAGTACATCGACGAGCCGGTCGCCCGCTGCGAGGACGACCTGCTCGGCCTCGTCCTGGACTGGGCCCGCGCGCACCTGGCCGAGGACATCAGCGTCGAGGTGCTCGCCCGCCGCGCGCTGATGAGCCCGCGCAGCTTCGCCCGCCGCTTCAAGGCCACCACCGGGACGACGCCGCACGCGTGGCTGCTCGGTCAGCGGCTCGCCGCCGCGGAGACGCTGCTCGAGGAGAGCGACGCGCCGGTGGAGGAGATCGCCCGGCTGGTCGGCTTCGGCACCGCCGCCGGGTTCCGCGAGCAGTTCAGCCGCCGCCGCGGCGTCTCGCCGCGCGCGTACCGGCAGACCTTCCGCACCGGCGGCGCCCGGGTCGAGCTCGTCCCGGCGGGCGAGGACCCCGCCGCCTAGAGGACCCCGCCGTCCAGGAGACCCGGCCGCGTCAGCCCAGGGGGACGGGGCGCGCGACGCCGACCAGGGAGTCCAGCCGGCCGGCGTTGCTCGGCGCGAGCGGGCTGCGGACCACCTGCGTCAGCGCGAACCCGGCGCGGGCCAGCAGCATCGCGTGGGTGCGCGGGGTGAAGTGCCAGATGTGCTCGGCCGGCTTCAGCGTCCACCAGCGGGTGCCGAGCAGCCGCGCCGGCAGCGACGAGACGTAGGGCGTGGAGAACAGCACGACGCCGTCGTCGGCCACCAGGGAGCGGGCGGTGCGCCAGAAGTCGAGCGGGTCGGGCACGTGCTCGACGGTGTCCCACGCGCAGACGACGTCGAAGCCCGGCTCCAGCGGCGCCTCGGCGAGCTGGCCGCAGAACACGTCGAGCCCCAGCACCTCGGTGGCGTGCTTCGCGCCGGTGCGGGACAGCTCCACCCCGCTGGTCTGCCAGCCGGCCCGGCGCGCCGCGTCGAGGAACAGGCCGTAGCCGGCGCCGACCTCGAGCAGCCGGCCGCCGGCGGCGCGGCCCCGGACCCGGTCGAGCAGCGCGAGCCGCCCGGCGGTCCAGGTGCGCTGCAGCAGCATCGCGGGGTCGAACCGGCGCGGCTCCTGCGCCGCCCCGTCGACGGCGCCGCCGTACACGCCGCCCTCGAAGTAGCCGACGTCGTCGTAGAGCCGCTGCAGCGCCTCCGGCCGCAGCCGGGGGCTGATGAACACCAGGCCGCAGGACGGGCAGCGGACGACGCCGAACGGGGAGAGGTCGTGCACGAGCCGGCCGGGCACGCCGCACAGGCAGCACCCGACCGCCTCGGTGTCCTCGGGGGTCCAGGTCACCGGGCCGGGGCTCACCGGGGCGCTCACGCCGGTCAGCCTACGGAGCCTCCGGCGATCCCCCCGGTACCGGTCCGCGCCGCGCCGACCGGCGGGTCGGCCGCCCCGGAGGCGCCGTCGGCGCGCTCGCCGAGCTCGGGGTAGCGCTGGGTGACCAGCGTGGTGATCTTCCGCCGCACCGCCGTCGAGACCAGCCCGTCGCCGTCCGGGCCGCCGTCGGTGCCCAGCAGCTCGCCGGGCACGACGACGTAGCGGTCGGGTGCGGCGTCGGCCTGGGCGAGGAACGCCGCGCGCACCGCGCCGGCGTCGGCGCCCGCGGGACCGGCGGTGACGGGGGAGTCGACGACCACGGTGAGGTCGGGCAGCAGGCCGCGGGTGGCCCACAGCGAGGTGCGGAAGATGCGGTCGGCGTCCAGGCCCTGCCCCGCGCCGTGGAAGGCGATCGAGGTGTCCACGTAGTGGTTGCACACCACGACCTCGCGCCGCTGCAGCGCCGGCCGGATGACCGTGGCCACGTGCTCGGCGCGGTCGGCGGCGGCCAGCAGCGCCGCGGTGTAGGCGGCCACCGGGTGGCCCTCGCCGTCGGTCGCGCCGGCCTTCTCGGGCGCCGGCGGGTAGAGCAGCGTGCGGACCTGCCGGCCCAGCGCCGTGTCGCTCGGCTCGTGCGTGGCCACCACCGGGCAGCCGCAGTCGCGCAGCACCTGGGCGAGCTCGGCGGTGTAGCGGCGGGTGAGGTCGCGGTCGGCGCCCTCGACGACGACGAACAGGCCGGTGCCGCTGGCCGAGGCCGACAGGATGTCCGAGCTGCCCCACAGCAGCCGGAACACGTCGCGCGGGCGGGTGCCCGGCCGGCCGCGGGGGACGACCTGGCGGACGGCGTAGGCGCTGACCAGCAGCGCGAGGACGCCGCCGATCAGCAGCGTGAGACCGGGCCCGGTGAGGCTGAGCATCAGCTCGCCGACGCGCAGGTCGTGGTTGCCGAGCAGGCCGGCCAGGCCCGGGCCGACGGCGACCGACAGCAGCAGGACGATGCGCACCGAGGAGACGACGAAGGCGAACACCCGGCCGCGCAGCCGGTCCTCGACCTCGAAGCCGATGAGCGTGTAGCCGATGATCCAGGAGATCCCCGCGAACAGGCCGACGAGGAACGCCGCCATGGTGGCGAGGACGAAGTCCTGCAGCAGGGACATCGCCAGCAGCGCGATCCCGGCCAGGCCGATGGAGCGGGCGAACAGGCTGCGCCGCGGGATCGTGGGCAGGATCCGCGGCCCGACCAGCATGCCGAGCGCCAGGCCGGTGAAGACGATGCCGAACACCACGCCGTACCCGGCGGCACCGGCGTCGAGGGTGGCGATGTAGAGCTGCGCCACGCCGATGATCAGCCCGCCGGCTCCGAACGCGCCGATGACGCCGACGTACAGCGCGCGCATCAGCGGCTGCCCGCGCAGGAAGGAGACGCCCTCGACGACGAGGGAGAACACGTTCGACGACGACTGCCGGTCGACGGGCGTCCGCGGGATGAGCCGCCGGGACAGGAACACCGTGGTGGCCGAGAGCGCGAAGCTCGCCGAGTTGAACACCAGGGCGACGACGATCGCCGTCCGCGCGTCCCCGGCCCCGCCGCTGCCGGGGAACACCCGCGCGGCCGTGGACAGCAGGGCGAACAGCAGCGACGCGACCGGCACCGCGCCGTAGACGCTGAACAGCGACACCTGGTTGGCCACGGCCAGCCGCTCGCGCGGCACGATCGCCACCCAGATGGCCTGCTTGGCCGGGTTGGTGAACAGCCCGACCGCCTCGACGAGGAACTGCGCGACGTAGAGCCAGGTCAGCTCGTAGCTGAAGGCGATCGACAGGTACAGCGAGCAGGCCAGCAGGTCGCCGACGACGACGGTGGTGCGCCGGTCGAGCCGGTCGGCCAGCGCGCCGGCGATCGGGCCGAGGAGCAGGTCGGGCAGCAGCCGGGTGAGGATGACGCCGGAGATCGCCGCGCCCTGGACGCCGAGCGACTGGTCGCGGGTGAGCTGCTGGGCCATCGCCGTGGTGGCCAGCAGGCCCAGCCAGTCGCCGAGGCTGGAGACGGTGATCGCCGCCCACATGCGGCGGAACACCGGGATGCGCAGGAGGACGAGCAGCGCGTTCTCCTGTGCCCGCCCACTGGCCGACGACCCCGCCGGGCGCGCGCGGGGGCCCGCCGCCTGTCCGTCGCTCACAGTCCTCGCCGTCCGGTCGTCGCGGGTCGTCCCCAGCAGGGTAGTGGCGGGCGGTGTCGATCCGGCCTCCGCCGCACCTCGGACAGGGGGGTGACGCTCAGCCGCCGGGCCGCAGCCGCGGCAGGGGGAGGGGTACCGGCGCCGGGCTGGCCGGGTGCGGGGCGACCAGGCCGAGGTCCAGCCGGGCCTCGGTGAGCCGGCGCAGCTCGGCGTAGGCCGCCGGGCCGAGCAGGGCGGTGAGCTCGGCGGCGTAGGTGACCACCAGCGGCTCGGGGGAGACGTGCGCGGCCGGCGAGCCGGTGCACCACCAGTGCAGGTCGGCGCCGCCCGGGCCCCAGCCGCGGCGGTCGAACTCGCCGATCGTGCTCACCAGCACCGTCGTCCCGTCGGGCCGCTCGACCTCCTCCTGCTCGCGGCGCACCGGCAGCTGCCAGCACACGTCGGGCTTGGTGAGCAGCGGGTGGAGCTCCTCGCGCAGCGCCATCCGGTGCAGCGCGCAGCCGGTGCCGCCCGGGAAGCCGGGGCGGTTGAGGAAGACGCAGGCGCCGTCGACCAGGCGGGTGCGCAGCGAGCGGACGCCGCCCTCCTCGGGGGCCACGTCGTCGGCACTGTCCTCCTCGGTCCAGGCGCCGCGGCCGAGCGGTGCGAGTTGCCAGTCCTCGTCGGTGAGGTCGGCGACGGCGGCGGTCACCCGGGCGAGGTCGTCCTCGTCGCTGAAGAACGCGCCGTGGCTGCAGCAGCCGTCGTCGGCCCGGCCCTCGACGACGCCGGCGCAGCCGCGGCCGAACACGCAGGTCCAGGCGGAGGACAGCCAGGTCAGGTCGGCGCGGACGACGTGTCGCGGGTCGGCCGGGTCCGGGAACTCGATCCACTCGCGGGCGAAGTCCGGGTCGACCTCCGGCGGTACGTCCTGCACCGGTCCAGCCTAGGGACGGCCCGACCGGCAGACTGACCGCATGCGGCTCGGGGTGCTGGACGTCGGCTCGAACACCGTCCACCTGCTCGTGGTGGACGCCCACCGCGGCGGCCACCCCACCCCGACGTACGACGACCGCGCGGTCCTGCGCCTGGCCGAGCACGTCGGCAAGGACGACGTCCTCTCCAAGACCGGGGAGAAGGCGCTGGTCACCGCCGTGCGCAAGGCCTGCCGGCGGGCCGAGGAGCAGGGCTGCGACGAGGTCCTCGCGCTGGTCACCTCGGCCATCCGCGAGGCGGTCAACGGCATGGAGGTGCTCGACCGCGTCCGCGCGCAGACCGGCGTCGAGCTGCAGGTGACCAGCGGCGAGGAGGAGGCCCGGCTCACCTTCCTCGCCGTCCGCCGCTGGTACGGGTGGAGCGCGGGCCGGCTGCTGGTCCTCGACATCGGCGGCGGCTCGCTCGAGCTGGCCAGCGGCGTCGACGAGGACCCCGACGTCGCGCTGTCGGTGCCGCTGGGCGCCGGCCGGATGACCCGCCGCTTCCTGCAGGACGCCGCCGAGGGCGGCCGGCCCGACCTCGCGGCCCTGGAGGCGCTGGGCGAGCACGCGGCCGACGTGCTCAAGCCGGCGGCGAAGAAGCTGCGCGGCGCCGGCGCGCCGGACCTGGTAGCGGCGACGAGCAAGACCTTCCGCACGCTGGCCCGGCTGACCGGCGCGGCGCCCTACTCGGCCGGCCTGCGGGTGGCCCGCGAGCTCACCCTCGACGGCCTCGGCCAGCTGATCGGCTTCGTGTCCCGCATCGAGGCGCGCAGCCTGGCCGAGTTGCGCGGCGTGTCGCCCGACCGCGCCCACCAGGTGCCGGCCGGTGCCGTGGTGGCGCAGGCGGCCATGCAGGCGCTGGATCTACCCTCCGTCAAGATCTGTCCGTGGGCGCTGCGCGAGGGCGTCATCCTGCGGCGACTGGACTCCTTGGGAGGCGCGTGATGGCACAGCCCCGCAGGGACCCCGACTCCGGGCGCGGTCCGGAGACCGGCGGCCGGCCGCTGGCCGACATCCTGCGCGAGGCGGGCATCGAGGCCCCGCGCAGCGTGCGCCGGCGCCGCGGCGACACCGGCGACATCCCGATCAAGCAGCGCCGCCGCGACCCCGACGCCGAGGACGCGCCCAACCCCGGCCGCCGCGCCGGCGACACCGGCCGGGTCTCCGAGACCGGCCGGCTGTCCCGCGACACGGGGCCGGTCGCCGACACCGGCCGCCAGGCCCGGGACCGGGCCGCGGAGAAGGCGGCCGCCAGGGTCGAGAAGGCGGGCAGGGCCGAGAAGGCCGCGGCGAAGGCCGCCGAGAAGGCCGCCGAGAAGGCCAGGAGGACCCGGGACACCGGTCGCGTCGCGGGGGCGCCGGCCGAGGACGGGCGCGGTCCGGCCGAGCCGTCGACCGCGGCCATCCCGGGCATCCGGCCCTCCCGCAAGCCGGGTGTCCCCGGCGCCTCGGCGGCGGGGCCCGCCCCGGCCACCGGCCCGATCCCGGTCACCCGCGCCGGGGAGACCGAGGTCCTCGACGAGCCGCTGGGCGCCAAGGAGGGCGCGCTGGCCTGGCTGCGCTTCGCCGGCGAGCTGGTCCTGGCGCTGGCCGCCGGCGTCGGCATCTACTTCCTGGCCACCGTCGTCTGGGAGCAGGTGCCGCAGGTCGCGGTGGTCCTCGCCCCGCTCGCGGTGACCGGCCTGGTCGCCGGCGTGGGCGCCTGGCGGCAGCGCACCGGCCGCGAGCCCACGGGACTGCGGCTGGTCGCCGTCCTCGTGTTCGCCGGGACGCTGCTCACCATCGCCCCGGCCGCCGGGCTGCTCGCCGGCACCTGAGGTGCCGCCGGGCAGCCCGGCCGCACATCACTCGTCCTCGTCGTCCTCCTCGGCGCCGGCCTGGCCGAACTGCTCGACGATCGCCGCGGCGAACGCGTCGAGGTCGTCGGGCTTGCGGCTGGTGACCAGGTTGCCGTCGACGACGACCTCCTCGTCGACCCACTTCGCGCCCGCGTTGCGCAGGTCGGTCTGCAGCGACGGCCACGACGTCATCCGCCGGCCCCGGACGACGTCGGCCTCCGCCAGCACCCACGGCGCGTGGCAGATGGCCGCGACCGGCTTGTCCGCGTCGAAGAACGCCTTCACGAACGCGACGGCGTCGGCGTCGGCCCGGACGAAGTCGCCGTTGATGACGCCGCCGGGCAGGACCAGCGCGGCGTAGTCCTCGGGGTCGGCCGAGGCGACGGTCGTGTCCACCTTCTTGGTGTCGCCCTTGTCGATGTGCTGGTACATCGTGATGCTGCCGCCGTCCAGCGACACCAGCTCCGGCTCGGCCCCGGCGTCCTCCAGCGCCTGCCACGGCCGTTCGAGCTCGACCTGCTCGACGCCGTCGGTCGCGAGCACGGCCACCTTCATCCCGTCCAGTTCTCCTGCCATGCGGGCGCGGCTACCCGGCACCGGGAGACGGCACACCCGCGCGCACTACCGTCCGACGCGGGGTCGATGCGGCGTCCGGCGCACACCGAGAGCTGGGAGAACGGGATGGCACAGCGGCAGGGCCTGGCGGTCTACGGCGGCGGGAAGATGGGCGAGGCGCTGCTGGCCGGGCTGGTGAAGAGGCAGGGCCCGGACGGCGTCGTCGTCTGCGAGCGGCACCCGGAGCGGGGCCGGGAGCTCGCCACCCGCTACGGCATCGACGTCGTCGGGATCGAGGAGGCGGCCGCCCGCGCGCGGGTGCTGCTCCTGGCGGTCAAGCCGCAGGACCTGCCGGCGCTGCTGGAGCGGCTGGCGCCGTCGGTGGACCCCGGGCACCTGGTGGTGAGCATCGCCGCCGGGATCTCCACCGCCACGATCGAGGCGGCGCTGCCGTCCGGCGTGCCGGTGGTGCGGGTCATGCCGAACACCCCGGCGCTGGTCGACGAGGGGATGAGCGTGCTGTCGGCCGGGGCGTCGGCGGGCGAGGCCGAGCTGGACGAGGCCGAGGCGCTGCTGTCCACCGTCGGCCGGGTGGCGCGGGTGCCCGAGTACCAGCAGGACGCGGTGACGGCGCTGTCCGGCAGCGGGCCCGCCTACTTCTTCTACCTCGTCGAGGCGATGGTCGACGCCGGGGTGCTGCTCGGCCTGCCGCGGGCGCTGACCACCGAGCTGGTGGTGCAGACGGCGCTGGGGTCAGCGGTGATGCTGCGCGAGTCGGGGGAGCACCCGGCGCAGCTGCGGGACGCGGTGAGCAGCCCCGGCGGCACGACCATCGCCGGCATCCGGGAGCTGGAGCGGCACTCGGTCCGCTCGGCGCTCATCGCGGCCATCGAGGCGGCCGCCCGGCGCTCGGTGGAGCTCGGCCGGACCGACGGGAGCCGGTGACGGTAACCCGGTCGGAACCGGTGCGGGGGGACGCTGCGTGATCGTGTCGACACGTCCACGTGGAGACGCGCCGACACGGCTGTGAAGCGAGTTGCATAGGTGTAGTTCTGACAGGGACGGACCGTTCCCCGTGTTCGTTTCTTCCATCGCTTCTGTCACGCGGGTCCCCCTACTCTCTGTGTCAGCACGTGCGTGTCCCGTAGTCGGTGGGGAAGCCGACGCCCGACGCGTGCTAGGTCCGGAGAGCTGATCATGACCATGCCCCAGCGCACCAACGCCGCCTACGTCCGCCCGGCCGTCCCCGGCCCGCGGCCCATGGCCCGCCCGATGCCGGCCGCCGCTGCCGTCGCGCGCCCCGTCGGCCCGGCCCACCCCGCCGCCATGCCCGTCGGTCGCCCGTCCGTCCCGCAGCCGCGCGCCGCGGTCACCTTCCTGACCGTCGCCGAGGTCGCCAGCATGATGCGCGTCTCCAAGATGACCGTGTACCGCCTCGTGCACGCCGGCGAGCTGTCCGCCGTCCGCGTCGGCCGCTCCTTCCGCGTCCCCGAGCGCGCCGTCCAGGACTACCTGCGCGACGCCTACACCGACATCGCCTGATCTGAGGACCACCCTTCCCCGCGCCTCGCACGCTCGGCGCGGGACTCCGGAGGGCGGCCGTTCCAGCACCTCACGAGGCGTCCCCGCCCGCCATCCCGGGTGAGTTCCGTCCGGCCCGGTTCCCGCGGCAGCGTCGCCGCGGGGGCGCCGGGTAGGCTCGGGCGCCGAGCGACACCCCGGCCCCAGCCGGAGCCGTCGCACACGAGCTGATCCACACTCGCGTGGCGTCCGGTTCCGAACCAGCGGTCCCCGGCGCGACACGCGGCAACGACGTCGGGAGCAGGACATGGGTTCGGTCATCAAGAAGCGCCGCAAGCGGATGGCGAAGAAGAAGCACCGCAAGCTGCTCAAGAAGACCCGCGTGCAGCGTCGCAACAAGAAGTGAGCTGACGCTCGTGCCGCCTGCCGTCGTCCTCGTCACCGGTGTCAGCCGGTGGCTCGGTGGTGCGCTGGCGGCCGAGCTCGCTCGCGACCCGTCCATCGACCGGGTCATCGGGGTCGACACCGTCCCCCCGTCGGCGGAGCTGCTCCGCCGCCTCGGCCGCACCGAGTTCGTGCGCGCCGACATCCGCAACCCGCTGATCGGCAAGGTCATCAGCACCGCGGCGGTCGACACCGTCGTCCACATGAACATCAGCTCCACACCCGCCGGTGCCGGCGGGCGGGGGCCGATGAAGGAGCTCAACGTCATCGGGACGATGCAGCTCCTCGCCGCCTGCCAGCGCGCGCCCTCGGTCCGCCGGCTGGTGCTCAAGTCGACCAGCGCCGTCTACGGCGCCTCCCCGCGCGACCCCGCCGTCTTCACCGAGGCGATGCAGGCGCGCCGGGTGCCCTCGGGCGGGTTCGCCAAGGACAGCCTCGACATCGAGGGCTACGTGCGGTCCTTCGCCCGCCGCCGTCCCGACGTCGGGGTCGCCGTCCTGCGGTTCACCAACTTCATCGGCCCGCGCATCGACTCGGTGCTCAGCGGGTTCCTGCGCATGCCCGTCGTCCCCACCGCCCTCGGCTACGACGCCCGCGTGCAGCTGCTGCACGAGGACGACGCCCTCGGCGTCCTCACCCGCGCCACGACCGGGGACTTCGCGGGGACGGTGAACGTCGGGGGAGAGGGCACGCTGTTGCTGTCCCAGGTCATCCGCCGGCTGGGCCGGCTGCAGCTGCCGGTGCCCTCGCCGGCGCTGGGCTCCCTCGGCCGGCTCACCCGCCGCTTCGGCTACGTCGACTACTCCCCGGAGCAGATGCGCTTCCTCAACTTCGGCCGGGTCGTGGACACGACCGTGCTGCGCACCGAGTTCGGCTACACCCCCCGCTACACCACCGCCGAGGCGCTGGCCGACTACGCCCGCACCGTGCCCCCGGTGGTCCCGCCCACCCTGGTCGGTGAGGTGACCGACCAGGCCCGCGGGCTGGTCGCGCGGGCCGGGTCGGTCGCCTCCTCCGTGGGGACGACGGTGCAGGGCCGGCTGCGGCCCGCGCCGGCCCCGCCGGGACTGCGGGCGGTGCGCGATGCCTGAGGCCCGCGTCATCCGGCTGCGCCCCGACGACGACGGCCGGCCGCACGTCCCGCCGCCGGCGGACCCGAGCTGGGACGAGCAGGTCGCCGGCGGCCTGGAGTTCCTCCGCCGCCGCCTGACCGGCGAGTACGAGACGGACGAGTTCGGCCTCGACACCGACCTGACCGACCACGTGCTCCTGCCGGTCCTGCGGCCGCTGTTCAACCGGTGGTTCCGCGTCGAGACCCACGGCATCGAGAACGTGCCCACCGACAGCGGGGCGCTGGTGGTGGCGAACCACTCCGGCACGGTGCCGGTCGACGCGCTGATGGCCACCGTGGCGCTGCACGACGACCACCCGGCGCAGCGGCGGTTCCGGCTGCTCGGCGCCGACCTGGTCTTCGACCTGCCCTTCGTCGGGTCCCTGGCCCGCAAGTTCGGCGCCACGCTGGCCTGCAGCGAGGACGCCGAGCGGCTGCTGTGCGCCGACGAACTGGTCGGCGTCTTCCCCGAGGGGTTCAAGGGGATCGGCAAGCCGTTCCGCGACCGGTACACGCTGCAGCGGTTCGGCCGGGGCGGTTTCGTCACGGCGGCTCTGCGCACCGGCAAGCCGATCGTCCCCTGCGCCATCGTGGGCGCCGAGGAGATCTACCCGATGGTCGGCAACGCGAAGACCCTCGCCCGGCTGCTGGGGCTGCCGTACTTCCCGGTGACGCCGACCTTCCCCGCGCTCGGCCCGCTCGGGCTGGTGCCGCTGCCGTCGAAGTGGCTGATCGCCTTCGGCGAGCCGATCGAGACCGAGCACTACGGCCCGGCCGCCGCCGAGGACCCGATGCTGGTGTTCAACCTGACCGACCAGGTCCGGGAGACCATCCAGCACTCGATCTACCAGCTGCTCCTGCAGCGCAAGTCCGTCTTCTCCTGACCCGCGAGGAGTGGGGGCCGGAGGCTCCCGCGACCGAGCGGCAGGAAGGGCTCCACGCGTCGATCGGCGTCGGTGCAGGGGCCCGCGCCGAGCGTGCGAGGGGCGGGGGGCAGCGAGGTCCTTCCGGGCACGTGGCCGCGGTGTCGGCCGGCGGCCGACGGATCAGAAGGGCCAGGCGTTGCGGCGGCGGAGGGCGACCGCGCCACCGACGACGCCGCCGGTGACCGCCGCGGCCGCCACGGTGGGGACGCCGATCCGGGCGGCCTTCCGGCCGGTCCGGAAGTCGCGGACGGTCCAGTCGCGGGAGCGGGCGACCGCGCGCAGCTCGGTGTCGGGGTTCACCGCCACCGCCGTCCCGGTCAGGGTGAGCATCGGCAGGTCGTTGGCCGAGTCGCTGTACGCGGTGCAGCGGCTGAGGTCCAGGCCCTCCCGCTCGGCCAGCGCCCGCACCGCCTCCGCCTTGGCCTCGCCGTGCATGAGCTCGCCGACGAGCCGGCCGGTGTAGCGGCCGTCGACCACCTCGGCGACCGTGCCCAGGGCGCCGGTGAGCCCCAGCCGGTGGGCGATGATCCGCGCCAGCTCCACCGGCGTCGCGGTGACCAGCCACACCCGCTGGCCGGCGTCGAGGTGCTGCTGGGCGAGGTTGCGGGTGCCCGACCAGATCCGGTCGGCCATCAGCTCGTCGTAGATCTCCTCGCCGGCGTCGACGATCTCGGCGACCGTGCGGCCGGCGACGAAGGCCAGCGCGGTCTCGCGGATGGTGTGCATGTCGCCGGCGCTCTCGTTGCCCGCGACGCGGAACTTGGCCTGCTGCCACGCGAAGCGGGCGATGTCGCGGGAGGTCAGGTACTTCCGCGAGGCCAGGCCGCGGGCGAACCAGAACAGCGAGGCGCCCATCATCATCGTGTTGTCGACGTCGAAGAACGCGGCGGCGGTGCGGTCGGCCACCACGGCGGGGACCGGCTCGACCTCCGCGGCGGCGGCGGACGCCGCGCCGGCGACGTGCGCGCGGATCTCCTCCTCGGACGGCGCTCCGCCGTCCTGCCTGCGGCGGCCGCGGAACGGCAGACCCGGCACGGGCTCCCTCCCCTGGGGTGATCCCTCCGCCCTGGGGCGGTACCCGACCGACCTTATCGGCCGCCCGCCGGGGCCCCGGACCCGGACCGGGACCTCAGCAGAGGATCGGCCAGAGGCAGATCGGCAGCGGGGTGTCCAGGACCGGGGGCGGCGTGGTGGTCGACGGCGCGGACGGCTGACCGCCGCCCCCGGGCAGCGGGAGCGGCGGCAGGGGCAGCCCGCCACCGGGCGAGGACGGGGCCGTCGTCGGCGCGGTGCCGGTCGGGGTGCTCCCGCCCCCGGAGCCGGTCGGCGCCGCCGGGCCGCTGCCGGTGGAGGGCGCGGGAGGCGCGCTCGAGGGCGCCGGGGCCGACGACGGGGCGGACGGCACCGACGGCGCGGTCGGCCGGCCCGGGGCCGGGGTGCCGGGGCCGGCCGGTGCGGGGGCCGTGGTCCCGGAGCCGGCCGGCGGGGACGCCGGGGTGGCGCCGCAGGAGGCGGGCAGCGGGCCGAACCGGTCCGCACCGGAGACGGCGGGGCCGGTCGGGCAGGCGAGCGCGGTGCGCAGCTCCGCGGCGCGGGTGCCGACCTCGGAGACCACCCCGAGCGAGCGGGTGGCGGCGCTGCCGGCGTCCGCGGGCAGCGCGCCCTGCAGGCCGGCGAGGCCGGAGCCTTGGTCGTCGGCCCAGCCGGTGAGCACCGCCAGGGGAGCGGTGTCGCGGCCGGCGACGGCCTGGGTGAGCACCAGGGCGGCGCCCTCGGTGGTCTGGGCGTCCATGGTGGCGAGGGTGTCGACGACCAGGTCGGCCGGCGGCGTACCCCCGCCGTCCTCGACGAGGTCACCGAGCTCCTGCAGCCGGGTGGTGGCGAACTCCAGCAGCGTCAGGCCGCGCTCGTCGCCCGCCAGCGCGAGCTGGGTCTGCTCGGTGCCCCGCTTGAGGGCGTAGAGCGGGTCGCCGGGCTCGGCGTCGGTGGACAGCGCGACCAGGGACCCGAGCGCGGTGACCGCGAGCGCCGCGCCGGCGATCCCGGCGGTCAGCCGGGACCGCCACGCCGGGCGGCCGGGTGCCGGCCGGGCGGCGCGCAGCCGGGCCAGGCCGCGGCGCGGTTCCGGCTCCGGCGAGCGGACGGCGGCCATCGCGACCAGCCGGGCGCGGGTGGCCGCGCGGAAGTCGGGCGCGGGCTCGTCGTCGAGGTCCAGGGCGAGCGCGCGGAGCCGGTCCTCGAGGGCCGCCTCCCGCTGCTGCACGGACGTCCGGCGGGTCGCTCCCGCGGCGTCGTGCTCGGCGCTCACCTGGGGCCTCCGGTCGGTCGGTCGGTGCTCGGTCGACCGGGGCAACGACGCAGCCCGCGGCCCGTTACGGCGTACCCGCGGGTAACAACGGCGGGTCCCCCGCCCGGGGTCCCGCGCGTCACCGCAGCCCCTCCGGCAGCAGGCCGGCCAGGCGCCGCACCGCCCGGTGCTGCAGCGCCTTGACCGCGCCGTCCTTCTTGCCCATGACCGCCGCGGTCTCCGACACCGACAGCCCCTGGAGGAACCGCAGCGAGATGCACTCCTGCTGCTCGCTGCCCAGCTGGCGGATGCAGGCCAGCAGCTGCTCGTTGGTCAGCCGGGACACGACGGCGTCCTCGGGGCCGTCGGTGGCCTGGTCGGCGTCGCGCATGTCCGCGGTGGTGACCTCCAGCCGGAACCGGCTGCTCTTCACGTGGTCGCGGATGATGTTGCGGGCGATCGTCACGAGCCACGCGCCGACGTCGCGGCCCTGGAACGACAGCGAGTCGATGCGCCGCAGCGCGCGGACGAAGGTCTCACTGGTGAAGTCCTCGGCCTGGGCGCGGTCGCCCACCCGGTGCAGCACGTACCGGTGGACCAGCGTCACGTAGTGGTCGTAGAGCCGGCCGAACGCCTCGGCGTCGCCGGCCTGCGCCTGCCGGACCAGGTCCCAGACGTCGACCCGGTCGTCCGGCAGGTCCTCCCCGAGTGCCGCGAGCTCCTCGGCGAGCGCGCCCTCGTCCTCCTCGGGCGGCTCCGCGACGGCGTCGGGAGAGCCGGCCTCCGGAGCGGCGGCCTCGGGGTCGGCGGCCCCGGGGTCGACGACGACGTTCGGCTCCGCCGGTGCATCCTCCACGCTGGCGCGCGGGTACGGCGTCGGGCGGGGGCGCGGACTGGGCCGCCGCCCCGCCGGGACGGCGGACGACCGCTCGTCCACCGGGCGCGACTGCGGCATGCGGGACGTCGACCTCCTCGTCGGCCCGCCGAGCCGCGACGGCTCGCCCGACGGGGGTCCTCCCGGCTCGGCGGTGTCCCGCTGTCCTGCGGGTCCTCTCACATGGTGACAACATCACTGCGAACCGTCCACGTCGGCCGGCCGTGCGGTACGTCTCGGTACCTCGCCGGGGGGACCGCCGCCGCCCCGCAGGAGGTGCCCCGTGACCGAGACCCCCGTGCGGCTGGAGCTGCTCACCCGGGCCGGCTGCCACCTGTGCGTCACCGCGGCCGAGACGCTCGCGCGGATCGCCGGGGAGGCCGGCGTCGCCACCCGCGAGGTCGACGTCGACGCCGACCCGGAGCTGCAGGCCGAGTACGGCGACCGGGTGCCGGTGGTGCTGCTCGACGGCCGGGAGCACTCCTACTTCACCGTCGACGTCCCCCGGTTGCGCCGGGACCTCGGGATGGGTTGAGCGGGCCACTCGGAGGGGTCGGGGAACCCCCGGGCGGGTATGGTGTCGGACACAGCCGCGGGCATCCGCGCTGGCCCGGGGCCCGTGGCCGTCCCCGGGACTTTGTTCCTGCGTTCACAAGCGGTTACCGTGGCTGTCGCCGGGTGGGTGTACCGCCCGGATCCCCGATGTCGTCCGCCCCCGCAGGCTCCCGCCGGCGCCCGGGCGCGACCGCTGTGGAGTAGGCCCGTGATGCAGTCGCGGCCCCGGATCCCGGAGGCCACCGTCGCCCGGCTGGCCGTGTACCTGCGGGTGCTCACCGGACTCGCCGACAGCGGCCGCGGCACCGTCTCCTCCGGCGAGCTGGCCTCGGCGGCCGGCGTCAACCCCGCTGGGCTGCGCAAGGACCTCTCCCACCTCGGCCCCTGCGGCGTGCGGGGGGTCGGTTACGACGTGGCCACCCTGCGCGACCGCATCGCGGCCGTGCTCGGGATGGAGAGCGCGCACGCGTGCGTCCTCGTCGGGATCGGCAACCTGGGGTCGGCGCTGGCCGGCTACGGGGGCTTCGGCAACCGGGGCTTCGAGTTCGTCGGCCTGTTCGACGCCTCGCCGGCCCGGGTGGGCCAGCGGATCGGCGACCTGCCGGTCCGGCCGATGGAGGAGCTCGACGAGGTCGTCGCCGCCACGCGGGCGACGATCGGGGTCATCGCGACACCGGCCGAGGTGGCGCAGCGGGTCTGCGACCGGCTGACCAGGGCCGGGGTGAGGAGCATCTTGAACTTCGCGCCGGTGGCGCTCACCGCGCCCGCAGGGGTCGGCGTCCGCCAGGTCGATCTCTCCGTCGAGCTGCAGGTCCTCGCGTTCCTCGACAAGCAGCGGGGCTCCGCCCCGGTCACGGCGCTCGGTACCGGGCTCGCCCCCGCCGGGGGGATGGCATGAGCCTGCTCGCCGTCGGCATCAGCCACCAGACCGCGCCGGTCGCGCTGCTCGAGCAGGTCGCGATGGGCGCGGACGACAAGGTCAAGGCGCTGCACGAGCTGGTCGAGAGCGACCACGTCAGCGAGGCGCTGGTGCTGGCCACCTGCAACCGGGTCGAGGTCTTCGCCGAGGTCGACCGCTTCCACGGCGGCGTCGCCGAGGTCAGCCGGGTGCTGGCCCGCCAGGCCGGCGCCTCCGTCGAGGAGCTCTCGCCCTACGTCACCGTCCACTACGAGGACCAGGCCGTCGCCCACCTGTTCACCGTGGCCGCGGGCCTGGACTCCATGGTGGTCGGCGAGACCCAGGTCCTCGGCCAGCTGCGCGCCGCCTACGCCCTCGCCCAGGACGAGGGCACGGTCGGCCGCTCGCTGCACCCGGTCGCCCAGCACGCGCTGCGCGTGGGCAAGCGGGTGCACTCCGAGACCGGCATCGACCGCGCCGGCGCCAACCTGGTCACCGTCTCCCTCGACCACGCCGAGCAGCGGGTCGGCCCGCTGGCCGGCCGCCCGACGCTGGTCGTCGGCGCCGGGTCGATGGGCGCGCTGGCCGCCACCACGCTCTCCCGCCGCGGCGCGCTGGTCACCGTCGCCAGCCGCTCGCCGGAGTCGGCCGCCCGCCTGGCCGCCGCGGTCGACGGCGGCACCGCCGAACTCGCCGACCTGCGCGCGGCGGTCGCCGACGCCGACGTCGTGGTCACCTGCACCGGCGCCACCGGCCTGGTGGTCGGCACCGACGTCGTCGCCGGCGCCCTGGCCGACCGGGACGGCCGTCCGCTGGCCGTCGTCGACCTGGCCCTGCCCCGCGACGTCGACCCGGGCGTGGCCGCGCTGCCCGGCGTGCACCTGGTCGACCTGGCGCTGCTGCAGGGCGAGCGCTCGGCCGCCGGGGGCACCGGCCCGGTCGCCGCCGACGACGTGTCCGCCGCGCACGCGCTCATCGAGGCCGAGACCGCGCTGCTGCGCGCCGAGCGGCAGGCCGCCGCCGTCGCCCCGACCGTGTCCGCGCTGCGCAGCCAGGCCGCCGAGGTCGTCGACGCCGAGCTGCTGCGGCTGTCCACCCGGCTGCCCGACCTCGACGCCCGTGCCCGCGGCGAGATCGCCCGCACCGTGCGGCGGGTCGTGGACAAGCTGCTGCACGAGCCGACCGTGCGGGTCAAGGAGCTGGCCGCCACCGCCGGCGGCGTCGACTACGCCGACGCGCTGCGGGCGCTGTTCGGCCTCGGCATCGACACCGAGGTGCCCGAGGACGGCACCCGGCTGGCCGAGGCGGTCACCGTGGACCCCGACGACCTGCGCCCCGGCGGTGTGGCATGACCGCGTCGTCGACGAGCACCGCCACCCGCACGCTGCGCCTGGGCACCCGCGCCAGCCAGCTGGCCCGCACCCAGTCGCAGACCGTCGCCGACGCCATCACCGCGGCCAGCGGCGTGCCGGTCGAGCTGGTGCACATCAGCACCGAGGGCGACCGCTCGGCCGCGGCCATCGCGCAGCTCGGCGGCACCGGCGTCTTCGTCACCGCGATCCGGCAGGCGCTGCTCGAGGGCGCCGTCGACGTCGCGGTGCACAGCTACAAGGACCTGCCCACCGCGCCCGAGCCCGGGCTGGTCCTCGCCGCCGTCCCGCCGCGGGAGGACCCCCGCGACGCGCTGGTCGCCCGCGACGGCCTGACCCTCGGCGAGCTGCCGGCCGGCGCCCGCGTCGGCACCGGCGCCCCGCGGCGGGTCGCCCAGCTGCGCGCGCTCGGCCTGGGCCTGGAGGTCGTGCCGATCCGCGGCAACGTCGACACCCGGATGGCGCGCGTCGTGCCGGGCGACCTCGACGCCGTCGTCCTCGCCCGCGCCGGGCTCGCCCGGCTGGGCCGGCTGGCCGCGGTCACCGAGACCCTCGACCCGCTGCAGGTGCTGCCCGCCCCCGCGCAGGGCGCCCTCGCGGTCGAGTGCCGGGCCGACGACGAGCGGACGCTGGAGCTGCTCGCCGCCCTCGACGACCCCGGCACCCGCGCCTGCGTGCTCGCCGAGCGCACCACGCTCGCCGCGCTCGAGGCCGGCTGCAGCGCCCCGGTGGCCGCCCACGCCGAGCTGGCCGAGGGCGAGGACGGCGCCGAGCTGTACCTGCGTGCCTCGGTCACCGCGATCGACGGCAGCGACGGCGTCCGCGGCTCGGTCACCGGGCCGGTCGGTGAGGCCGAGCGGCTGGGCCGCGACCTCGCCGCCGACCTGCTCGACCGCGGCGCCGCGGAGCTCATGGCGGCCGCCCGGTGACCCCCGGGCGCCGTCCCCCCGCCGGGCAGACCGCCCCGGCACCCCAGACCCCCACCCACGCCCTCCCCAGGGCCCTGACACCAACAAGGACCAGGAGCTCGTGATGACGCGCTTCCGCAAGACCCCCGGCCGCGTCGTCTTCGTCGGCGCCGGCCCCGGTGACCCCGGCATGCTCACCGCCCGGGCCACGGCCGCGATCGCCGAGGCCGCGGTGCTGCACGTCGACCCCGACGTGCCGGCCGCCCTCCTCGACGCCGTGCGCGCGAGCCGCCCCGGCGTCGAACCGACCGTCGTGAGCGGCGAGCCGGCCGACGTCGCCAAGGGCGCCGTCGCGGCGGCGAAGACCGGCGACGTCGTCGTCCGGCTGGTCGCCGGCGACCCGTTCACCTCCGACGCCGTGGTCAAGGAGGTGCTCGCCGTCGGCCGCACCTCCGTGCCCTTCGACGTCGTCCCCGGCGTCGCCCCCGCCACCGCCGTCCCGGCCTTCGCCGGCGTCGCGCTCGGCGGCACCTCGCTGACCGCGGACCTGCGCGACGGCGCCGTCGACCTGCCCGCGCTGGCCGGCGCCGCGCACGCCCTCGGCGCCCCGGTGGTGCTGCAGGGCGGCGCCGAGCAGCTGCCCGACGCCGCCGCGCGGCTGGTCGAGGGCGGCCTGTCCGGCAGCACCCCGGTCGTCGTCACCACCGGCGGCTCGGGCACCGGCCAGAAGAGCGTGACCGCGAAGCTCTCGGCCGTGGCCGAGAAGACCGCCGACCTCGGCGCGGTCAGCGGGCCGGTCGTGGCCACCGTCGGCGCGGCCGTCGACAAGCGCGGCAAGCTCTCCTGGTGGGAGAGCCGGCCGCTGTTCGGCTGGCGGGTGCTGGTGCCGCGCACCAAGGACCAGGCCGGCGAGATGAGCGACCGGCTGCGCGCCTACGGCGCGGTGCCGGTCGAGGTGCCGACCATCGCCGTCGAGCCCCCGCGCAGCCCCGCGCAGATGGACCGCGCGATCAAGGGCCTGGTCACCGGCCGCTACGGCTGGATCGTGTTCACCTCGGCCAACGCGGTGCGCGCGGTCCGGGAGAAGTTCACCGAGCTCGGCCTCGACGCCCGCGCCTTCGCCGGCGTGAAGGTCGCCTGCATCGGCGAACAGACCGCCGAGGCGGTCCGCGCGTTCGGCATCGTGCCGGAGCTGGTCCCCTCGGGCGCCCAGTCCAGCGAGGGCCTGCTGGCCGACTTCCCCGAGTACGACGACGTGCTGGACCCGATCAACCGGGTGCTGCTGCCCCGCGCCGACATCGCCACCGAGACCCTCGCCGCGGGCCTGCAGGAGCGCGGCTGGGAGATCGACGACGTCACCGCCTACCGCACCGTGCGCGCCGCCCCGCCGGCCGCCGCGGTCCGCGAGGCGATCAAGGGCGGCGGCTTCGACGCGGTGTGCTTCACCTCGTCGAGCACCGTGCGCAACCTGGTCGGCATCGCCGGCAAGCCGCACGCGAAGACCGTCGTCGCCGTCATCGGCCCCGCGACCGCGGCCACCGCGCAGGAGTTCGGCCTGCGGGTCGACGTCCAGCCCGAGACCGCCGCGGTGCTGCCGCTGGTCGACGCGCTGGCGGAGTACGCCGAGGCGCAGCGGGAGGGTGAGGGCGAGTGACCTCCCCGCAGGGCGGGTCGAACCCGGGCTTCGCGCGCGGGCGCCGGCTGCGGTCGACGCCCGCGCTGCGGCGGCTCACCGCGCAGACCCGGGTGGCCCCGGCCGACCTGGTGCTGCCGGTGTTCGTCAAGGAGGGCATCGACCGGCCGCAGCCGATCGGCGCGATGCCCGGCGTCGTGCAGCACACGCTGGACTCGCTGCGGAAGGCCGCGCACGAGGTGGCCGACGCCGGCATCGGCGGGCTGATCCTGTTCGGCATCCCCGCCGAGAAGGACGAGGTCGGCTCGCAGGCCGACGCCGCCGACGGGATCGTCAACGTCGCGCTGCGCCAGCTGCGGGCCGACCTCGGCGACGAGCTGGTGCTCATGGCCGACCTGTGCCTGTGCGAGTACACCTCGCACGGGCACTGCGGCCTGGTCACCCCGGCCGGTGTCGTCGACAACGACCCGACGCTGGACCGGTACGCCGCCGTGGCGATCGCGCAGGCGCAGGCCGGCGCCCACGTCATCGCCCCCAGCGGGATGATGGACGGGCAGGTGGCGGCGATCCGCCGGGCGCTGGACTCCAGCGCCCACACCGAGACGCCGATCCTCGCCTACGCCGCCAAGTACGCCTCGGGCTTCTACGGCCCGTTCCGCGAGGCGGCCGAGGGCGCGCCGCAGTTCGGCGACCGCTCGACCTACCAGATGGACCCGCCCAACGCCGACGAGGCGCTGCGCGAGGTGGCGCAGGACCTGGCCGAGGGCGCCGACGCCGTCATGGTCAAGCCGGCGCTGCCCTACCTGGACATCGTGGCGCGGGTCGCCGACGCCGTCGACGTCCCGGTCAGCGCCTACCAGGTGTCCGGCGAGTACGCGATGGTCGAGGCGGCCGCGGCCAACGGCTGGATCGACCGGGAGCGCGCCATCCTGGAGACGATCACCGCCATCCGGCGGGCGGGCGCCGGCCAGGTGCTCACCTACTGGGCGGTCGAGGCCGCGCGCCTGCTCCGCTGAGGTCCACGCGCGGATGAGCTACGTCGAGCCCGGGGGCTCCTGGCGGCCGTTCTGGCTGGTCGCCGGGGTCCTCGGGCTCCTCGCCGTCCTGGACCTCGTGCTGCCCGGCCCGGACGTGCCGCCGCTGCTGTGGGTGCTCGCGGTCGTCGCGGTGCTCGGCGTCGTGGCCTTCGGCTGCACGGCGGCCCGGCGGGTGTGGACGGTGCGGGTCGCCGGCGGCGGTCCCGACGGCGCGCTGTCGGTGGGCCGCGAGCGGGTGCCCCTGACCGACGTCGACGCCGCCCACCTGCGGGCGGTGCGCGAGGGGACGGCGGGCGTGGACGCCGGCGCCCCCGTCCTGGGCGGCGGCTGGTCGGTGCCCCGCGGGCGCACCGGGATGCCGCTGCGGCTGACCGACGGGCGGACCGTGCTCGTGCCCACCCGCGACCCCGCCGCGCTCGCCGGCGCGCTGCTGGCCGCGGTCCCGGGGAGCACTCTGCCGGGGAGCGCAGGGTCACACGACGCCGACCCCGACGCCCTCGACGGGCGTCCGGGCGGCGGGGGGACACTGGGGCCGTGACCTCGCTGGACACGACCCGGTACGACTACGGCGCACCGGTCTCCGCCGACCTGTTCGCCCGCGGGCAGCGCGTGACCCCGGGCGGGGTGAACTCGCCGGTGCGCGCCTTCCGCGCCGTCGGCGGCACCCCGCGGTTCATCGCGCAGGCCCAGGGCCCTTGGCTGACCGACGCCGACGGCCGCCGCTACGTCGACCTCGTCGCGTCGTGGGGGCCGATGATCCTCGGCCACGCGCACCCGGCCGTCGTCGAGGCGGTGACCGCCGCCGCCCGCCGCGGGCTGTCCTTCGGCGCGCCGACCGAGGGTGAGCTCGAGCTCGCCGAGGAGATCATCGCCCGGGTGCGGCCGGTCGAGCGGGTGCGGCTGGTCAACTCCGGCACCGAGGCGGTGCTGTCCGCGCTGCGCCTGGCCCGCGGCGCCACCGGCCGCCCGCTGGTGGTCAAGTTCGCCGGCAACTACCACGGCCACGTCGACGCGCTGCTGGCCTCGGCCGGGTCCGGCGTCGCCACCCTCGGCCTGCCCGACACCCCCGGCGTCACCACCGGCGCGGCCGCCGACACGATCGTGCTGCCCTACAACGACGTCGCCGCCGTCGAGGCCGTGTTCGCCGAGCGCGGGTCCGACATCGCCGTCGTGGTCTCCGAGGCGGCGCCGGGCAACATGGGCGTCGTCCCGCCGCTGGACGGCTTCAACGCGCAGCTGCGCCGGATCACCGCCGAGCACGGCGCGCTGCTGCTGCTCGACGAGGTGATGACCGGCTTCCGGGTGTCCCGCTCGGGCTGGTACGGCCTCGACCCCGTCGACGCCGACCTGTTCACCTTCGGCAAGGTCATGGGCGGCGGGCTGCCGGCCGCGGCCTTCGGCGGGCGCGCCGACCTCATGGAGCAGCTGGCCCCGACCGGGCCGGTGTACCAGGCGGGCACGCTGTCGGGAAACCCGGTCGCCGTCGCCGCCGGGCTCACCACGCTGCGGCACTGCACCGACGGCGTCTACGCCCGCTGCGACCGGGTCGCGGTCACCCTGCGCGGCGCGGCCAGCGCGGCCCTGTTCGCCGCCGGCGTCCCGCACCGGGTGCAGCAGGCCGGGTCGATGTTCTCGGTCTTCTTCGTGCCCGACGAGCGCCGGGTGCGCGACTACGACGACGCCCGCACCCAGGACACCGCCGCCCACCGCGCCTTCTTCCACGAGATGCTCGCCCGCGGCGTGTACCTGCCGCCGTCGGCGTTCGAGGCCTGGTTCGTCAGCGCCGCGCTCGACGACGAGGCCGTGGAGCGGGTGCTGGACGCGCTGCCCGCCGCCGCCCGCGCCGCCGCGGCCGCCGACCCCGCCGACGCCCCGTCCGACGCGGACGCCAAGGACGCCCAGGAGCTGCAGCCCTGATGGAGACGACCGTCGTCCACCTGCTCCGGCACGGGGAGGTCCACAACCCCGGGAAGGTGCTCTACGGCCGGCTGCCCGGCTACCGGCTGTCGGAGGCCGGCGAGGCGATGGCCCGCCGCGCCGCCGAGTGGCTCGTCGGGCGCGGCGTCACGCACCTGGTGTCCAGCCCGCTGGAGCGGGCGCGGCAGACCGCCGAGCCGGTCGCCGGGGCGCTGGACCTGCCGGTCACCGTCGACGAGCGGCTGATCGAGGCCGGCAACGCCTTCGAGGGGATGCCGGTCGCCGGCGGCCAGGGGCTGGTCCGCCGGCCGCGGGACTGGTGGAAGCTGCGCAACCCGGTGCGGCCCTCGTGGGGCGAGCCCTACGTGGAGATCGCCGCGCGGATGCTGCTCGCCGTCGAGGCCGCCCGCGACGCCGCGCGCGGCGGTGCCGCCGTCTGCGTCAGCCACCAGCTGCCCATCTGGACGCTGCGGCTGCACCTGGAGGGGAAGCGGTACGTGCACGACCCGCGCCGGCGGCAGTGCGGGCTGGCCAGCGTGACGTCGGTGACCTACGAGGGCGACCGGGTCGCCGGCATCACCTACGCCGAGCCGGCCGGGGCCACCGACCCCGACGCGGTGCCCGGGGCATGAGGCGCGCCCTGACCGCCCTGCTGGCGGCGGTCGCCCTGCTGGCCGGCTGCTCGACGGGCTCGGATGCCGTCGACGTCAGCAACGGCGGCGAGTTCCGCTTCGTCGCGGCCACCCCGGCCGGCGAGGTGATCCCCGAGGGCGAGCGGGACTCCGCGCCCGCCTTCGGCGGCACCCTGGTCGGGGGCGGCGACTGGACCTCCGACGAGCTGGCCGGGCAGGTCGCCGTCCTCAACTTCTGGGGCTCCTGGTGCGCGCCCTGCCGGGTGGAGACGCCGGCGTTCCAGGAGGTCTACGCCGACGTCCGCGACCGGGGCGTGGCCTTCCTGGGCCTCAACGTCAAGGAGGCCGACGAGCAGTTCGCGCAGGCGTTCGTCGACAGCCAGGGGATCGAGTTCCCCTCGCTGTACGACCCCGCCGGCGAGGTCGCGCTGGCCTTCCGGGACTACCCGGCGAACGCGATCCCGTCCACGATCGTGCTGGACCGGGACGGCCGGGTCGCCGCCGTGTACACGGGCGAGGTGGCGCAGGGGGACCTGCGCGCCGTCCTCGACCGGCTGCTCGGGGAGGAGAGCTGAGTGGACGGCGTGCGTGAGCTCGTGACCGACGGCCCGCTGCTGGTGGCCGCCGTCGTCGCCGCGCTGGCCGGGCTGGTCAGCTTCGCCTCGCCCTGCGTGCTGCCGCTGGTGCCGGGCTACCTGTCCTACGTCACCGGGCTGGTCGGCACCGGCGCCCGCCCGGCACCCGCGCCCGCCCCCGCCGGGCAGGGCGCCACCGCCACCGGGCAGGGCGCCACCGCCACCGCCGTCCGCACCGACGAGCGCACGCCGCGCGGGCGGATGGTGCTCGGCGCGCTGCTGTTCGTCCTCGGCTTCACCGTCGTGTTCGTCGCCGCCGGCGCCGCGTTCGGCGGGCTGGGCCGGCTGCTGGTCCAGTACGACGACGTCATCACCCGGGTGATGGGCGCGGTCGTCGTCGTGGTCGGCCTCGGCTTCCTCGGCTGGCTGCCGTTCCTGCAGCGCACCGCCCGGCTGTCGGTGCGGCCCGCGGCCGGGCTGGCCGGCGCGCCGCTGCTCGGCGTCGTCTTCGGGCTGGGCTGGACGCCGTGCCTGGGCCCGGCGCTCTCGGCGGTCTACTCGCTGGCCTACACCGAGGCCACCGCCGGCCGCGGCGCCCTGCTGTCGGTCGCCTACTGCCTGGGCCTGGGCGTGCCGTTCGTGCTGGTCGCGCTGGGTGCCCGGTGGGCGGTCGGGGCGACGACGTTCCTGCGCCGGCACGCCCGCGGGGTCACCCGCTTCGGCGGCGCGGTGCTGGTGCTGGTCGGACTGCTCCTGGTCACCGGCGCGTGGACCGAGATGATGGGCTGGCTGCGGTCCTGGCTGGCCGTCACCGGGCTGGGGGAGTCGGCGCCGCTGTGACGACGACCGCCCCGCCCCGCCCGGCCGCCGCGCCCCCGCCACCGGCCCCGCCCTCCGGCCTCCGCCGCGCCGGCGGGTTCGTGCTGCGCCAGTGGCGCCGGCTCACCGCCATGCGCACGGCGATCGTGCTGCTGTTCCTGCTGGCGCTGGCCGCCATCCCCGGCTCGCTGCTGCCGCAGCGCTCGCTGTCGCAGAGCAACGTCGCGCAGTACTTCGCCGACCACCCGACGCTCGCGCCGCTGCTCGACCGGCTCTACCTGTTCGACGTCTTCAGCTCGCCGTGGTTCGCCGCGGTCTACCTGCTGCTGTTCGTCTCGCTCATCGGCTGCGTGCTGCCCCGCGCGCTCGAGCACGCCCGCGCGCTGCGCACCCCGCCGCCGCCCGCGCCCCGCCGGCTGTCCCGGCTCCCCGACGCCGCGGCGCTGCCCACCGCGCTGCCGGCCGCCGGCGCCCTCGACGTCGTCGAGGAGGAGCTGCGGGTCCGCCGCTACCGCGTGGTGCGCCGCGAGCGGGACGGGGTCGAGGAGCTGTCGGCCGAGAAGGGCCTGCTCAAGGAGACCGGCAACCTGGTCTTCCACCTGGCCCTGGTCGGCCTGCTGCTGGCGCTGGCCGGCGGCAAGCTGTGGGGCTACGAGGGCAGCATCCTGGTCACCGAGGGCCAGCGGTTCTGCAACTCGTTCCAGCAGTACGACACCCACTCCTCCGGCGCGCTGGTCGAGGGCAGCGACCTGACGCCGATCTGCGTCGGGCTCGACGACTTCCGCGCCACCTACGAGCAGGACCTCACCGCCTCCTCGTTCACCGCCGACATCACCTACGGCGCCCCCGGCGAGGAGGGCCGGCCGACGACGATCGGCGTCAACGACCCCCTGCGGGTCGACGGCGACCGGGTCTACGTCACCGGCCACGGGTTCAGCCCGACGTTCACCGTGACCCGGCCCGACGGGTTCAGCATCGACGACGTCTCGGCGCCGTTCCTCCCCAGCGACCAGCGGATGATGGGCAGCCAGGGCGCGCTCAAGCTGCCCGACCTGGGCGCCGGCACCGAGGACCAGTTCGCGCTGGAGGGCTTCTTCGCGCCGACCGGCCTGACGCAGGGCGGGGTCCTCACCTCGATCGACCCGCGCCCGCTGGCGCCGCAGGTGGCGGTGGTGGCCTACGAGGGCTACCTCGGCCTGGACTCCGGCCTGCCGCAGTCGGTCTACTCGCTCGACGCCTCGCAGATCGAGCGCGGCCGGCTCACCGAGGTGGGCCGCGGCAACCTGTCGGTCGGGGAGTCGCTGACGCTGCCCGACGGGACGACGGTGACCTTCACCGGCTACAAGGAGTTCGCCGCCCTGCAGTTCTCGCACGACCCGGGGCAGGTGTGGGTGCTCGCCGCGGCGATCGCGGTGCTCGCCGGCCTGCTCGGGATGCTGCTGCTGCGCCGGGAGCGGGTCTTCGCCCGCGCCACCGGGCTCTCCGCCGACGGCGGTACCGTGCTCGAGGTCGGTGGACTGACTCGAGGCAGCGGCGACGGCGCACCGCGCTTCACGGCGTTGACCGACGACCTGCGGGCGGCCCTCGCCGCCCGCGCCCCGACCCGCGCCCCGTCCGGGGGCGCACCCGAGACCGGAGGCACACCCGCGTGACCGCCGACCAGCTGTCCGGCCTGTCGGACACCCTGTTCTCCGTCAGCGTCGGCCTGTACTCGCTCGCCGTCGTCGCCTTCGCCGCCCAGCTGGCCTTCGGCCGCCGGCCCGCCCGCGCCCGGGCGCTGGTCGGCGCCGGCGCCCCGGTCGACGAGCCGGTGGCCGCCGAGGCGGCCCCGGCCGGCACGGACGACCCGCCGGCGGTGCGCCGCTGGGGCCTGGTGGCGATGCTGCTCACCGCCCTCGGGGCGCTCACCCACGCCGGGGTGCTCGTCGCCCGCGGCCTGGCCGTCGAGCGGCTGCCCTGGGGCAACATGTACGAGTTCGCCGTCGCGGTCGTGCTGGTCGCGGTCGTGGCCTTCCTCGTCCTCGCCGTCCGCTCGCCGGGCCTGCGGCACCTGGGGCTGTTCGTCCTCGCCCCCGTCGTGGTCAGCCTGGTCGCGATCGGGCTGTTCCTCTACGTGGAGAGCGCCCCGCTGGTGGCGGCGCTGCGGTCGAGCTGGCTGGCCGTGCACGTGTCGACCGCGATCCTCGGTTTCGGCGTGTTCTTCGTCAGCGGCATCGCGAGCGTGCTGTACCTGGTCCGCGGCCGGTTCGAGGCCCGCGGCGGCGACCCGTCGTCGTCGCGGCTGGTGGCGCGCATGCCCTCGGCCGCCACGCTGGACCGGGTCGCGCACCGCACGGCCGTCTTCGGCTTCCCGATCTGGACCTTCGCGGTGATCGCCGGCGCCATCTGGGCCGAGAGCGCGTGGGGCCGGTTCTGGGGCTGGGACCCCAAGGAGACCTGGGCCTTCATCGCCTGGGTCGTCTACGCCGCCTACCTGCACGCCCGGACGACGGCGGGCTGGCGCGGCCGGCCCGCGGCGTGGGTGAACGTGGTCGGCCTGGGGGTCATGGTCTTCAACCTGCTGTACGTGAACATGGTGTCGTCCGGGTTGCACAGCTACGGCGGTGTCAACTGACCTGCGACCCGTCCGCCCCACCCGTCCCACCCCTCACTCGCGTGAGGGGGTGCGGGCGCGCGTTCCCGCCCCGGCGTGTTGCGATGGGCGCATGACTGCACGCGCGGGGGGACGCCGTGGGTAGGCACACTGCCGCCGACGGCGTCGGCACCGACCCGATCGTGGCGGCCGCGCTGGCCGCCGGCACCCCGGCGACCCGGCACGCGCCCGGCGTCACCGCGCAGGGGACCGAGGGCGACCTGGGCTGGCCGGGGGACACCACGACCGGCGGCGGGCTCGGCTGGCCGGGCTCGCTGGACCGGGCGGACGATGCCGGCGAGGCGACCGGGACCGAGCCGGGCGGGACCGACGCGACCGAGGGCCCCGAGGCGACCGCGCGCATCGACGTCGTGCCCGCCGTGCCGGGGACCGGGCCGGACGGCGAGCCGGAGCCGCCGGGCCCGCGCGGCTGGCGCCGTCTCTTCGGCGGCCGCGCGGCCTAGCCCCGGACCGGGGGGGGGCGGGGGGGGGGGGGGGGGGGGGGGGGGGGGGGGGGGGGGGGGGGGGGGGGGGGGGGGGGGGGGGGGGGGGGGGCGGGGGGGCAC
>NZ_JBJGZI010000026.1:0-76489 GCF_054050455.1 Geodermatophilus sp. SYSU D00684 | reverse complement strand
CGTAGAGCCGGGTGTACTCCTCCAGGTCGCGCACCTGGGCGCCGCGCTCCACCGCCCTCCCGCGGCGCAGCTCTGCCCACACCGGCGGGGCAGAGCACGAGCACGCGGCAGGGGACTCAGTCGCCCTTGACGTTCACCACCTGGCGCAGCGTGTGCCGGATCTCGACCAGGTCGGCGGCGTCGGCCATGACGACGTCGATGGACTTGTACGCCTCGGGGTGCTCGTCGAGGAAGGCGTCCGAGCGGCCCCAGGCGATGCCGCTCATCCGCCGGTCGAGGTCGGCCCGGCTGAACCGCTTGCGCGCGGCCGACCGGGAGAACGCCCGCCCAGCACCGTGCGGCGCCGAGGTCAGCGACGCGGCGTCGCCCCTCCCGACGACGACGTAGGACGCGGCGCCCATCGAGCCCGGGATGAGCCCCCATTGGCCCGGGCGCGCGGCGATCGCGCCCTTGCGGGACAGCCACACCTCGCGGCCGTAGTGCGACTCCCGCTCGGTGTAGTTGTGGTGGCACTGCACCACCTGCTCCCGCCGGACCTCCTCGGTCATGAAGCGGGACACCTGGTCGGCGACGCGGTCCATCATCTCCTCGCGGTTGAGCGCGGCGAACCGCTGCGCCCAGCGCAGGGCCTCGACGTACGCGTCGAACTCCGGCTCGCCCTCCTCCAGGTAGGCGAGGTCGCGGTCGGGGACGGCGACGCCGCGGGCCCGCGTGCGCTCCTGCGCCACCCGGATGTGCTTGGACGCCAGCTTGTTGCCGACGCCCCGCGAGCCCGAGTGCAGGAACAGCCACACCCGGTCGGCCTCGTCGAGGGACACCTCGATGAAGTGGTTGCCCGAGCCGAGCGAGCCCAGCTGCAGCGGCCAGTCGCGCACGACGCCGTCGGCCTGGTCGGCGCCCGGCATGCCGCGGAGCTCCTCGACCCGCGGCGCGGCCGTGTCGCGCACCTTCCGGTTGGCGCGGCCGGCCGACAGCGGGATCGCCCGCGAGATCTGCTCGTGCAGCACCGCGAGGTTGCGACCGCGGACGTCGTCGCCGGTGAACTGGGTGCGCACGGCCATCATCCCGCAGCCGATGTCCACGCCGACCGCCGCCGGGATGATCGCGCCGTCGGTCGGGATGACCGAGCCGACGGTCGCGCCGAGCCCCAGGTGGGCGTCGGGCATGAGCGCCACGTGCGGGTGGATGAACGGGAGCGAGGCGGTGCGCTCGGCCTGCTCGCGGGTCGCGTCCTCGAGGATCGACGCCCAGCTGAGCAGCCTCTCGCTGATCTTCTCCATGGTCTTTCCGTCTCCAGGGGGCGGCAGAAATGGCCATTTCTGCCGTTCGGGCCGGGGCAGTCAACGCGCTCGGCTCGCGCAGCGCGACCCCATTACCCGCTCCGGAACCGGTTGGGCGCCGCCGGCGTCGGCACTACTCTCGACGCCCCTCACCGACCGAGGGGAGCCGACGATGACCACCACGCTCACGCCCGTCGAGATGGCCGAGCGGTACCTGCGGGGCTGGAACGACCACGACGGGGACGCGGTCGCTGCGGCCTTCGCCGAGGGCGGGACCTACGTGGACCCGAACCTGCCGGAGCCTCTCCCGGAGGTGGCCGTCGCCGGGTACGTCGCCGCTCTGGTCACAGCCCTGCCGGACCTGACCTTCGTCATCGAGGACATCGGCTCCGACGGCTCCCGCGTCTACGCGCGGTGGCGGCTGCAGGGCACCTGGAGCGGGCCGATGCCGGGGTTGCCGGAGCCCACCGGTCGCCGGTGCGACCTCCCGGGGATCGACGTCATCGAGGTCGGCGAGGACGGCGTCACGCGGGTCGTCGGCTACTTCGACCAGAAGACCTTCGCCGAGCAGCTCGGGCTGCGTGTGGACCTCGTCCCGGCCTGAGCCGCGGGGAGGCGCCTCCCGGGCCGCCGGCAGCGGCGGTCCGGGACCCCGGCGTGCCGTTTCCGTTCCGCGGGCCCCGGGCAGCCCTCGTGCGACCGCTGGACCCGACAGTGAGGACGCACGCGATGCAGGTCGGACTGAAGCTCGCCACCGAGGCCTTCCCGCCCGAGGAGATCGTCCGCCAGACGGTGCGGGCCGAGGAGGCGGGCTTCGACTTCGTCGAGATGAGCGACCACTACCACCCGTGGCTCGACGTCCAGGGGCACAGCGGCTTCACCTGGTCGATGCTCGGCGCGATGGCCGCGAAGACCGAGCGGATCGGCCTGGTCACCGGCGTGACCTGCCCGATCATCCGGTACCACCCGGCGGTCATCACCCAGGCCGCGGCCACGGTGCAGATCCTCGCCGAGGGCCGGTTCACCCTCGGCATCGGCGCGGGGGAGCGGCTCAACGAGCACGTCGTCGGCACCGGCTGGCCGGCGGTGCACGTGCGGCACGAGATGCTCCGCGAGGCGCTGCAGATCATCCGGCAGCTGTGGCAGGGCGGCTACCAGACCTTCGAGGGGAAGTACCTGCAGCTCGAGGACGCCCGGGTGTTCGACCTGCCCGACGAGCTCCCGGTCATCGCGGTGGCCAGCGGCGGGCACAACGCCTCGGAGCTGGCCGCGGAGTACGGCGACGGGTTGTTCGCCACCGAGCCCCGCGAGGACCTCGTCGCCGCCTTCCGCGACGCCGGCGGCAAGGGCCCGCTCTACGCCGAGGTGCCGATGGCGTGGGCGCAGGACGAGGAGTCCGCCGTCGAGGAGGCGCTCAGGACCAGCCGCTGGGCGCTCACCGGCTGGAAGGTCATGAGCGAGCTGCCCAACCCGGTCAACTTCGACGCCGCCAGCCAGACGGTGAAGGCCGAGGACATCCGGCAGCAGTTCTCCGTCGGCCCCGACCTCGACGTGCACGTGCAGCAGGCGCAGCCCTACGTCGACGCCGGCTTCGACCACCTCGTCCTGCAGAACGTCGGCCCGGACCCCGACGGCTTCATCGACGCCTGCGCCGGCGGGCTCATCGAGCGGGTCAGGGGACTCACGGCGTCCTGACGCCGTCGTCCCTGCCGGGTTCCGCAACGGACCTGCCAGGGTGCGCGGCGGGCGGGGGAGGAGGGCCCGGCGGCGGTCCGGACGGCGGCACACTCGCCGACCGTGACCGCCTCCCTCCCCGCCCTGCCCGACACCGCCGCCTGCCGCCTCGCGCGGGAGGTGGTGCAGGAGTTCAGCTCACCGGCGCTGGTCAACCACTGCCTGCGCTCCTACCTGTGGGCCGCCGACCACGCCGCCCGGCACGGCATCGCGTTCGACGAGGAGCTGCTGTTCGTCGCGGCGATGGTGCACGACATCGGCCTGGTGCCGGTCTTCGACAGCGCGACCGTGCCGTTCGAGGAGGCCGGCGGGGCGGTCGGGTGGGTGTTCGCCGCGGGCGCGGGCTGGCCGGCCGCGCGGCGGCGCCGGGTCGCGGAGATCGTCGTCGCGCACATGGCGCCGGAGGTCGACGTCGCCGCCGACCCCGAGGGGCACCTGCTGGAGCTGGCCACCGGCCTCGACATCTCCGGCCGCGACCCGGACGCCTGGCCGGCCGACCTGCGCGCCGCCGTCCTCGCGGAGCACCCGCGGCTGGGCCTCATCGGCGAGTTCGTCGCCTGCTTCGAGGACCAGGCCCGACGCAAGCCGGACTCGCTGGCCGGCCGGTTCTCGGCCAACGGCTTCGCCGCCCGCGCCCGGGCCAACCCCCTGGACGCGCAGTAGTCGCTCGTCCGTTTCTCTCCTCGGCCCCCTGCAGGGGCCCGCCGCGAGCGTGCGAGCGGTGGGGGCAGGGGGTCCTCGATCAGTTCTGGTCGAGCAGGCGCAGCGACGGGCGGCTGGTCAGCCGCTTCTCCAGGCTGACGCAGTGCCGGCCCTCGGGGTCGAGGCGGAAGTCCAGCCGGTCGACCAGCGCCTGCATGAGCGCGAGCCCCGCGCCGCGCTCGCCGTCGAGGCCCGGCCGGGTGGCCGCCTCCGCGGGGTCGAAGCCGGTGCCGTCGTCGACCACGGTGATCCGGCACAGCGCCCGGTCGATCTCCACCGACACCTGGTACTCGGTGTGGTCCCCGGCGTGCTGGACGACGTTCGCGCAGGCCTCGGTGAGCGCGAGCGTCGTCTCCTCGACGACGGCCTGCTCGATCCGCAGGTGCTGGAGCGCCT
Source organism: Geodermatophilus sp. SYSU D00684 (assembly GCF_054050455.1). Taxonomy (NCBI): domain Bacteria; kingdom Bacillati; phylum Actinomycetota; class Actinomycetes; order Geodermatophilales; family Geodermatophilaceae; genus Geodermatophilus; species Geodermatophilus sp. SYSU D00684. The sequence continues at coordinate 72,377 of NZ_JBJGZI010000026.1, read as the reverse complement.
GCCGGCACAGGCCGCGGACGAAGGGCACGCTGTCGACGTCGACGGGCAGCCGGACGGTGAACGCGATGTCCATGCCGAGCCCCCTCCCGTGACGGCGCGTACGCTCCTCGGGTCCGTTCCGGGTACCGAGGGAGCCTGATCGTGCTGTTCGCCGTCGACCGCGTGGCGGTGAACGGGCGGCCCGCGCTGAGGGTACGCGGTGAACTCGACATCGCCACGGTGGCGCTCCTCGCCGCGTACGTCGACGACGAACTGGCCACCCACCCGCGGTCCCTGGTCATCGACCTGACCGCCACCGTCTTCATGGACTCCTCCGGCGCCCGGCAGCTGGTCCGTGCCGCCAAGCAGGCCGCCGCGGCCGGGACCGCGCTGCAGGTCGTCTGCCCGCGGGCCAACCAGCCGGTGCGCATGGTCATCGACCTGCTGGACCTGTCCCGCCTGGTGCCGGTCGTGGAGTCGGCGAGCCTGACCGACGGGGAGGTCGGGTCGTAGGGTCGGCCGCGATGACCGCGACCGAGAGCCCCGCCGCGACCCCGCCGTCCCCGGGTCCCGACCCGCTCCGCAGCCGGGTCGACGACGAGGCGCTCGCCCGCTGCGCCGAGGAGCCGATCGCCGTCCCCGGCGCGATCCAGCCGCACGGCGCGCTGCTCGCCGTCACCGAGCCCGATCTCGCCGTCGTCGTCGCCTCGGCCAACGCCGTCGACGTCCTCGGCACCGACCCCACCGGCCGCACGCTGGCCGACCTGCTGACCCCCGCCGAGCTCGACCGGCTGCGGGCGGCGCTGGCCGCGGACCTCGCCGAGGCCGGCCCGCTGCGGGTGGCGCCGGCCGGCAGCGAGCTGGACCTGGTCCTGTCCCGCAGCGGCGACCTGCTGGTCACCGAGTGGGAGCCGGTCGCCGGCGCCGGGCAGGCCGGCGCGGCCTGGCACCGGCGGCTGCCGACGGTGCTGCAGCGACTGTCCGCGCCGACGTCGCTGGAGGGGCTGACCGCCGTGCTGGCCCGCGAGGTGCGGGCGCTGACCCGCTTCGACCGGGTGATGGTCTACCGCTTCGACGCCGAGTGGAACGGCGAGGTGGTCGCCGAGGACCGGCGGGCGGACCTCGAGCCCTTCCTCGGCCTGCACTACCCGGCCAGTGACATCCCCGCCCAGGCCCGCGCGCTCTACGCCACCAACTGGATGCGGCTGATCCCCGACGCCACGTACACGCCGGTGCCGCTGGACCCGCCCCTGGTCCCGGGGACGGGGCGGCCGCTGGACCTGTCCGGCGCGATGCTGCGCAGCGTCTCGCCGGTGCACCTGGAGTACCTGGCCAACATGGGCGTCACCGCGTCGATGTCGGTGTCGCTCATCGACCGCGGCAGGCTCTGGGGCCTGATCTCCTGCCACGGCTACAGCGGCGCGCACCGCCCCTCCTACGCCGACCGCACCGCCGCGGAGTTCCTCGGCCGCACCGCCTCGCTGCTGCTGCACACCACCGTCGAGGCCGGCGAGCGCGACCGGGTGGTCGCCGTCGCGCAGCGGGAGGCCGAGCTGGTGGCCGCGATCGGCCGCACGCCGCGCACCCCCGCGGCCGCGCTCGCCGACGGCGACCTCACCGCGCTGGACCTGCTGCCCGCCGCCGGCGCCGCGGTCCGCCTCGACGGGCGGCTGCACCTGCTGGGGCGCACCCCGCCGGACGGCCGGGTCGCCGCCGTCGTCCCCGCGGTGCTGCGGGCCGGCGGGGCCACCGACCGGCTCACCCTCGCGCTGCCCGGCTTCGACGACCTCGCCGACGACGCCAGCGGCGTGCTCGCCGTCGAGGTCGGCGGCGGGCGCGGCGACTTCCTCGCCTGGTTCCGCCCCGAGACCCCGCGCGAGGTCAGCTGGGGCGGCGACCCGGGCACGTCGAAGGTCACCGACGGGCGGCTGTCCCCGCGCCGCTCGTTCGCCCGCTGGACCGAGACCGTGCGCGGCACCGCCCGCCCCTGGCACGAGCACGAGGTGGCCGCCGCCCGCGCGCTGGCCACCCACCTCGGCGAGGCGGTGCTCGCCCGCGCCGGCGAGGACGACCGGCTCTCGGCCGCGCTGCAGCGCACCCTGCTGCTGGAGGAGCTGCCCAAGGTGCCCGGCGTCGCGCTCGGCGCGCGGTACCGGCCGAGCGAGGCCGACGTCGTCGGCGGCGACTGGTACGACCTGGTGCCGCTGCCCAGCGGCCGGCTGGCCGTGGTGCTCGGCGACGTCGCCGGGCACGGCCTGACCGCCGCGTCGGTCACCGCCCAGCTGCGGCACGCGCTGCGCGCCGCGCTGCTGCGCGACGAGGGCCCGGCCGCGGCGCTGGCCGAGCTCAACCGGCTGGTCGCCGCGCTGCTGCCGGGGGAGATGGCGACCGCGCAGGTCGTCCAGCTGGACCCGCGCAGCGGGGAGCTGGCGCTGGCCAACGCCGGGCACCTGCCCGCCGTGCACGCCCGCGACGGCGCCGCGCGGCTGGTCACCGACGGGCGCGGGCCGGCGCTCGGCCTGCTCGACGACGCCGACTACCCCGAGGTGGCGCTGCGGCTGGACGCCGGCGACCGGCTGCTGCTCTACAGCGACGGGCTGGTCGAGCGGCGCGACCGCCCGCTGCCCGAGGGCATGGAGGCGGTGCGCGCGGCCGTGGCGGGGCTGGCCGGGGAGCCGCAGGACGTCGTGGACGGCGTCGTCGCGGCGCTGGACCCGGCGGGCGCCGACGACGTCACCGTGGTGGGGCTGGCCCGGGTCCAGCCCGGGGCGCCGCTCTAGCCCGGGGCGCCGCCGCGGACGAGGTAGCGGTAGGCCGGGGAGTCCGGCGCCAGGTGCTGGATGCGCAGCGGGCTGGCGGCGATCCGGTCGAGCAGGCCGGGCAGTGTGGAGGCGGCGCCGAGCTCGATGCCGGTGAGCGCGGCGCCGGTCTCCCGGTTGTCCCGCTTGACGTACTCGAACAGCACGATGTCGTCGTCGGGGCCGAGGACGTCGTCGAGGAAGCGGCGCAGCGCGCCGGGCTCCTGGGGGAACTCGACGAGGAAGTAGTGCTTGAGGCCCTGGTGGACCAGGGAGCGCTCGATGACCTCGGCGTACCGGCTGACGTCGTTGTTGCCGCCGGACAGCACGCAGACCACCGTCTGCCCCGGCTCGACCCGCACGGTGCCGCCGGTGACCGCGGCCGACGCCAGGGCGCCCGCGGGCTCGGCGATGATCCCGTCGACCTGGTAGAGGTCGAGCATCTCGGTGCAGACCTGCCCCTCGGGGACGGCGACCAGCTCGGCGCCGCAGTCGCGCACCAGCGGGTGGGTGACGGTGCCGGCCCGCCGGACCGCGGCGCCGTCGACGAAGGTGTCGATCTCGGGCAGCTCGACCGGCCGCCCGGCGGCCAGGGCCGCGGCCATGCTCGCCGCGCCCGCCGGTTCCACCCCGACCAGCCGGGTGCCGGGGGCGGCCTGCGCCAGCCAGGTGCCGCAGCCGGCCAGCAGCCCGCCGCCGCCGAGCGGCAGGACGACGACGTCGGGCGCGCGGCCGCCGAGCTGGTCGAGCACCTCCACCGCGACGGTCGCCTGCCCGACGACGACCGGCCAGGCGTCGAACGCCGGGACCAGCGTGGCGCCGGTCGCGCGGGCGTGCGCCGCGGCGGCGGCCGCGGCGTCGTCGTAGGTGTCGCCGGTGACGACCAGCTCGACGGTGTCCCCGCCGAGGGCCTGGATGCGGGCGCGCTTCTGCCGCGGCGTCGTGCCGGGGACGACGACCGCGCCGCGCACGCCGAGTGCCCGGCAGGCGTACGCGACGCCCTGGCCGTGGTTGCCGGCGCTCGCGCAGACGACCCCGGCGGCGCGGGCGGCGGCGTCGAGCCGGCTGATCGTGTTGTAGGCGCCGCGGACCTTGTACGACCGGCCGACCTGCAGGTCCTCCCGCTTGAGCCAGATGTCGGCGCCGGTGAGCGCGGACAGCCGCTCGTTGCGCTGCAGCGGTGTGCGCTCGGCGACCCCGGCCAGCCGGCCGACCGCGTCGCGCACGTCGGCGGCGAAGTCCCGGATCGCGGTCGCCTCGGTCGTCCCGGCGGTGCTCACGGTGCTCCATCCTGCTCCGGCGGCAGAAATGGCCATTTCTGCCGCCCTCAGGCGGTGAGGCGGCCGTCGTCGCCGGCGGTGACGCGACCGGCCGCGGTGACGCGGGCCAGCGCCCCGGCCAGCAGCGGCGCCAGCGACGGCGTGCGGCGGCGGTAGCCGAACACCTCGGCGGTGCGCAGGAACAACTCGTCCTGGGTCAGCCCGCCGGGCGCGCGGCACAGCGCGACCATCGCGTTGCCGACCTCCTGCACCGGCACCTGCTCGAGCGGGCGCGCGGCGCTGGCGGTCTGGCGGCGGAACGCGGTCCAGGTCTCCCGGTCCAGCGTCTCGGGCCAGACGACGTCGCCGTCGAGCGAGCCCGCGGGCAGCAGGGCCAGCAGCGCGTCGCGGCGGGCCTCGCTCACCCGGCTCAGCCCGAACGCGCCGGCGGCCAGCCGGACGAGGCGGTCGCGGTGCACCGGCCCCTCGGCCCTGACCCCGGCGGTCAGGACGCGCTTGACCAGGCGGGCGTTGCGCGGGTCGGCCAGGCCGTCGAGGACCTTGCGGTCGCCCGCGGGCTTCGGCGCCCACGCGCGGAAGCGCAGCTCCTGCGGAGGCTCCTCGACGGGGTCGGGGACGACGGTCAGCGGCACCGGGGTCACCGGCGTCGTCACCACCGGGGCCTCGACCGGCGCGTGCCGCGGCACCGGCAGCGCCGTGACGGCGGCGGACACCATCGAGCGCAGCGTCGGCAGCCCGCGCGGCTCGGGGTCGGGCTCCGGCCCGGCGGCGGGCCCGGGCTCCGGCGCGGCGACGGGGAGCTCGACCACGGGGGCGGGGACGTCGTCCACCACGGTGAGCGCGGCGGCCGGGGGAGCGGGCGCCGGCTCGGGGACCGTGGCCACCGCGGCGGCCAGGCGGTCGAGGACGGCGTCGCGCTCGCGCAGCCACGAGGGCAGCCACACCCGCTCGACCGCGGGCCAGCCGAGCATGCCGGACAGCACCTCGACCGGCAGGCCGTCGCGGTCGCCGACGGTGCGGCGGCGCGCCCACTCGGGGCCGTCGAGCAGCACCGCCACGACCGGGCTCTCCGGGGAGGAGGGCCGGGCCACGGACAGGTCGACCCGGAACTCCGACAGCCCGACGTCGGTGCGCACCGCCAGCCCCCGCCCGCGCAGCGCCGCGGCGATCTCCTCGCGGTGCCGGTCGGGCACCGACGGCCGCCGGGCCTCGCGGGGCAGCGCGTCGGTGCCGAGCGCGGCCAGGTCGAGGTAGGCGCGCAGGTGCTTGATGCCCAGCGACGACGTCTGCTCCGCGCGCAGCGCCGACGGGTCGAAGGAGGAGAAGACGACGACCTGCCGCCGGGCGCGGGTGATCGCCACGTTGAGCCGGCGCTCGCCGCCCACCCGGTTGAGCGGGCCGAAGTTCAGCGGCAGCACGCCGCGGTCGTCGGGGCTGAAGCCGGTGGAGAACAGCACGACGTCGCGCTCGTCGCCCTGCACGTTCTCCAGGTTCTTGACGAACAGGCCCTCGCCGTCGGTGCGGTCCAGCGCCTCGGCCAGCCGCTCGTCGCCGGCGTCCCGCAGCAGCGACTCGATGTAGGCCCGCTGCTGGGCGTTGAAGGTGACCACGCCGATCGACGGCACCGCGTCCGGCGAGGCGTCGAAGCGGCGGCGGACCTCGGCGACGACCGCCTTGGCCTCCATCGGGTTGGTCCGCAGCAGCCGGCCGGCGCCGGCGCGGTGGAAGGTGCCCTGCACCCGGACCAGCGAGATGCCGCGGCCGCCGACGTCGGCCGAGGGCCGCCCGTGGGTGGGCGCCGGGAACGACGACAGCCGGTTCTCGTAGTAGTGCGCGTTGCTGAACGCGATCAGCGACTCGTCCTGGCTGCGGTAGTGCCATGACAGCCAGTGCCGCGGCACCCGCGCCTGCACGCACTCGGAGAGGATCGACTCCTCGTCCTCGACGGCGGTGCCGAGCAGCTCGGCGAGCTCGTCGTCGAGGACGGACACCGGCTCGGCGAACGACGTCGGCGGCATCTGCTCGCTGTCGCCGACGACCACGGCCGCCCTCGCCCGGCCCAGCGCGCCGACGGCGTCGGCGACGCGGATCTGCGAGGCCTCGTCGAAGACCACCAGGTCGAACAGCCCGGCCTTCGCGGGGAAGAACCGCGCCACCGAGTCGGGGCTGACCAGCACGCACGGCATGACCGCGGTGACCAGGTCGCCGTACTCGGCCAGCAGCGCGCGCACGCCCGGGCCGCGGCGGGAGCGGCCGAGCTCGCGCTGCAGCGCGCCGAGCCGGTCGTCCGCGTCACCGAGGTCCCGGCCGGCGAGCACCTCGGCCGGCAGCGCGGCGGTCAGGTGCCGGCGCACCGCCCGGGAGGCGGCGGTGAACCGGGTGATCGCCTTCCCGTGCGCGGCCTCGTCGAACCCGTCCAGCCCGGTGGCGGCGCGGCGCTCGGCCGTCGACGCGGCGGCCAGGCCGTGCTCGAACGCGCGCGGGGCGTCCTCGGCGGGCAGCCGGCCGGACACCAGGGCGGCGCGGGCCTCGGTCAGCCCGGCGGCGCGCAGCGGCTCGAGGGTGTCGAGGAACTCCGCCCAGCGGCGCAGTGAGATCAGCCCGCTGTGCTCGACGCCGCGCTCCGGGCGGGTCATCGCCCAGCGCAGCACCACGCCGTCGTCGCCGCACCAGGCGGCCAGCGCGGCGGGGGTGCTGGAGCAGACCCGCAGCAGCGCGTCGAGCCCGTCGCGCAGCCGGAGGACGGCGGTGGCCGCGGCGGCGTCCGGCCCGGGACCGGCGACGACGTGGCGGCGCAGCGCGACGGCGAACTCGCGGGCGCTGTCGACGACCGCGCCGGCGCGGCGCAGCCAGGCGACCTGCCCGTCGAGCAGCGTCGGGTCCAGCAGCGGGTTCCAGCCGGCCGGCACCGACAGCCCGGGGATCACCGAGGCGCGGGCGGCGATGCCGGCGGCGGCGGTCTGCAGCCGCCACAGCGAGGCGGTGAGCTCGGCGACGTCGCGCAGCTTCACCGTCACGCCCGGGCGCAGCACCGGCGCCAACTGCGCCCGCACCGCGCGCAGCCCCTGCCGGCGGGCCCACCAGCGGGCGGCCTGCGCGGTCTGGGCGGCGACGTAGAGGTCGGCCAGCGGCAGCGCCAGCGCCTCGGGGGTCGCGAGCTCCAGCCCGGGGTGGACGGCGGAGGTGAAGGCGGCGACCTCGCCGAGCACCGTCGCCGTCGCGGTCGTCCAGCGCTCGGTGGGCACCTCGTCGAGGACGTCGAGGCCCACCGCGGGACCGGACAGCAGGTGGGCGAGGTCGTCGAGGTCGCCCGGGGTGCGCACCTCGCGCAGCGCCCGCGCCAGGTGCTCCTCGGCGGGCAGCGCGCGCATGGCGGCGTCGACCTCGGCGGCGGCGGCCTGGGCGGCGCGCAGGTCGATCCGCGCGGTGTCGACGAACGCCCACGGGTGCCGCGGCGAGGGGCGGACCAGGTCGGCGACGTCGGGCAGCAGCGCCAGCGCGCGGCGCACCTCGGCCAGCGTCGCGGCGGGCGCGGCGGCGGCGAAGGTCTGCGGCACGGGCAGCTGCGGGACGTCGCCGCCGAGCGCGAGCTGCGCGGTCCGCGCGGAGTAGTAGGACAGCCCGGCGGCGTTCGGCGCGTGCAGCCGGTCGGCGTAGCGGGCCAGCGTGCGGCGGGCGGCGCGCAGGTCGTCGCCGTCGGCGGCCAGGCCCTGCTCGTCGACGGCGACCGCGTGGTCCAGCGCCGCGCGCACCCGGGCGCGGACCTCCGCGGCGCGGGCGCCCCGGTCGTGCAGGTCGAGGGCGAACGGGCCCATGCCGACCGCCTCGAGCCGCCGGGCGACGACGTCGAGCGCGGCCCGCTTCTCGGCCACGAACAGCACCCGCTTGCCGTCGGCGACCGCGCGGGTGAGCAGGTTGGTGATGGTCTGCGACTTGCCGGTGCCGGGCGGGCCCTCGAGCACGAACGTGCGCCCGGCGACGCCCTCGGCCACCGCGCGCAGCTGCGAGGCGTCGGCGGGGACGGGGCAGCGGGCGGCCAGCTCGTCGAGGTCGACGTCGGCGGCCGCGGCCGGCACCGGGTCGGCGAACGCCTCGGTCGGGGCGTGCACGAGGTGGTGCACCAGCGGGTTGGCGGTGAGCTCGGCCCAGTGCTCGTCGAGGTCGCGCCAGAGCCGGTACTTGGCGAACTGCAGGACGGCGAGGTCGGCGGTGGCCTCGACGCGGAACGGCAGCCCGGCGTCGGCCAGCGCCTGGCGGACGGCGGTCAGCGCGGTGTCGACGTCGACGCCCTCGCCGTCCAGCCCCGGGACGGTCAGGCCGTGCACCTGGCGCAGCTTCTCCAGCAGGCACCAGTTGGGGCTGGCGGCGGAGGACTCGTCGGCGGTGAGCCGGTAGGCGCCGGTGCGGCCGGCGGGGGAGAGGACCACCGGCAGCAGCAGCAGCGGCGAGCGCAGCGACCGGCCGTCGAGCTCCCACGCCAGGCTGCCGATCGCGACGTAGAGGTTGTTGGCGCCGGTCTCCTCGCGGACGGTCCGCGCCCGGTGCGCCAGCCCGCGCAGCCGGGGCAGGTAGCCGCCCTCGGTGACGTCGGCGTGCACCGACCGGCGCTCGACCAGCGCCTCGCCGAGCAGGCCGACCGGCAGCTCGCGGGCCGAGCGCACGCCGCGCTCGACGTGCACGGCGGCCAGCCGGTCGCCCGGCAGCAGCGTGACGGCGTCGTCGCCGGTGAGCAGGTCGGCCAGGCCCGCGAGGTAGGCGTCGGGGACGACCAGCGGCAGGCCGGCGCCCTCGGTGTAGTTGATCAGCCGGTTGCGCAGGCTGAGGTCGAGCAGGCTGTTCTTCCACTGCTGCACCCGCGGCGGCACGCCCGGGCGGCCGCCGGCGACCGGCGCGGCGTGCCGGCCGGCCGGGCGGGCGGCGGGGTCGTGCTCGGCGGCGCGGTACTCGATGACCTGCACCGTGCCGTCCGGGCCACGGGTGCGGGCGGGCAGCGGCAGGATGCCGTCGCGGCGGGCGCGGTGGACGTCGGTGACGCCGACGACGCGGTCCAGCGCACCGGGCAGCCAGGCGTCGTAGGCGGCGCGGTGCAGCCGCTCGGGGTCGGGGTCCTCGGCGCTGCGGCTGGTGAGCAGCGTCGTCTCCACCAGCCGCACCAGGCCGAGGTCGACCAGGTTGACCAGCGGCGCGACGTCGGTGGTGGCCGCGCTCTCCGCGCTGCGCTCCTCCCGCCAGTAGCCGAGGAAGGCGTGCCCGTCGGCCACCCACAGCAGCGGCCGGACGCCGGCGGCCTCGAGCGCGGCGGCGAGCACGACGACGGTGTCCAGGCAGGTGCCGACCCGGCCGTCGAGGACGTCGCCCGGGGTGCGCACCTTCTGGCCGATGTCGGCCCAGCTGGCCGGGGGCTCGCTGTAGCGGATGCCGCGGGCGCGCACGGCCGCGGCGATGGCGGCGACGATCTCGTCGACCCGCTCGGGCCCGGCCTGGTAGCCCTGCACCGACGGGTCGTCGGTACGCGCCTCGAGCACCGCGGCGGCCTCGGCCAGCAGCGCGGTCACCGCGGGGTGGTTGGGCAGCACGTGCGCGGCGAGCATCTCCAGCGCCAGCGGCACCGGGGTGGCCAGCCACTGGCTGGCGGCGAGCACCTGCACCGGGACGGCGGTGCCGGCGACGTCCACGCCGTCGACGGCGACGTCGATCTCGATCGAGCCGGGCCGCTGCTCCTCGATCTGCAGCATCGCGGCCGGGTCCATGACCAGGCCGACGTCGCTGAGCACGGTGGTGGTGCCGGCGTCGAGGTCGACCAGCAGCTCGACCGGGCTGCCGATGGGGCCCTCGGCGTCCTGGACGCCCAGGCGCACGGTCGCGCCGCGGACCGCCGCGCCGTGGTTGGTGAACGCCAGCCGCGACACGACCGGGACGCGGTTGTGCGCGAGGGCGTAGGAGAGCACTGGCGTGCTGGTGGCCGAGATCGCCACGGCAGCCCGGACCCCGTCGTGCGGATGCGGGCGGGTGTCCGTGGTGCTCATGGCCTCCTGTCTACCGGTCCGGACGGACCGGTCCGGTCATCCGCGTGGAGCGTCTGGGGCGGGTGTGACGGGAGGGCCGAGACGTTGCCGGGCGGGCGCCCGCGGCTGCCGATGAGGGGTCTCCGGGGACTCCTCAGCCGGCGAAGCGCTGCTCGAGGTCCTGCACCTCGGGGAGGCCGACGAGGTCGGTGAACTCGCCGAAGGTGGGCAGCCCGTCGAGCGGCGGGACGCCCTGCTGCCGCAGCGACGCCAGCAGCGAGCGGACGCCGGCGGTGGCGGCCAGCAGCGTGCCGATCGGGTAGATCACCAGGGCGAAGCCGAGCTCGGCCATGCGCGCCAGCGACAGCGGCGGCGTGCGCCCGCCCTCGGCCCAGTTGAAGACCAGCGGGGCCACCCCGGCCAGCTCGCCGGCGATCCGCTCGACGTCGGCCTCGCTGGTCGGCGCCTCGACGAAGAGCAGGTCGGCGCCGGCCTCGGCGTAGGCGCGGGCGCGGGCCAGCGCGTCGTCGACCCCGGTGACGGCGACGGCGTCGGTGCGCGCGATCAGCACCAGGTCCGGGTCGCGCCGGGCGGCCGCGGCGGCGCGGATCTTGCCGGCCATCTCCCCGGTACCGATCAGCGCCTTGCCGCTCATGTGCCCGCACTTCTTGGGCATCACCTGGTCCTCGAGCTGGATGCCGGCCACCCCGGCCTGCTCGTGGAGCTGCACCGTGCGGACGACGTTGATCGCGTTGCCGTAACCGGTGTCGGCGTCGGCGATCACCGGGAGGTCGACGGCGGCGGCGATCCGGCGCGCGTTGTCGACCATCTCCGCGCCCGACAGCAACCCGACGTCGGGCCGGCCGAGCAGCCCCGCGGTCGTCCCGAACCCGGTCATGTAGACGGCGTCGAAGCCGGCCTGCTCGACCAGCCGGGCGGTCAGCGCGTCGTAGGCGCCCGGCGCCATCAGGGGTCCCGGGCCGGCGAGCAGTTCGCGCAGCCGGGCCCGCGGGGCTCGCGCACCGCTCAGCAGATCCGCCACGGTGGCCTCCTCGTGTGTCGTCCCGTGCCCGCCCGGTTGCATACAGCGACCGGTGCGGCGCCGGTGGGTCACCGGGAGTCTGCACCGTCCGCGACATGCGCAGCAACGGGGCAGGGCGGTCCTGCGGGCCCTTGTGCGCCCTCGATCCTTGCCCCTAGTTTGCATGCAATCCCCGAGGAGGTGTGACCGGTGACACGCCCTCTGACGTCGGCCGAGCGTGCCCTGGCGACCCTCCGCGACCTGATCATGGGCGGCGACCTCGCCCCCGGCGCGCGCCTCGGCGAGGTGGAGCTGGCCGAGCGGCTCGGGGTGAGCCGCACGCCGGTGCGCGAGGCGCTGTCGCGGCTGGCCTCCGAGGGGCTCGTGGAGCTGGTCCCCAACCGAGGCGCACGGGTGGCCACCTGGACCGTCGCCGAGCTGGAGGGCGTGTTCGACCTGCGCTCGGTCCTGGAGCCCCAGCTCACCGCGCACGCGGTCCCGAACGCCCGACCGGCCGACGTCGACGAGCTCGACGGTCTCGCCCGCCGGATGCTCGCCGTCGGCACCCCCGGCCCGGACCAGGACCTCGACGCCCTGGTACCGCTCAACCGCGCGTTCCACGACCGGCTGGTCGCGCTGGCCGCGCACCCCACCCTGGCCGCCGCGCTGGCCGCCGCCATCCACCCGCCGATCGTGCGGCGCAACTTCCTCACCTACGACGAGGAGTCGCTGCGCCGCAGCCTGGCGCACCACGCCGAGATCGTCGCCGCCCTGCGCGCGGGTGACCCGGAGTGGGCCCGCGCCGTCATGACCTCGCACATCGCCAACGCCCGGGCCGTGATGGTCCGGGCCGCCCGGCTGCAGGCGACCGATCCCGCGACCCGGAACGAGGAGACCGCATGAGCTACCGGCTCGGAGTCGACGTCGGGGGCACCTTCACCGACGTCCTGCTCGTGGACGAGGACAGCGGCGCGACGTGGCGCGCCAAGACCACCTCCACCCCGGCCGACCAGGCGGTCGGCGTCCTCACCGGCATCGGGAGGGTGTGCGCCGACGCGGGCATCTCGATGCGCGAGGTGGCACAGGTGCTGCACGGCACCACGGTGGCCACCAACGCGATCCTGGAGGGCAAGGGCGCCCGCGTCGGACTGGTCACCACGCGCGGCTTCCGGCAGGTCCTGCAGATCGCCCGCTCCTTCGTCCCGGGCGGGCTGGCCGGCTGGATCATCTGGCCCAAGCCCGAGCCGCTGGCCGACCTGGAGGACACCGTCGAGGTCGAGGGGCGGATCGCCAGCGACGGGTCGGAGGTGCGCCCCCTCGACGAGGCCGACGTCCGGGCGCAGCTGGAGCGGCTGGCGGGCCACGGCACCCAGCGGCAGGGTGTGCAGGCCCTCGCCGTCAGCCTGGTCAACTCCTTCGCCGACGCGTCCCACGAGCGGCGGGTCCGGGAGATCGCCGCGGAGGTGCTGCCCGGCGTCCCGGTGTCGCTGTCCTCCGACGTGCTCCCCGAGCTGCGCGAGTACGAGCGCACGCTGACCACCGTCGCCAACGGCTACGTGCAGCCGCAGGTGGAGAAGTACGTGCGGCACCTCTCCGGCGGGCTGCGCGAGGGCGGGGTGACCGGTGAGCTGTCGGTCCTGCGCAGCGACGGCGGCCTGCAGTCGGCCGACGCCGCGGTCGAGGCGCCGGTCAGCATGCTGCTGTCGGGCCCCGCCGGCGGGGTGACCGGCGCGGTGTGGGTGGCCGAGCAGTGCGGCCACCGCGACCTCATCACCTTCGACATGGGCGGCACCTCGACCGACGTGGCGCTGGTCCGCGACCTCTCCCCGCGGATCGGCCGCGAGACGAAGGTCGGCGACCTCACCGTGCGGGCCTCCAGCGTCGACGTCCGCACGGTCGGCGCCGGCGGCGGCTCGATCGCGCACGTGCCGGAGCTGACCCGCGCGCTGCGGGTCGGCCCGCAGTCGGCCGGTGCCGACCCGGGCCCGGCGGCCTACGGCAGGGGCGGCGTGGAGCCGACGGTCACCGACGCGAACGTCGTCCTCGGCTACCTGCCCTCGGCCCTCGCCGGCGGGGAGATCACCCTCGACGTGCAGGCCGCGCGCGACGCCGTCGGCAAGGTCGCCGAGGCGATGGGCCTGGACTCCCCGGAGGCCGCGGCCGCCGGGATCGTCGACATCGTCAACGAGAACATGCTCGGCGGGCTGCGGCTGGTGTCGGTGCAGCAGGGCTTCGACCCCCGTGACTTCGCGCTGGTCGCCTTCGGGGGCGCCGGGCCGCTGCACGCCAACGCGCTCGGGGTGCTGACCGGCGCGTGGCCGGTCATCGTGCCGCCGTCGCCCGGGGTGCTGTGCGCCCTCGGTGACGCCACCACCAGCCGGCGCGACGAGTCCGCCCGCACGGTGCTGCGGCGCTTCGGCCAGCTCGGCGACGACGAGCTGGTGCAGGTGCTGCGCGAGCTGGCCGACGACGCCGGTCAGCGGCTGGCCGCCCAGGGCCTGCCCCGGGAGCAGCAGACGGTCGGCTACCAGGTCGACGTCCGCTACCACGGCCAGGGCTTCGAGATCCCGGTGACCGTCGACCCTGCCTGGCTCGACGGCGGGCAGCCGCTGGCCGAACTCGGCCGTGCCTTCGACGCCGAGCACGACCGGCTGTTCTCCTTCCTCCTCACCGTCGACCACGAGCTGGTCAACGCCCGCGCCACCGTCACCGGCCCGCGGCCCGACGTCGCGCCCGTGCGGCTCGAGCCCGGGAACGGCGACCCGGAGGGCGCGCTGGTGAGCGAGCACCCGCTGCACGTCGGCGGTGAGCGGGTCTCGGCGTCGGTCTACGACCGGGCCCGGCTGCGCGCGGGCGACGTCGTCACCGGGCCCGCGATCGTCACCGAGATGGACAGCACCACCCTCGTCCTGCCCGGACACGTGGCCACCGTCCACGCGTCGGGTTCCCTGCTCATCACCCCGGTGGAGGGCTGACATGGCACGGATCATCGAGACCGCCACCGGTACCGTCGAGCGGGTCGACGTCGACCCGGTCACCCTCGACCTCATCGAGAACGGGCTGCGCAACGCCCGCTACGAGATGGACGAGGTGCTGTTCCGCACCGCCCTCTCGCCCGGCATCCGCGAGCAGCACGACGAGTTCCCGCTCATCGGCGACCCGAGCGGGAAGATGGTCGTCGGCCAGTTCGGCCTGTCCATCCCCGACTTCCTCGAGGGCTTCGACGACACCGTCGAGGAGGGCGACGTCCTCCTCACCAGCGACCCCTACGCCTGCGGTGCGGCGATCAGCCACGCCAACGACTGGCTGGTGGTCATGCCGGTCTTCCACGAGGGCCGGGTCGTGGGCTGGGCGTCGATGTTCGGCCACATGTCCGACGTCGGCGGCAAGACGCCGTCGTCGATGCCCACCGACGCCCGGACGATCTACGAGGAGGGCGTGGTCATCCCGCCCTTCAAGCTCCACCGCCGCGGGCAGCTCAACGAGGACGCGCTGCGGATCATCCTCAACCAGGTCCGCATGCCCGACTGGAACCGCGCCGATCTCAACGGCCTGGTCGCCGCCTGCCGCACCGCCGGCCGGCGGGTGGTGGAGATGTGCACCCGGTTCGGTACGGCCACCTACCTGTCGGCGCTCGACGCACTCCTGCAGCGCAACCACGACGCGATGAAGGTGCTGCTGCAGATGGTGTTCGAGGAGGGCCGCACGCTCTCGTTCACCGACTACATCTGCGACGACGGCGTGGGCAACGGCCCCTACGAGCTGAAGCTGTCGCTGACCCGCACCGGCGAGAAGGTGCACCTGGACTTCACCGGGTCCTCGCCCCAGGCGGCCGGGCCGATCAACTACTACATCAACGAGAACCTGACCCGGATGTTCTTCGGGATCTACATGATCACCGTGGCCGACCCGCAGATCCTCTGGAACGACGGGTTCTACCCGCTGATCGACGTCACGATCCCGGACGGGTCCTACTGGAAGCCCGCCCACCCGGCCGCGCTCAACGGCCGCAACCACGGCATCGGGCGGGTCTTCGACCTCTTCGGCGGGCTGCTCGGGCAGACGAACCCGGCGCTCCTCAACGCCGCCGGCTTCTCCTCCTCGCCGCACTTCATGTACTCCGGCCACTACTCCGGCGGCGAGCGGAAGGGGGAGTGGTTCCAGCTCTACTCGATCGGCTTCGGCGGCATCCCCGGCCGGCCGCTCGGCGACGGCCCGGACGGCCACTCGCTGTGGCCGAGCTTCGTCAACATCCCCTGCGAGTACCTGGAGTCCTACTACCCGCTGCGGATCGAGCGGTGGGAGACCGTCGCCGACACCGGCGGCGCCGGCCTGCACCGCGGCGGCAACGGCGTCGACGTCGCCTACGTGTTCGAGGAGCCCGGCGAGATCGCCATCCACGACGACCGCTGGCTCACCTACCCGTGGGGCGTCAACGGCGGCGAGCCCGGCGCCCGCGGCCGCAAGTGGATCGACCGGGCCGACGGCACCCGCGAGGTGCTGCCGAGCAAGTGCCACGGGGTGCCGGTGTCCCCGGGCGACGTCCTGCACTTCGTCACCTGGGGCGGCGGCGGGTGGGGCGACCCGCTCGAGCGCGACCCCGAGCTGGTGGCGCGGGAGGTGCGCCGCGGGCTGGTCACCCAGGACGGCGCCCGGCGCTACGGCGTCGTCGTCTGCGACGGCGGCGAGGTGGACACAGAGGCCACCGAGACCCTGCGCGACCAGCTGCGCGCCGACCGCCCCGCCGAGCTGCCGGTCTTCGACATGGGCCCGCCGGTCGAGGAGCTGCTGGCCCGGTGCGAGGAGGAGACCGGACTGCCGGCGCCGCGGCGCCCGGTGTGGTCGGCGACGTGACCGGGGCCGGGCCGCACGGCCCGGCGTTCTCCGGCCGGGTGGGCTGGGGGACCCGCCCGGGCGTGGTGGTCATCGACCTGTGCCGGGCCTACACCGAGCCCGGCGGGCCGTTCGCGCTGCCCGACCCGGGGCCGGCGGTCGAGGCGGCGCGGGCGCTGGTGGAGGCCGCGCGCGCCGGCGGGCACCCCGTCGTCTGGACGGCGGTCCGGTACTCGGCCGGGCTGGCCGACGGCGGGCTGTTCGTCCGCAAGGTCCCGGCGCTGGCGGCGTTCGCCGAGGACGCGGACGGCGACTGGGGCCGGCTCGCGCTGACGCCGTCGCCGGGGGAGCCGGTGGTGGTCAAGCAGTACGCCTCGGGCTTCTTCGGCACCCCGCTGGCCTCCACGCTGCACACCCTCGGCGTGGACACCGTGGTGCTGGCCGGGGTCTCGACGTCGGGGTGCGTGCGCGCGACGGCGATGGACGCGCTCAACGCCGGGTTCCGGCCGCAGGTGGTCCGGGAGGCGTGCGCCGACCGGAGCGCGGCGGTGCACGAGAACAACCTGGCCGACCTCGACGCCAAGTACGCCGACGTCACCGGCCTCGCCGACGCGCTGGCCCACCTCCAGCGCCCGCAGCCGCGGCTCCTCCCGGATGCCCCCTCCCGGGAGGAGCCGCCCCCACTGGGACGGGTGTGACGGGCGGGCGGGCCGCCCGCGGGTCGCGGACCGGATCCGGCCCGCCCGCTCCGTAGGTTCGCCGGGATGCACACCGCCCGCCTCGACCCGGTCCCCGCGCCCGATCCCGCCGGCGAGCACGACACCGACGTGCTGCCCACCCGCTCCCGCCACCGGGCGGCGCGCGGAGGGCTGCGCCGGCGGTGGCTCGGCATCGGCGCGGCCGCGGTGCTGCTGCTCCTCGTCGCCGGGCTGGCCGTGCTGGTCGCCCCCGCGGTGCGCGGGGGAGCCGCGCCCGCGCCACCGCCGCTGTCCGGCCCCGCGCCGGTGAGCGCGCCGCCGGCCGGGCGGACGGCGACGCCGGGGCCCGAGCCCTCGGCCGAGCCGACCCCGGCGCCGGACCCGGAGCCCTCCCGGGTCGCGGAGGAGCCGGTGCCCACCGCGGCGCCGACGCTCGCCGTGCCGGCGACCCCGCCTCCGCCCATCGCCCCCGCCCCCGTCGCCCCCGCCCCCTGCGACGGTCCGGGACGCGGCAACGGCCACGGCCAGGGCAACGGTCACGGGACCGGCCCGGACGACTGCCGCTGACCGGTGTGACGGTCCCGAGACGACTCGTCCCACCGCTGGTGCCGGCACCCCGACCGGGGCCCGCCGCCGGGCGGCATGCCGTCTCCACCTACGAGAGGCTGGGGCGGTGCCGAGACGGAGCGCGGGGGTCCTGCTGTACCGGCGCACGCCCTCCGTGGAGGTGCTGCTCGGCCACATGGGCGGGCCGTTCTGGGCGCGGAAGGACGACGGCGCCTGGTCGTTCCCGAAGGGTGAGTACGCCGACGGCGAGGACCCGCTCGCGGTCGCGCACCGCGAGTTCGAGGAGGAGCTCGGCAGCCCCGTGCCGGCGACGTCGCTGGTGCCGCTCGGCGAGCTGCGGGCCAGCGGCAAGGTGCTCACCGTGTGGGCCGGCGAGGGCGACCTCGACGCGGACGCCGCCGTCAGCAACACGTTCACGATCGAGTGGCCGCCGCGGTCGGGGCGGCTGCAGGAGTTCCCGGAGATCGACCGCGCCGCCTGGTTCGGCGTCGACGAGGCGCGGGCCAAGCTGGTGAAGGGCCAGGTGCCCTACCTCGACCGGCTGCTGGACCTGCTCGCCGGCTGACCTTCGCGCCGCTCGTCGACCTGCTGCTGTCTCGGCCGTCCCGAGGCGACGTCAGGTCGACGTCCTGTGCTCGGTCCCCACGTCGCATCGGGCGGGGAGCCGGCACACGGCTGGGGTCGGCGTGACTGCTGTGCCCGTGTCGCCGGTCGCGTCCCGACGTCTCGGTACGGCGCTGTCTAGCTTGCTGCGACGCCGACGGAGACACCGCCGGCCCTTCCGAATCGGGGGACCATGACCACCTCTCCGTTCCCGGGTGCCCATGCGCAGCAGGCCGGCTACGCGGCCACGCCGTACTCCCCGTACGGCCAGGCTCCCTTCGGCCATGCGCCGGCCTTCCCGGGCTACACCGGCCAGCCGATGCCGCCCGTCCCGGCGGGCGCGCAGTACCCCCAGTCCGGTCCGATCGGCAAGGTCCGCAGCACCGGCATCGCCATCCTGCTGCTCATCGTGACCTTCGGGATCTACAGCCTGGTCTGGTTCTACTGCGTGCACGACGAGATGAAGCGGCACACCGGTCAGGGCCTCGGCGGCGGTCTGGCCCTGGTGATCGCGATCTTCTTCGGCATCGCGTCGCCGTACGTCGTCAGCAGCGAGGTCGGGAACCTCTACGCGCGGATGGGCCGCGCCAAGCCGGTCAGCGGTGCCACGGGGCTCTGGTACTTCCCGGGCATCTTCCTGGTCGTCGGCCCGATCGTCTGGTTCGTGAAGACCAACGGCGCGCTCAACGCCTACTGGCGGTCCCTCGGCGCCGCCTGAGCCGGACCGCTCGTCGTCGGCCGCGCCGTCCGCACCCGCGGGCGGCGCGGCCGACGTGTCAGTGGCCGGATCTCCGACGGCGAGCATCGGAACCGGGGTACGGCCGTCGTCCCGGCTACCGCCCCGCGGGTCGCTCGTGGTGCTCGACCAGGTTCGCGAGGGCGATGGGGACCACCTCGTGCTCGCGCAGCCGGGCGACCGCCGCCCGTGTGGTCGCGCTGGGTGCCGTGCGCTGCAGCACCGGCGCCAGGGCCCAGGAGAACGGGAGTCCGGCCGGCAGGACCGCCATGAGGACGGAGGCCGTGGCTGCGTCCAGCGAGTCGCCGGGGTAGGTGCTGTCAGCCGCCTGCGCGGCCACGCGCTCGACCGGCACCCCCCGGTTGGCCACCGTCGAGGAGACGGTGCCGAGGAACGCCGCGGCCCGCTCCAGCGGGGAGACCGTGGCCGAGCGCAGGACGTACACGCGGTGGGCGGCCCGCTCCCACTCGAGCGGGCCGGTGCGCTGCAGCGCCTCGACGCGGAGCTGCCCCACCGGCAGGGACAGCGAGCCCAGCCACCGGTGGACGTGGGGCGAGAACACCAGGCCGGGCAGCCGGCCGCCGTCCGCGAACAGCGGCGTCCCCTCGAGCTCGGGGACCAGCTCCTCCCACAGCCACCCGGGGATCGGTTCCCACCCCGCGCGCAGCGGGTCGGTGCGGGCGTCGAGCAGCGCGGGCACGAGGACGTCGGAGGCCAGGTCGACGACCTCCCGGCGGTCCGCGGCCGGCGCATCGGCGTCGAGCAGCGCCGCGACCTCGAGCAGGCTGCCGGGCAGGTCGTCGCCGCGTCGCTCCCGCGCCCGGTCGCGTGCCGCCTCGACCCCGCGCCGCACCGCGCCGGACAGCCGGGACAGGTTGCGGGCCAGCGACTCGCCGGCCTCGGGGACGACGCGCGTGCGGACGTCCTGCCACAGCACCTCGACACGGGAGGTCGGGCCCTCGACCGCTGCCTCGTCGACGACCGGACGGGTGTGCACGGCGAGGCGGCCGGTCAGCCGGTGCAGCAGCGGCCCGTCGCCGGCGAGCTCGGCCGGCCACTGCACGCGCACGAGGTCGGCGGCGTCCGCGGCGAGGTCGCCGAGGTCGTCGACGTCGTCGAGCAGCAGCACCGCGGCGCCGAGCGCCCACAGCGGCCTGCGGGTCGCCGGGCGACCGGACTCGCCGGCCAGCTCGTCGATCCGTTGCGCCACGTCCGGCAGCAGTCCGGCCACGACGACGGTCTCGGCCAGCCGCGCCCACGGGCCGACGCCCACCGTCGGGCCGGACCGCAACGCCCACCGGCTGCGGCCGCCGCGCACGGGCTGCTCGTCGTCGGCGAGCACCGTGAAGTCCCGGGTCGCCAGAGCCTCCGCCGCGGCGGCGTCGACCACGGGCACGCCGGCGACGGCGAAGGGCACGGCGCCGTCCGGCCGCGGGGCGACCAGCCGCTCGTGGGTGCTGAACGGCAGCCGCCAGGCCGACACGGGCAGCAGCAGCCGCCCGACCAGACACGCCCAGTGCGCTGCGGCGGCAGGATCGTCCCCCACGACGAGCAGCGGCCCGCCGTCGCGGAGGGCGTGCCCGACGGCAGCGAACACCACCTCGCGCTGGTCGGGATGCGTGCGGGCGAAGGCCGTGAGCGCCGCGTCGTCGATCGGGCCGGGGGTCAGTGGCGGCAGCGGGTAGCCGAGCGTCACCGTCCAGAGCGGGGCGTCCCAGAGCTCGGCCGGGCGTGGCAGCTGCCGGCCGACGCTGTCCGGGTCGACCACCAGGCAGGTCAGGCGCAGCCGGACGGCGCCCGAGGTCTCCGGCGCCGCGGCGGTCGCGCGCAGGCAGACGAGCCCGTGGTCCCCGACCGGGGACAGCGCGAGCCGGAACGGGCGACCCTCACGTCGGATGGCGGCCGAGGCGGGCGGCAGACCCGAGGAGGCGTCGCCGAGCACGCGGCGGACGTCGTCCTCGGACAGGCCGGGGGAGACCATCTGCGGCTCCCACCGCACCGGCCCGGCCGTCCCCGGCGGCCACGTGGCCTCGCCGACGACGAAGCCGCGAACCGGGCTGCTCACCTCTGCGTTCGCGGGAATGGAGACGGACGGCGGGGGTGCTCAGCGACAATGCGACGAGCCCAAGCGATGGCGTCCTCGCGCCACGAGTCCTCGCGGCGGTAGGCCTCGGATCCGGCGGTGCTGCCCGCGCCTTGCTTACGGGGAGTTTCGGCAACCAATCGCTCAACGGTGGCGACCAGATTGGCTTCCGGGTCGCCGCTGATGAACAGCGCCTCGGCAACCGTCTCAGCCCAGCGGCGACCACGTCGGTCGCCCTCGCCGGTCAGCCACCGTGATGCCCGGTCCTCCTCCGGCCAATGAACTGCTCTGGCGCCGCGGCAGAGGAGGTGTGCCGCGAGCAGCGACCGTGCGCCGGGATCGGTCTGGCCTTCTCGCAGCTTCGCCCAACCTTCGTCCCAGGGCATGCTCGGCCGCCAGGCGTAATCGGGCAGGCCCTTGATCGTTCTCAGTTGGCGGACGTCGATCCGGAGCATCGCTTCGGCGACTGGGATCCAGGCCGACGCCGGGTGCCGGTCAGTGACCGGTATGAGTACCGGTAGGAGTTGCTTGTATGCGGTGATGAGGACGTCCTCGGACCGACCGCCGCACATGTGCTGCTCGAGCAGCTTCTGTACGGCGGCCGGGATCTCCTCATCCCGTTGTCGGAACTGAGCGACCGCCGCTTGGCTGGTGGAACTGGGTGACGTGCGTTGCAGTACTGCGCCAAATGCTGATGCGAAAGGAATCCCCTGAGGAAGCGCCTCCATGAGGACAGTCGCAGTGATTAGGTCAAGCGTCCCTCGCGGATAAGTCTCGTCAGCGGCATAGCCGGCCCAGCGCTCGATCGGGATGCCCTCGGTGAATGCGTTGGAAGAGATCATGCTCAGGTATGCCGCTGCCCGCTCAAGCGGTGTGACGTCTTCCGCTCGGCGTATGAACAGCCGGTAAGCGGCGCGTTCCCATTCGATGGGTCCTGTGCCCTGCAGTTCGTCAACCGTCAGATCGCCGACTGGGACCGACAGGGACCCCAGCCACTCATGGGTAGCCGCTGACAGATTTCTACCGGGCAGTTCACTGCCATGCTGCAGTCCCGGCATGGCGGCGAGTGCGGGCAACAGGGAATTCCATAGCCAGGGCGGCACCGGCGCCCAGCCGCGGTCGATTGGATCGGTCGCCGGGTCGACCAGCCTGGGCACCAGCAGCTCCCGCGCCAGCTCGACCGCCCGCAGCCGCAGCTCCACCGGGTTCGTCGTGCCGTCCATCAGACCGGCGATCTCCAGGAGGTCCCTTGCAGGGTCGACCGCCTGCGACACCTTCTCCAGCGCGCCGCCGAGCACCTTGTCGAGCACGCGGAGCCCCGCGGGGGAGACCGCCGCCAGCGGCCCGGGAAGCGGGTGCTTCTCGAAGTCCACGGGTGAGGCCAGCGCCGTCCGGACCGGCTCGATCGATGCCCGGTGAGCCACCATGCCGTGGGGATCGACGCCGGCACGCTCGAGGATCCGCTCCGTGGCGTGCGACCCGGGAGCGGCGAGCTCTCGGACCCGCTCCAGCAGTCTGTCGAAGGTCGCCTCGGCGGGGAGGGAGGTGGGCCAGTGCTCGGCGACGACGTCGGCGGCCTCGCTGCCGAAGAACTCCGCCAGGTCGTCGTCGAGCAGGACCGCCGCCCCCAGTGCCCACAGCGGCCGGTCGAGGGTCGAGTCCTCCACCTCGACGGCAAGTGCCTCCACCTGTTCGGCCACCACGGGCAGGAACTCGGAGGTGATGACCGACTCGGCCAGCCGTGCCCAGGGACCCGCGGTCAGCTCGGCGCCGTCGTGCAGCGTCCAGCGGCCCAGGCTCGCGCGCGCCGGCTGCTCGTCGTCGCGGAGGACGGTGAACCGGCTGCCCGGCAGGGCGCCGGCGGCCGCGGCGTCGGCCGCCGGCACGCCGACGACGGCGAACGGCCAGCCGTTCGCCGCCCGGGCGTCCCGGAGCCGCTCGTAGGTGCTGAACGGCAGCCGCCACGCCGACGCGGGCAGCAGGAGCCGCCCGGCCAGGTGCAGCCAGGTGGCCACCGAGGAGAACGACGCGTCTCCGACGACGACCAGCGGGCCGGCACCACCCAGGTACCGCTCGACCGCCGCCAGCACGAGCTCGCGCTGGTCCGGGTGAGCGCGCGTGAAGGTCTCCAGCGCGGCGTCGTCCAGGGGCCCGCGCGTGAGATCCCGCAGGTGCTCGTCGAGCAGGGTCCCTTCGGCAGCCTGGGCACCCAGGGGCCGCCGCCACAGGGCGGCGTCCCACAGGTCGGCCGGGCGCAGGGGACGGCCCCGCCCGTCCGCCAGCCCGTCGCCGGAGAGGACCAGCCCGTGGGCGAAGGTGTTCGGCCGCCCCGAGTAGTCCGGCCCGGCCGCCACGATGGAACTCAGGCAGACCAGCGGCTCGGGACCGTCTAGCACGTCCAGCCGGAGGCAGTGCGGCAGGGCGTCGACGTCCGCCTTCGAGGCCAGCTCCGGCAGCGGCGGCGGCACGAACCCGCCGACGTTGCGGGCCGCCGCCCGGATGACCTCGTCGGACACCGGTCCGACCTTGGAGATGGCCGAGACCTTCCAGCCGGCGCCGGTGTCGAAGGGGCCGGGCCGGCGGGAGGCCGTGTAGGTGAACTGCGCGCGCAGCATGCTCGTGGCCTCAGCGTCCCGGCCAGCGGCCGGCGACCAGCCAGCGCAGCGGGTCCGGCACGCGGAAGGAGGACACGCCCGCCTCCGACAGGGTCGCGCCGGCCGGCGAGTGCCCCAGGGCGGACAGCGAGAAGTACTCGACCCGCGCGAAGGACTCCTCGGCCAGCGAGAGGAACTGCATGGCGTTGAGCCGCAGCAGCAGGCTGCGGGTCTCCTCGTGCACCTGGTAGCGGTCGTACGGGTCGAAGGCCAGCGAGTCACCGGCCGTCGGGTCGTGCATCAGGGCGGACCCGCCGTTGAGCAGCTCGGACAGGTCGGTGCCGGGCGTCCCCACCGCCTCGTGGATCCCGTCGAGCTTGCTGACGGCGACCATCAGCGGCATGCCGAGACGCCCCGCCTCGTTCGTTCGCCGCCGGATCTCGGTGATGACGTTGTTCAGCACGGTGAGCGGGTTGCCGGCCACCGGCGGCAGCGGGATCTGCCCCTCGAGGAAGTTGCGGACGTCCTCGATCTGCAGCGGGTCGAGCAGGAACAGCAGCGCGTCGCTGCGCGCCATCGTCGGGCCGTAGGGCGCCAGGGCGCCGGGGCGCTCCGTGTCCTCCCCGGCGACGTCGTAGAGCGCGAGGGTGCGGGCGCGGCCACCCCACTGGTCGAGCGTCATCAGCATCGGGGTGAGCAGGTCGGGGTTCTGCTCCACGGTCATCGTGGAGGGCAGCGCGCGGCCGTCCGTGAGGGACTCGCGCATGGCCTGCAGCCGGCCGACGGTGTAGGAGTCCAGCGGCGTCGCCGGGGCGCCGGTCGCCGGGCCCCACACCTTCTCGATCCAGTCGCACAACCGGACCAGGAACGTCGTCTTCCCGGTGCCGCGCGCGCCGACGACGGTGACGGTCACCGGGTCGGTGGCGGCCGCCTGGGACTGCAGCGGCGAGTGGCACGCCTTGCAGATGACCTCGCGGGACGGCGTGCTGCAGGTGGGGCATGCGACGCTGTCCATGCCCGGCGCAGCGGCGGCGAACAGGGGCCGGTCCTGGGTCGACCTGCCCAGGAAACCCGAGAGCACCGGGTCGACAGCGGGCTGGCAGCTGCCCGTGCAGCGGAACAGCGTCGGCAGGGCGTCCTGGGTGGTGCCGCAGGTGACGCACCGCAGCTGGCCCGGCGCCAGGGGCGCGGGCGCCGGGCCCGGCGGGCGCGGCACGGTCGGCGGCGGGACGACGGCGGGCCAGCCCGCCCGCTCGTGCTGGGCGAACAGCCGGGTGTAGCCGGGTCCCTCGGGCGGCAGCTCGCCCACCGGCGTCCACTGGTGCGGCACCAGCGTGTTGCCGCGGACGTCGATGGTGAGATCGGGCTGGCGCTCAAGATCCCAGGGGTTGAGCGGCATGCGGTCCCGGCGCGTCACGAACGCCACCCGGGCGGCGTCCTGCCACGGCCGCTCGACGTAGAGCGACAGCTGCCGGCGGCGGCCGATCCGGCCGGCCTTGTCGACCCGGTAGTAGAGGACCCAGCGGCCGGGGTAGGTGACCACCGTCGTGGGGCCGTGCGTCCACACACCGCCCGACCGGACCGAGCCGCGCAGGTGCAGGTCGCAGCCGTTCACCGGCAGGTTCTCCAGGCGCATGCCGCCCAGCCGCCGGTACTCCTGCTCGGAGATGCGCACGGCCGGGGTGCCGTCCGGGGGACCCCCCATGCCGCCGCGCTCGACCTCGACGAAGGTGGCGCCCACCGGCCAGGCGAAGCGCAGCAGCTGCCATCCCACCCGCTCGGTGAGCGTGACGTCGCGCGGGGCGCCGAGCAGGTCGACGACCGCCGCCGGCCCGACCGCCGCCTGGTCACCGATCAGCGTGACCGGCGTGTACGCGCGCCGGGCGCCCTCGGCCTGGCGGAACGGGATGCCCGGCACCATGGACACCGGCCCCTCGGCGAGCACCGGCTCACCCACCGGCCGTCCCAGGGGCAGCACGTCGAGCTGGCCGCGGCTGATGACCCGTCCGGTGGCGGCGTGCTCGGGCTTGTCACCGGCCTCGTAGACGACGACGGTGCCCAGGTCCGGCGTGGTCCACCGCAGCTCGACCCGCGCCATCGCCGTCTCGCCGGAGACGGCCGCGGTCAGGTCGGTCACCGGCTGCGGGACCGCCGGGATGGTGGCGACGGCCTCGATGCCCGTCGACAGGTGGGTGGCGGAGCCCTCCGTGAACTGGGTGAGGACGCGGTACTCGTAGCGGCGGCCGGGGAGCACGCCGGTGTCACGGGCATAGGCGGGGGTGCTGACGATCTCCCGCGCGGCGTCGAAGGTGGGCGGCAGCGCCTCGTCGGGGAGGCTGCGCAGCACCCGCACCCGGCTGACGCCCTGGGGCGCGGTCCAGCTCAGCACCACCGCGTCGTTGTGGACGCTGACGTGCAGGTCGGCGACCTCGGGCACGACCCGGCCGGCGGCGTGGTGCACCGCCTGCACCGTCGGCAGGCTCCCGGGGGCGTCCGCCGAGTAGCTGAACACCGAGACGAAGGGTCCCGTGCCGGCCGGGACGGACGCGCGCGGCTCGTCGGTCACGAGCACACGGGTGCCCGCGCTCGGCCGGGGCGGGATGCCGGTGGAGGAGGCGACGAGCAGGTAGACGACGGACCGGCCCGAGGCGTCCACCACCGGCCAGGAGATGTCGACGGTCCGGTCGTCGATGCGGCGGGTGGACACCTTGTCGCCGCGGGTCGCCCACTGGTCGACGTCGTCGGAGAACGCCTCGGGGCCGGGCAGGCCCGGGTCCTGGGCCACCGGCTCGGGCTCCGGGGCCGGGACGGGAGCCGGGGGCGGCGGGGCAGCGGCGGCCGGGCGTTCTGGAGTGAGAGCCGGCTCGGGCGCGGCGGCGTGCGCTGTGGCCGGCGGCGGGAGCGTGCCCGCGGCGCTGCGGGAGGCCGCCTGCTCGGGGGACGGCCCGCGGCGGTTGCGCCGCGCCGTGGGAGGCGGAGGCGTGGCCGGCGCCGGCGGGATGCTGTCGACGACGCGGCCGGCCGGCTGGTCGTCGACGCGGGTCAGGAAGCCCATGGCGCCGCCGGACGCGGGCGCGGCGGCCGGGGGCGCGGGGGGCGTCCCGCCACCGTTCTCGCGGACCAGCCGGGCCAGCTCGTGCACCGACGACGGCGCGAGCGTGATGCCCTTGTCCCTCAGCAGCCCGGCGAGCTGGTCGGGGTCCCCGACGCGGGACCGGGCGATGAGCAGCAGCACGCCGTCGCTCGCATCGGGAGCGACGCCGTGCTGGTCACGCGCGGTGCGCAGCGCGCTGTAGAGGGCTGACGCCACGGGGACTCCTCGTGTGGTGCGGGGACGGGACGGCGGGGGAGACCGCCCCGGAGGGGACGCGCGGATGGGCCGGCAGCGAGCCCAGGGGGGCCGGCGCTCTGTCACACTGCGGCGGCGTCCGGCCGGGTGGCCGGGGCACGGACGATCCGGATCCGGAGGGGGAAGCTACCCGATGACGGTGCTCATGACGGTCAACCAGCGCGAGCCGCTGCCGGGCGCCCAGTGCCTGGTCGAGTGGCAGGGGCTGCGGCCCGGCGACGAGGTCGCCGCGCACCTGGTGACCGCCTCCGGGCAGCACCTCCGCTTCCCCGACGTCGAGGTCCCGGGGCTGCGCCGCCAGCCCTGGGCGGACAACACCTGGCTGCTCGACGCCGACGCGCTGCCCGCGGGGTGGCAACGGCTGGACCTGGTGGTCACCGCGCCGTCGGCGCACCCGCTGTCCCTGTCGCTGGTCGTGCGCACCGGCCCGGGCGCCGGCGCGGAGGAGGCCTTCCAGCACCCGGGCCTGGACACCGTCGGGGGCACCGCGACCGTGGCGCTGAGCCTGGCGCCGACCGACACGGGCTACGCCGTCCTGCCACAGCAGGTGCCCTACGTGCCCACTCGCGACCCGTGGCTGCGCGGCGGCGGACCCGCGCCCACGCACGTCGAGGTCCCGCAGGCCCTGCGCGAGGCCACGGCGCTGGCCGGTCACGCCGGCCTGGTCGCCAGCGGCGTCCCGGTGACCGCGGTGCTCGACCTGTCCGCGTCCATGCGCCCGCGACTGGTGGCCGGCACCGTGGCCAGCGTCCTGGGCGCCGTCCAGGCCCTCGCCGCGGCCGCCGACCAGCCCGCCGTCACGGTGGTGGCGGTCAGCGACCGCCCTCAGCCGCCGCGACAGCTCGGCCTGGCCGACGACCCCGAGGAGTTCCTCCGCGCCTGGACCGCCGAGATCGGCCTCCGCACCGGATCCCGTGCGGTCACCACGGCCGGCGACGGTCGACCGGGTGTCGTGGTCACGGTGACCGACCAGGAGGGCGGGTCCGCGGCGTCCGGCTACCGCGTGGTGCTGGCCGCGCCCGAGCCGGGTCGCACCGTGGCCGCGAGCGGCCTGGGCACCGTCGTCGTCCCGGAGCCCCGGCCCGACGCAGCGGCGGTGGTCAGGGCGCTGGCGCACGCCTCACCAGCCTCCTGAGCCCAGCCGCGGGCCGGGACCGGCGAACGGGTCGGCCGGACCGGCGAAGGGATCCGGCGCCGCGAACGGGGTGCGGGGCGCGAACGGATCCGTGAACGGGTCCGCGCCGGCCCGCGGCAGGGGCAGGCCGGGCTGGGGCAGGCCGGGCGTCAGCGGCTCCGGCACCCGGCCCCGGACGCCGGTGACGACCAGCGCGGTGCTCCAGGCGAGCAGCGCGACCGCGACGCCGAGCAGCAGCCACCACGACGTCCCGACCTCGACCGCCGCGTCGAGGGCGTCGGCCAGACCGGTGGAGTCGGCGAGCACCCGCAGGGTGTCGCCGACCAGCAGCGCGCCGGTCGCCCACAGCAGCCACCACGAAGCGCACCAGGCGACCGCGACGGCGGCGACCCGGCTCGGCCGGCGCCAGGCCAGCACGGCGGCGCCCAGGAGCACGAGGACGGTGACCCCGGTGACAGTGGTCAGGCCGAGGTCGCGGACGGTGAAGGACACCTGCCCGGTGACGACGGCCAGCCGGGTGTCGCGCAGGCCGGTCACCACGACGACCGCGACGGCGCCCAGGACGGCGAGGCCGGCGGCCGCCTCCCGGGCGCCGCGCACCCGCCACGGCGCGGCCGGCCGTGCGCGCACGCCGGCGGTGCCGCCGTGGCGGACGATCTCGACCACCAGCAGCACGACCAGGCCGACGCCGGGCAGCACCGCCCCGAGCAACGGGCCCTGCCAGGCCGGCCGGCCCAGCGCACCGCCCACCGCGGCGCCGGCCAACGCCCAGAAGACCGCGGTGGCCAGCCACATGAGCAGGAAGAGCTGACCGGTCAGCGCCAGCAGGTCCCACAGCACGCCGGTCAGCTCCTCGTGCCGATGCCGCGCGACACCGGTGCCGGCGGCTCGGGCTCCTCGGGCGTGGACGGGGTGAAGTGCGCGACCTGGTCCAGCGTGAGCTGGCGGGTGAGGTCGAGCCGGGCGACGAAGCGGTCCATGCTGCGGCGGCCGGCCGCGGGGACCACCCGCAGCTGGGTGGCCGTACCGGGGGGCACCGGGACGCCCACGGCGGCGAGCACGGTGGACTCGACCTGGTTGGCCAGCATCACCGCGCCGGTGGAGCTGAAGCCCTCCCGGTCGAGGTGGGTGGCGCTCCCCAGCACCGGGGACAGGAACGCCGGGCCGGACACGGTCTCCTCGCGCATGCCGGCGGTCACCGCCACCGTCGGGTGGACGACCGCCAGCGACCACTCCAGTCCGCGCTCCGCACCCAGCCGGGTGAGCCAGTCGACCAACCGCGCGTCGGCGGCGGCCGCGGCGGCGTGCCGGTCCTCGGGTGTGCCCAGCGTCCGCACCAGCTCGGCGAGCGGTCCCTGGTCGGAGTAGCCGGTGTCGCTCCAGACGGCCGAGTGCTCGGCCCGGCCGTACCGCTGCGAGCGGGCGGCGAGTGCGGCCTCGATGCGGGCCTGCAGCTGGGCGCCGAGCCAGCCGACCTGCACCTGGGCCCGGCGCGCCTCGTGCACCAGCTGCACGTGCTCGTCGGCCGAGAAGCCGGCCGAACCGACGGCCAGCGACAGCGGCAGCGTCCCGGACAGGCCGGTCGGGTAGGCGGACTCCTCGTCAGCGGTCCCGGCCGCGCCGAAGGGGTCGTGCACGACGCGGGAGAGCACCCGGGTCCACAGCCGGCTCTGCCGGTAGAGCACGCCCAGCCGCTGCACCTCGCGTGCCACGTGGGCGACGTGCTTCTGGGCCCACTCCCGGCGTGCCCGCTGCTCGTCGCGCTCGTGCAGCCAGGTGAACAGCTCCTTCTGCCGGCGCATGAACACCAGCGCGGAACTGGTGAACCACACGACCAGCAGGCCGACGCCGACGAGGCTGCCGACGAGGACGGAGAGCACCTCGCCGACGACGAGCCCGACGACCAGCAGCAGGGCGGCCACGACCGCGGCCAGGGCCCCGAGCACGAACCGGCGGGTGCGCCGCTGGGTCTCCAGGATGCGCGCCGGCGGCTCGTCGCCGCCGGTGTCCCCGGCGGTGCCGATCGCCTCGCTCAGCGTCCGGCGGGCCTGCTCGAGCTCCCAGGACAGCGACGAGCCCAGCGTCCACGTGAAGCTGCGCTGCTTGGCCATCCAGGTGCCCAGTGACCGCAGGGTGCCGTCGAGGACGGCGTAGCGGGACGGGTCGTTCGTCCCCGCGGCGGGCCGGTCGCGCTCGCCGGTCAGCAGCCGGTGGGCCTGGGCGGCGAGGTAGGGGTCGTCGGCGTGCACCTCGACGGCGCCGGCCTCCGGCAGGGCACCGACCGGCAGCCGGTGCACGGGCTCGGCCGGTGGCGGGACGATGAGCTCCGGCCGGTCGAGCACCTGCCGGTCCTGGCCGAACTGGGGCATCCGCACGCTGGGGTGCACCGCCGACCCGTCGGCCAGGCTGACGCCCACCGCCGTGACGTCGTTCCAGAACGCGCCGGCGTCGACCGTGGCGACCTCGCTGCCCGGGGACACCTGGGCCGACAGCCGCGTCGCCTCGTCGATGAGCACGCTGATGTCGTCCTCGTCGGCCGACTGCGGCGGACGGTTGGCCGGCCGGATGCCGAGCACCAGCACCTCGTAGCCCGACCGGTCGCCGAAGAGCCGGTCGTTGGCCCACCCGGCGATGGCGCCGGCGGTCCGGTGCACGAGCCCCTCGACCCACGCCCTCGGGGCGTTCCGGATCGCCGCCCACAGGAAGGAGAGGAACATCCGCACCGCCTGCAGCAGCCCGACGCCGGTGCGGGGAGCGGGCGTGAACGGCGGCGGGGCGGCGAATCGGGTCAGGTCGCGGTGCAGCTCCAGGACGGCGGTCGCCGCGGCCTCCGCGGCGGGCAGCGCCTGCACGTCGGGGACGTCGGTGAGCCGGTCCCCGCGGGGCGTGCGCGCCCGGGGGAGCGCCCCCTCGGCCCGGTACACCTGCTCGGACAGCCCGGTGAACACCGCCTGGGAGTCCAGGGTCCGGGCGAAGGCGCGGGCGACGGCCACCTGCGTGCCCGGCCAGACCTGGGTGCCGTCGAACGGCGCCTCGGCCATCGCGGTCCACAGCCCGGCGACGGTGGCCAGCCCCGAGGCGGCGTGCGCGGCGAGCTCCCCGGCCGGCACCGGCCGGCTCACCGCGGTCGGGCTCTGCCCGTCGCGGGCCTGCAGCAGGACGTTGGGCCGGGACCCGACGACGGCGTCCTCGGGGACGGGTGTCGCACCGGTGGCGGGGACGAGCAGGTTGACCAGGGGCGCGTGGCCCAGGCCGATCCGCTCGAGGAGGGCCAGGGCCGCGGTCGTCGCCGGGACGGCGGGCCGCGGCGCGGTGCCGGCGTCCTCGGTGAAGACCTGCACCAGCACCACGCGCGCCCCGGTGATGCCCGAGACGGCCAGCCACTGCTCGGCCGGGGACGTGCGCGCGCCGTCCCGGTCGACGACGGTCAGCTGCGGCGGTCCGGCCGGCTGGTCCAGGTCGATCCACACCGACGGGCCGAGCAGGTCGGTCGCCGTCCAGTCGCGGACGACCTCGCGGACGTCCGCCGCCGCGCCGCCGCCGAACCGGCCGAGGACGACCGTCGTGGGGCCGGAGCCGGGCGCGGTCACGCGCGCGTCCGGGTGATGCCGCTGGCCGCCTGCGGCGCCAGGGAGAGCCCGGTGTAGTCGGGGAGCTCCAGGTTGGCCAGCAGTTGGGAGCTTGCGGTGAGCAGCTGCGGCGCGATCTCCCAGTCCCGGGGCACCTTCCAGAAGTTGTGCGGGCTCACGGTGCTGAACTCCCCGCGCGGACCCGGCACGGACGCGTCCGGCGGCAGCAGGCTCGTGGCGTCCTCACCCAGCGACGCGCACCACTCCCGGGCCTCGGCCAGCCGCTGCTCCGGCGTCGCCACGACCGGGGCCTCGCCCCAGGGCAGCGCGCCGCTGCGGGTCCGGCCGTCCCGGATCCAGGTGAGCAGCGCGTCGTTCGGCTGCCGCTCGTCGGTCGACTGCAGGAACCGGCCGAGCTGGAAGAGGGCCTGGTAGGGCTGCAGCGCCGGCAGCTGGGTGTTGCCGTCGCACAGGGCGATCGCCAGGGGCAGGGACTCGACGACGGCGGCCAGCAGGCCCCAGCCGGGCGCGTCGCGGGCCGGGTCCTCGGCGCCGAGCAGCGGGTGCGGCAGCCGGGTGAAGGCGCGCAGCTCCTCCGACCAGACGGCGACCCCGCCGTCGAGGATCGGGCCCTCGCCGGGGACGAGGACCTCGCCGGTGAGCCGGCCGACCAGCCAGCCGGTGATCATCGACTGCAGCCAGGTGCGGGAGACCGGGGCGTAGTCGGTCAGCGACCGGCCGCGGCGCCAGCGCCAGAAGCTGCCGCGCAGCTGCGGCGAGTTCGACTCGGTCCACTGCTTGCGGATGGGCCGCTGCAGCGACGAGAAGACGACCGGGTTGTAGATGCCCGCGTAGTTGCCCAGGATGTCGATCCGGCTGCGGGACACCTCGGTCACCGCGCGGTGGAGCCGCTCGACGGCGTCGTTGTCGCTGGCGCCGCGGCGCAGCGCGTCGGCCATCCGCTCGACGACGTCCCGGTGCCCCGCCAGCGGCACCTCGCCGAACTGGTAGGTCACCTCGACCCGGACGTCGTGCACCGCCTGGACCATGCCGGTGTCCACGGCCACGAGCGGGGCGGCCAGCTGCAGGGCGGCCTCGAAGCGGTCGACGAAGTGGCGGGCGAGCGCCTCCCGCTCGTGGACGCCGGCGCCCTCGCGCTGGAGGTAGGCGTCGAGGCCCTGGGTGATGAACTTGCCCATCACCTCGTCGGCCCGGCTGACCCATGCGCGGGCGCCGTCGAGCACGGCCGTGTGGTCCAGCTCGACGCGGTAGGTGGCCCGGCGGGACGGGTTGACCGAGGCCAGCGCCTGCGGCCACCACTCCGAGCGGCGGCCGATGCGCACCGGCGAGCCGTTGGTGTCGATCCCGGTGAGCCGGTCGGCGGAGCGGACCCGGGTGCGGACGTCGGCGTGCAGCCACGTCAGCACCTCGAAGACGGCGAGCTCCTCGGCGCGCTCGGCCGAGGGGGCGCCGCCGCCGGGGGCGAAGCCGTTGTAGTTCTGCACCAGCTGGTCGGCGAAGGACCGCGGGTAGGTGGCGATGTCCTCGAGCAGGACCTCGTTCTGGGCGGTGGCGAACCGGCCGGGGACGTCGTCACCGACCGGCCACTGCTGCACCTCGGTCGTCGCCACGGTCGACACCGGGGCGTTGCCGACGGTCGCCCGCTCGGCGGCCTCGAGCGCCTCCCGGGCGTGCTGCAGCCCGGTGCGCAGGGGCGGCAGCAGGTCGGTGCCGAGCTGGGCCAGCAGGTCCCCGGCCAGGGCCGCGCCCTTGCGGACGAACAGGTCGGCGAAGTGCTGCCGGATGCGGGTGGTCGCGCGGCCGACGACGCCGTGGTTGGCATCGATGGCGGAGGTCACCGTCTGCAGCTCCCCGGTGACGTCGGCGGCGATCTCCTGCGGCTGCAGGGTCGTGGCCGAGTTCCGGGTCAGCTGGTCGGCGGCGGCCTGCAGGTCGCCGGCCAGCGTCTCGAGCACCCGCTCGGCCACCGGCAGCCCGCGCTCGCCGGCGACCCGGAGCGCGGCCGTCTCCAGCCGGGCCTGGACGGCCGGCACCCACCGCACGGCGGCCTCGCGGAGCTCGGCCTCGGCGTCGCCCACCACCCGGTGGAAGGACGAGCTGATCAGGCCGGCCAGCTGCTGGGCGAAGTGCGCGCCCTTGGCCGCGTAGCCCGGCGCCATCGCCGGCGCCACGGTGGACTGGGTGGAGGTGGCCGCCAGGTTCTCGCGCGCCTCGGCGGCCCAGACGTCGTCGACGAGGTACCGCAGGTAGCTGGTGTCCCGCAGGCGCAGGTCCGGCAGCCCCGCCCACTGCAGGAACTGCGGGTAGTACTCGGCCGCGGTGGCAGCGACGGCCTGCTGCGGGCTGCGCTCGCCGGTGTGCACGGTGACGTCCCAGTGGCCGCGCAGCAGCCGCTCGAGCCCGCGGCGGGCCAGCCGCTGGGCCGCGTACTCGGCGTACCGGTCGCGACCCAGGCCGAGGGAGGCGAAGCCGATGGAGCCGAAGACCAGCGGCTCCGTGGTCTCGCCCTCGGCGCCGTGGCGGGCGGGCTGGACGCTGAGCTGGGTGCGGTCCTGCAGCGAGGTGGCCGCGGACTCCAGGTTGCCGATGGCGTAGGCCTTGAGGCTGGTCTGCTGGGACTCGGAGACGAACAGCGAGGACAGCGACCGGGCGAACCCGCGGTAGACCGTGTCCGAGGCGCCGTCACCGAACCGGGCACCGGTGATGCCGTTGTAGGCGCCGACGGGGAAGGCGAGCAGCGGCCCGCGGCCGGGCTTCACCGGCTGGGGGACGCCGCCGTAGACCGACCACTCCTGGGGGGTCCACGGCGTCTGCCGGGCGGCCATCGACGACATGAGCTCGGCGACCGTGCCGAGGGCGTTGGCGTTCACCCCTGCGCGCCGGTTGGCCTGCAGCCGCTCGAACACGTCCGGCGTGTAGAGGAAGGCCAGGGCCTGCTCGGCGGGGAAGTTCGGCACCTGCCCGGCGACGGCGCGAAGGAGGTTGCAGACGTCGAGCGTCATGGAGGCGCCGGTGCCGCCGGCCAGCGACGAGACGACGAAGACCAGCGTCCCCTGGGACGGCTTGTCGTCCAGCTTGAGCAGGTTCGTGAGCGCGCGCAGGTCGCTGTCGGCCGCGCCCTGGTTGAGCCGCTCGGCCACCGGCACCAGCCGGTCGTAGACCAGGCCGGCCCGGGCCAGGGTCAGCAGCCGGCCGACGGCCCGGTACTGGCCGGCCCCCTCGGTGATCGGCGTCGTCACCTTGCCCGGGTCGGGCCGCCAGCGGGCCAGCTGGCGCAGCTGGCTGCCGGTGGGCTGGGACGACAGCGTGGTCTGCAGCGCCGAGTCGAGGACGGCGTAGCTGTCGGTGGGGTTGCTCACCGGGATGTACGTCCCGCCCTGCGCCGGCACGGTCTGCGGCAGGCCGGGGCCGACGCCGTCGGGCGCCGCGGGGACGTCGATGTGCACGAACTCCCAGCAGCGCGGGAGGTGGTCGGCGGTCCAGCCGACCGTGCTCAGCTCCGAGCGCAGCTGGTCCATGAGGAACTGCAGGGTCTTGCCGCCCGAGCCGCCCAGGCCGACGACGCAGATCTTGTACACGGGTTCTCCAGGTCAGTGCGGGGTGCGCGGCGCCGTCAGCGCCGGAAGGGGTCGGACGAGGGGGACGGCCACGGGGAGCCGGCACCGCCGGCGAACGGGTCGCGGGCCGGCTGCGGCGTGCTCGGCGACGCCGGGGCCGCGGGCGGCCACGAGCCGCCGCCACCCGGCCACGCGGGTGCGGGGCTGCCGCCGAACGGGTCCGGCGCCGGGCCGCCGCCGGGCGGGGTGCCGCCGGGGCCGCCGAAGGGGTCCGGCGGGGCCGGGGGAGCCGTCGGGGCGTCGGCGCTCTCCCGGGCCGCGGCCCGCAGGCTGTCGACGGCGCCGGCGCCCTCCGCGCGGGCGCGGGACAGCAGCGCCTCCCGCTGCTCGCCGGTGGCCGCCGCGTCGACGACGAGCAGCAGCCGGGCCGGCACCTCGGCGGCGTCGGAGGCCGCCGTCGCCCGGTCCAGCAGCAGCGTCCAGCTGCCGGCCAGCGCCAGTGGCAGTCGCGCGGCGAGGGTCTTCGGCGCCCGGCTGCCCGGCGCGCCGGAGACGCCGAGCCGCGAGGGGTCCTCGACCTCGGCGTAGCCGGCCTCGGTGAGCTTCACCCCGGCGCGGGCCCGCACCGGGACGCCCGAGAGCACGGCCTGCTTGCGACCGCCGCCGGGCGGCGGAACCGGGTCCCACGCGCGGTCGAGCGCGGCGCCGGACAGCCCGCCGGGGCCCACCCGCACGTCGAGCAGCGTCGACTGCAGCGGCTTGTCCGGCAGCTTGGCGGCGATCCGGCGGCCGAGGAGGAACACCAGCACCGGCAGGCCGATGCCGACGACGAGGGCGGCGAGGAAGACGCCGATGAGCACGCCGGTGTCGGCCGGCCGGACGAGCTCGGCGGCGTAGGCCACGCGCACGTCGACCGCGCGGTCCTCGCGCTCGCCGGCGTCGAGACCCTCGGGCGCGGCGCGCAGCACCAGGTCACCCTGCAGGTCGCCGGCGTCGACGACGTCACTCTCGAGCTGCACCGTCAGCTCGCCGGTCTCGCCGTCAGCGACCTCCAGGCACTCTGCTGCACTGCCGTACGGCGAGGTCGCGGTGACCCCGTCGACGCCGGCGGGGTGGACGTCGAGCGTCGCGGACTCCACCCACGCGCAGCCGGGGCCGGTGAGGGGGATGGTCACGGTGTCGCTGGGCCCGGTCCCCTCCAGCCGGCCGAAGTCGACCGGGTCGGCGGCGACGGTCGGGAAGCCCAGCGGCGGGAGGACGTCGACCTGCGCGGTGCGCACCTGCGGCTGCAGGACCTGGCCGCTGACCGTGGTGACCGCGAGCGAGGTGCGCAGCTCGGCGGGGCCCGGCGGGAAGTCGCCGGGCACGGTGAGCTGCACGGCGCCCAGCCGCGCGCCCGGCACGGCTGTCGCCAGCACGGCCTCGGTGCCGTCGTCCGCGAGCAGCGCGACGTCGAGCGCGAGGGTGGGCGCCGGGTCGCCGAGCGTGGCCGGCGTGCCGTCCGACCGGACCAGCGCGAACGACAGCGGGCCGACGTCCTCCCCGACCCGCCACTGGACGGGGTCGCCCGGGCCGACGACCGCGGCCAGGTCGGCCTGGATGGTCAGCTGGGTGCGGGTGACGGCGTCGGGGTTCTGGCCGGTCGGGTCGACGAAGACCACCTGCCAGGGGCCCGACCAGTTGGCGCCGTCGGCCGGGATGGCCGCGTCGACGGAGAAGGCGCCGTCGGCGTACCAGGTGTAGTCCAGGCCGACCGCGCCGGCGGGGAGAACGCCCGAGGGGCGGGTCGCGTCGTAGCGCAGCAGCTGGGGCTGCGGCACGCCCGGCGGCTGGACGTAGACGTCGATCCCCGTCGCGTCGGACGTGCCCACGAGGTGGATGGAGGTGATCGAGGCGTCGAGGGTGAAGGTGTGCGCCTGCTGCGGGCAGGCCGCGCCCACGCAGACGCCCTTCTCGTCGACCGGCTGCGGCGGGTTGGCCGGGTCGCCCACGGCGTCGAAGGCCAGCACCAGGTCCTGGACGTCGTCGGCGTCGAGGAACAGGCCGTAGGGGGCGGCCTGGCCGCACGGGGGCGGCGCCGCCGACTCGGCGATGCGTCCGAGCAGGCCCAGGTCGACCCCGTCGCCGGACAGGCCCAGCGCGATGAGCAGGATGCGGTCCTCGCGGAGCTGGTCGGCGACGCCGCCGGGCCGGCACAGGTCCGCCTGCCCGGCCTCGGCCACCTGCTCGGCGGCCTCGTCGGAGGTGACCGGGACGCCCTCCGCGCCGGGGATCGGCAGGGTCTCGCCGTACTGCCGGCGCTCGGCGTCGGTGTCGCGGGCGGACAGCTCGTACTGCCCGTCGGTGAACAGCACCAGGGCCTGGCAGGGACGGGTCGACGCGGGGTCGCGGTGGTCGACCAGCTGCTGGCGGGCCGTGGTCAGCGCCGTCCAGTAGTCGGTCTCGAAGCCGTCGTCGCGGTTCGCGAAGTCCGCGACCGCGGCCGAGGCATCGGGCAGGGACCCCTCGGTCAGCGGCGACCAGTCCAGCGCGCTGCGGACCCCGGCGGAGAAGCCGCTCACGGCGAGGTCGATGGTCGCGCCGCTGCGGGCGGCGGTGTCGGCGAGCCGGGCCAGCAGCAGCTGTGCCGCGGCGACGCGGGTGTCGCCGGGGTCGGTGCGGCCGAGGCTGCCGCTCTCGTCGACCAGGAGCAGGACGTCGGCCTGCTGCTGGTCGGCGAGGCAGGCACCGAGGTCCTGGAGCGCGGCGGTTCCCACCGGGGACGGCGCGGCGGCGGCCGGGCCGGCGAGGCCGGTGAGCGCGAGGACGGCGCCGACGCAGACCAGCAGGAGCGCGGCCGCGCGGCGGGGGAGTGCAGCGGTCACGCGAACACCTCGAGGCGGGAGAACCAGTCGGCGAACAGCCAGGCGTGCGCACCGGCGGCGAGCAGGGCGAGGACGACGGTGCCCAGCCGCAGCGCGCTGACCAGGCCGTCGCGGGCGAGGTACCAGGCGGAGGCACGGCGCCGCGTGTCGGCGAGGGTGGCGGCGATGAGCAGTGCGGCGGCGCCGAAGGTGGCGACCGCCCAGCCGAGGACGTGCCAGCCCCACCCGTCGAGGAACAGCAGCGGCACGGTCACCACCGGGGCGAGCAGCGCGGCGCCCAGCAGGGCGATCGGCGGCGTCGCCCGCTCGGCCGGCGCCCCGGCGGGCGTCGGACCCCACGGGGAGCCGGTGCTCCCGAGCGGGCCCGGGGCGGGTGCGCCGGGGGACGGGAGCCCGCCAGGGGACGGGAAGCCACCCGTCGACGGGAACCCGCCGGGCGAGGGGAACCCGCCCGGCGTGGACGCGCCTCCCGTGGGTCCGGACGGCCACGCCCCCCAGGAGCCGGCCCCACCCTGGCCGGTCATGCGGCGCCCTCGGCGGTCGGCCGCGGGCCTGTGGGCACGCGTGGGACGAGCATCGGTTCCCCCCGTCGGTGGGCCCCACACGGGGGTCCGGGTCGGTCGAGTATCGGTATCGGCCCTGACGGCGACCGCTGAAGTCGTCCGCGGCCGTGGTCTGTGCCGGTCAGCCCGGGAGGCCCACCGAGCGCAGGAGTCCTGAGCGGCCCTGGACCAGGCCCTGGCCGATCGCGCGGACCTTCCACTGGCCCGAGCGGCGGTACACCTCGGTCACCAGCAGGCCCGGGGCGTCGGGAAGGTCCTCCACCGGGTAGGCGGCGAGCGGCTCGCCGGACGCCGTGCGCACGGTGGCGGTCAGCCCGGCCAGCGCCCGCACACCCGGGCCGGGCACGTCCAGCGCGAGGACGACGCTGACGACGTCGTCCGGGGTGGCGCGCAGGTCGACGAGCACCTCGAAGCGGTCACGGCCGCCGGCCGACGTCGGGCGCTGCCAGGTGACCTGGTGGGCCGGGCTCAGTGCCCGGCCGCGGTCGTCGCAGGCGACCGCGGTCAGGACGGCCGGCACGCGGGCGCTGCGCCAGGCGAGCTCGACCCGGACCTCGGCGGTCGGCTGCTGCGATGCCGAGCGCAGCGGTGCGTTGGCGCCCCGCACCAGCGTGGTCGTCATGCGCGGCGTCCTCCTGTGCTGTGCCCGGCGCTCTCCGCGTCGGCCCCGGGGAGAGTAGGTCGGGAACCGGCCGGTGTCGCTGATCCCGCACGCGCCGTGACCCTCTGGTGTCAGACGGTGGGGCGCGTGGGGCGGAGGAGGGGCGCGCGACAGGAGAGGACCGGACCGTCCGCAATCCCGGCCGCCGTCGGCAGGCGCTCGGCCGACGACGTCGCCCCGCGCGTCCCGGCCGAGGACGAGGGGCACGCGGTGGAGGACGCCGGCTGAGGCGAACGGTTGTCGACCTGCTGCTGGCTCGGCCGTCCCGAGACGACCGCAGGTCGACAAGCGGCGACGAGTGGTCGGTCGTCGGGGTCATCGAGGTGCGGTGCCCCCGGCAGGTGACCACTCGCCGGCCACCGGCCGGTGTCGCTGACCGTCCGGGATCCCGCTCGCCCTGGGCGGGTGCACGTCAGGGCGGTGGACGCCGGCGGCCGGAGGGTGCCGGACGGGGGAACGGGGTGGGTCGATCGTGTGACGTCTCGTCCCACCGGTGCGGCGGGCCTCGCGCCGCGGCCGGGGTGCCGTCATCGTCGGTGGCCACCGTCCCGGGAGGTCCCGTTGAGCACCTCGCACAGTGGCCCTGACCAGGCCTGCGCGCCCGCGTCCCGCCCCGTCGCGACCGCCGTCCTGCGCCGCCGCCCGGGGTGGGGGAGCGGTCCCGCCGCGCCGCCGTCGCCGGCTTCGGTGACGGATCGCTGACGAGACGTCACACCCGTCCCACGGGCGGGCGCGACGTCGCAGGTGGGTGGCATCTTCTGGCTCCCGAGTCCTGACGGACTCCCGAGCGAGGAGACCCGCGTGCTGTGTGACACCTGCGCCGCCGAGACCCACCCCGGCCCGGTCTGCGCCCGCTGCGCCGCGCTGGCGCAGCTGACCCAGCCGGTGCTGCGGCTGGAGACCCGCCGCCGGCCGCCGGTCCCCCCGGCGCCGGCGCGCTGAGGCGCCGCACCGGCTCCGCGGCGGTCCCGCGGAGCCGGTGCGACCCGCACGTCAGCCCACCCCGGCCGGCTCGGGCACCCGCGGCCGCGGCGACGGCGGGGCGTCCGGCGTCTCGCCGTCGGACTCGCGGATCCCGTAGCGGGCGTAGAGCCGGCCCAGCGGCCCCGGCGCCCACCAGTTGGCCCGGCCCAGCAGCCGCATCGTCGCCGGCACCAGCAGGGTCCGGACCACGGTCGCGTCCACCACGATCGCGATCGCCATCGCGACGCCGATCATCTTGATGAAGGTGATCCCCGAGGTGGAGAACGCCCCGATCACCACGAGCAGCAGCAGCGCCGCGCTGGTGATGATCCCGCCGGTGCGCTGCAGCCCGGTGGCGACGGCGGCGGTGTTGTCGCCGGTCAGGTCGTACTGCTCGCGGATGCGGGACATGAGGAAGACCTCGTAGTCCATCGACAGCCCGAACACGATGGCCAGCACGAGGATCGGCTGGGTCGCCTCGATGAACCCGGTCGGCGTGAAGCCCAGGACGCCGGACAGGTTGCCGTCCTGGAACACCCACACCAGCGCGCCGAACGAGGCGCCCAGCGACAGCACGTTCATGAGCACCGCCTTGACCGGCAGCACCACCGACCCGAAGGCCAGGAACAGCAGCACGAACGTCGTCGAGACGACGATCAGCGCCATCCACGGCAGC
The DNA here is from genome assembly GCF_054050455.1 of Geodermatophilus sp. SYSU D00684. Lineage (NCBI taxonomy): Bacteria > Bacillati > Actinomycetota > Actinomycetes > Geodermatophilales > Geodermatophilaceae > Geodermatophilus > Geodermatophilus sp. SYSU D00684. Next base: position 31,822 of record NZ_JBJGZI010000026.1, on the reverse strand, counting down.
AGCGAGCCGAGGCTGTCCAGCAGGTCGGTCATCACCGCGCTCTCGCCGCCGACGAGCACCTCCCCGCCCGGCGGGGCGGGCACGGCGCGGACGTCGGCGACCAGCGCGCGGGCGCCGGCGTCGACCGGGTCGCCGTCGTAGGCCACCGACACCCGCGCGGTCGTGCCGGCCGCGCCGGTCACCGTCGCGCCGTCCACCTCGGGCAGCGCGGCCACGTCGGCCACGTAGTCCTCGAGCGCGGCGGCGCCGGCGGGGGAGTCGACCGGGTCGGCCAGGCTGACCACGGCGGTCACCGGACCCGACGGCGCGGGCGGGAAGTCCCGGTCGATCGTCTCGGCCACCACCCGGCTCTCCGTGCCGGCCGGCAGCGCGCGGACGTCGATCGCGCCGAACTGCACCCGCAGGAACGGCAGCGCGAGCACCAGCAGCAGCCCGACGACGGCGACGGTCACCAGCACCGGCCGGCGCATGACGCCGCGGGCGATCCGCTCCCACGCGCCGCGGCCGGGCTCCGCGTCCCGCACCCGCCGGCGCCACGGCACCGCCAGCGCGTCCACCCGCGTGCCGAGCACCGCCAGCAGCGCGGGCAGCAGGGTCAGCGCGGCGAGCATCGCGACCAGCACCGCGCTCACCCCGCCGAAGCCCATCGAGCGGAGGAACACCTGCGGGAACACCACCAGCCCGGCGAGCGACAGCGCCACGGTGATCCCGGAGACGGCGACCGTGCGGCCCGCCGTCGCCATCGTGCGGGCCAGCGCGTCCTCCACCGTCGCCTGCCGGCGCACCTCCTCGCGGAACCGGCTCACCACGAACAGGCCGTAGTCGATCGCCAGCCCCAGCCCGAGGATCGTCACGATGTTGACCGCGAACACCGACACCTCGGTGAACAGGCTGACCACCCGCAGCGCGGTGAACGCCCCGAGGATCGCGGTGACGCCGATGGCCAGCGGCAGGCTCGCGGCGGCCAGGCTGCCGAACACGACGACGAGCAGCACCGCCAGCACCGGCAGCGAGATCATCTCGGCGCGGGCGATGTCGGCGCTGACCCGCTCGTTGATGTCGCGCTCGACCGTGGTCGCGCCGCCGATCGACGTCTCCAGCCCCGGCGCGGTCAGCTCCTCCTCGACGACGTCGACGGCGTCGGTGCGCGCGTCGGCGTCCCCGGCCAGCTGCAGCACGGCGTAGGTGGACCGGCGGTCCTCGCTCACCAGCGGCTCGGCGCCGGTGTCGAACCAGGTCGTGGCCCGCTCGACCACGCCGTCGGGCAGCCCGGTCAGGGACGCGGTGACCGCCTCCCGGTAGGCCGGGTCGTCGACGGTGAGGTCGTCGCTGCGGTACAGGACGACGACGTCGGAGGCGTCGCGGCCCAGCTCGCGGACCGCCAGCTCGGCGGCCCGGGCGCTCTCGCTGCCCGGGTCCTCGAAGCCGCCGCCGGTCAACCGGCCGAAGACGCCCGTGCCCCACACACCCGCGACGACGACGGCGACGGCGCTGACCGCCAGCACCCACCGTCGCCGTCGGTACACCACTCGTCCGAGGGCCTCGAACACGGCAGCCCCTCCCTCTCCCGGTAGGCTGGGTGAACACTGTTAGCGAACGGCGGTAACTCTGCATACGCCGTTCACTGACGTCAACCCCGGGAGGTGGTCGGCCGTGGCGGAGCCGGTGAGCAGGCGCGAGCGGCTGCGCGCCGAGACGCTGCGTGACATCCGGAGTGCGGCCCGCCGCGTGCTGGTCGAGCACGGGCCGGACGGGCTGGCGCTGCGGGCGATCGCGCGCGAGGTCGGGCTGACCGCGCCGGCGCTGTACCGCTACTACGCCAGCCGCGAGGAGCTCGTCGAGCAGGTGGTGGCCGACCTCTACGACGAGCTGTGCGACCACCTGGAGGCCGCCCGCGACGCCGTCGTCCCGCCCCGGCCCGGCGCGCAGCTGCTGGTCACCGCGCGCGCCTTCCGCACCTGGGCGGTCGGCCACCCGGCCGAGTTCGGGCTGCTCTTCGGCTCCGCGGCCGACGGCGTCGTCCCCGACGAGACCGGCGAGGGGCCGGCCGCCGTCGCCGGCCGCCGCTTCGGCGGGGTCTTCGCCGCCCTCCTGGCGGCCGTGTACTTCCAGCGGCCGTTCCCGGTCCCGGCCGACGCCGACCTCGCCCCCGACTTCCAGGAGCAGCTGCGCGCGTGGTGCGCGAAGCTCCCGGTCGAGCTGCCGCTGGGCGTGATGGCGGTCTTCCTCTCCTGCTGGGTGCGGCTGTACGGACTGGTCTGCATGGAGGTGTTCGGGCACCTGAAGTTCGCCCTCGTCGACGCCGCGCCGCTGTTCGAGGCGGAGATGCGGGCGATCGGGGAGCAGCTCGGCATCTCGGCCGAGTGGGTGCCGCCGGGTACGTGACCCGCCTCACTGCTAGCAATCCGCTTGCTGTTGTTAGCAGTGCCCGGCGGCGGGGCAGGAAGGGGGCGTCAGGTCGTCCCCGATCGTTGGAGTCCCCGCCGTGACCGACAACGAGAACGCCAAGATCGTCAACCAGCTCCGCGCGCTCGTCCTGCTCAGCCAGACCGAGGAGCAGATCGCCCGCACCCGGGTGCTGCAGGCCCGGACCGACGCCGTCCGCCGCGAGCTGACCCAGAACGCCGACAACGCCGCCGAGCGCACCCGCCTCACCACCGCCGTGCTGCGCGACCTCGGCGGCGTGCCCGACGTCGTCACCCCGGCCCTCGGCCGGCTGGCCGCCCTCCTCAAGGCCACCTTCGAGCAGGCCGCGCCCATCGAGGAGGCGCTGCTGCAGGACCTCACGCTCGAGCACCAGCTGCTCGACCGCGCCCTCTACCTCAAGGTGCTCGGCCAGAAGGCCGGCCTGGAGGAGGTCGTGCGGCTCGCGGAGGGCCTGGTCACCGCCCACGAGGCGACCGTCGACTGGCTGCGCGTCGTGCTGGCCGAGGAGGCGCTGGGCGGCCCCGCCGCGCTGCGGCCCACCCCGTTCCAGCAGGTCGCCGGCGCCGCCAGCCGGGCCGTCGTCGCGCCGTACCGCTTCGTCGCCAACCGGGTGAACGGGGCGCTCGACACCGCCGAGCAGCGGCGGCAGAAGATGGGCGAGGAGCTCGGGCAGGCCGCGGACAGGGCGAGCGGCCTGGCCGGCGCCGTCCGCGAGACCCTGGGGGCCGGCCGGAGCGCCGCGCTGCGCCGGGCCGAGCGGGTCGCCGGCCGCGAGGGCAACCGCGAGGCCGCCGACGCCGCCCGGGCCGCCCGCGAGGAGCTCGGCGACGTCTCCGCCGACGAGCTGCCCGTCAAGGGCTTCGACTCGCTGTCGACCCCGGACGCCGCCGAGGCCGCCAAGGCCCTGCGCGACCCGCGCCAGATCAACGTGCTCATCCGGTACGAGGAGACGCACAAGAACCGGCCGGACGTGATCAGCGCCGCGCAGGTGGCGCTGGCCGCGGTGGCCAAGGAGGCCGTGGGCGTCGAGGACGAGTGACGCCCGGCTGACACGCTCCGGAGGGCCCGCACCCACCCTGGGTGCGGGCCCTCCGCCGACCGGGGGAGATCCGCGTCGCAGCGGGTCGCAACCGTCCGCCTCCTCGGGGAAGGTGGGGGCATGCAGATCACTCCCGAGGCCCTGGAGCAGGAGTTCTCGCTCCAGACGGCCGCCACCCGCCTCGACTTCCTCAGCCGGCGGGACTCCGGGGCGACGACTCTCAACACCGTCCGGGACCGGGACGACGACGACTGGACCTCGCTGCTGAGCGAGCAGACCTCGCTCGACGTGCCGGAGTCCCTGGAGATCCTCGCGCTGTGCGAGGTCATCGCCCGCAAGGCCCACGACAGCCAGTTGACCGGCTTCCGTGCCGCGCTGCGCGGGGGGGCGAGCTGGGAGCAGATCGCCGCGGCGCTGGGCGTCTCCCCGGACGAGGCCTGGGAGGCCTACCACCGGGCCATCGAGCGCCAGGAGCGCAGCGCCGCCCTCGCGCCCGACGAGGCCGCCTCCGCCCGCGAGCTCGCCGGTGGACGCCCCAGCTCGTGACGGACCGACGCCAGGGCCCGGCCGCCGCGGCGGCCGGGCCCTCGTCGTTCAGCGGACCTCGACGCCCCGCCAGAAGGCCACCCGGCCGGTGATCTCCCTCGCCGCGTCCTTCGGCTCGGGGTAGTACCAGGCCGCGTCGGGGTTGGTCTGCCCGTCGACCTCGAGGGTGAAGCAGGAGGCCCGGCCCTTCCACGGGCAGGTGGTGTGCGTCGACGACGGGCGCAGCACGTCCTCGCGCACCGACTCGCGCGGGAAGTAGGCGTTGCCCTCGACGGTGACGATGTCGTCGGACTCGGCGATGACGGTCCCGTTCCACGTCGCTGTGGTCATGCGGCGAGGGTGCCGCCCGCCGCCGCGTCCCGCAGGCGTACCGGCGGGCGCGCTGGGCATGTGTGGGGAGAGAGGGCGCAGCACACGCCGCCCCGTTCGTCCTGCACGAGGAGCCCGCCCATGTCCCAGGCCGCCCGACCGCCCGACCCCGACGACCCGCGGCGGGGCATGCAGCCGCGGCCCAAGCGCGGCCGGGCGGTGCTCCTCGGGACCTTCCTCGGCCTGATCGTCCTGGTGTTCGCCTTCATCCTCCTGGTCAGCCAGTGCGGCACGGGGGACGACGACGAGGTGTACGAGGACGACCCGGCCGGTGCCCCGGCGAGCGTCAGCATGGTGCTCGACGACCCCCTCCCGGCGCCGGTTCCGGTCTGACCCGCGCGGGGGAGGCTGCGGCGCGTCCTCCTGACCTGCGCGTTCGCCGTGTGTGAAGGTGCCCGTCGGACCGCGTGCCACCCCGGCGCCGGTCGGAGCACCGAGGAGCACGTGATGACGAACCCGGGACAGCCCGGCACCCCGCCGCCGGCAGGGGGCCCGCAGCCCGGCCGGCCCGTTCCGCCGCAGGGCGCCCCGCAGCCGGGGAGCTGGCAGCCGCCCGCCGGTGGCCAGCCCGGGCAGCCCGGCGCGTGGGGTCAGCCCCAGCCCGGCCAGCAGGGGTACGGCCAGCCCGGTCAGCCCCAGCCCGGTCAGCCGGCGTTCGGCCAGCCGCAGCCCGGTCAGCCGGCGTTCGGCCAGCCCGGCGCCCCGGGGCAGTTCGGTCCCGGCCAGCCCGGTCAGCCGGGGCCCTTCGGCGGCCCCGCGCCGGCCGGCAAGCCCGGCAAGGGCAAGAAGATCGGCGGCGTCGTCGCCGCGGTCGCCGTCGCGGGCGGCCTCGCCGCGTTCCGCTTCATCGACTTCGGCGCCCCCGAGGTCGGCGACTGCGTGCAGCGCACCAGCGGCACGGACGTCGACGTCGTCGCCTGCGACGACTCGGCGGCCGAGCTGCGGGTGGTCGGCATCGAGGAGGAGGAGCAGACGGAGAGCGAGTACCTCGCCGACCCCGACACCTGCATCGACTTCGCCTCGGCCACCGACGCCCTCTGGTACGGCAGCACCGGCGACGAGGGCACGGTCTACTGCCTCGAGCCGATCGCCTGATCCCACCCGCACACGACGAGCGCCCCGCCGGCCCGGCCGGCGGGGCGCTCGCGCGTTCTCAGCGCTCGAGCAGGGCGAACGTCGCGACGGCGTGGGCCAGCGCCTTGCCCTCCTGCTCGACGTCGGCCTCGCAGATCGTCAGGTGCTCGCCGCGGGTGCGCACCCGGCCGCGCACCTCGAGGGGGCCGGGCCTCCCCGGGCGCAGGTAGGTGACGGTGAGCTGGCTGGTCGCGGGCACCTCGCCGTCGCCGGTGGTGCTGCGCACCGCCTGGCCCATGACCGTGTCCACCAGCGTCGCCACGACGCCGCCGTGCAGCGTGCCCGCCGGGTTCAGGTGCTCGTCGCGGACCTCGAACGCCAGCGTCGCGGCGCCGTCGCCGGCGTCCTCCACCGTCGCCCCGAGCCGTCCGGCGAACCCGCCGGGGGTCCTGTCGTCTGCCATGGGGCGCGCGGTACCCGACCGCCGGACGGCCACGCTCGCGCGGCCCCACGGGCGGCGGGGCCACGGCTAGGGTCCGCCGCCGTGTCGACGCGGCGGAGGACCCGGATCTGGCTGACGGCGGCGGTCGTGGGGGTGGCGCTGGCCGCCGTCGCGCTCGTCTGGTTCCAGCCGCAGAAGCTCTTCTACGACGAGCGGGTGGACGAGAGCCTGCCGTCGGCGGCCGCGGAGGAGACCCCGGAGACCGGCGACGGCGGGGGAGCGGTGATCACCGTGGCGCCGCCCGGGCCGGTCGACCTCGCCACCGGCACGTTCGTCTCCCGCGAGCACGAGACCGTCGGCACCGCGCGGGTGGTGCGGCTCCCCGACGGGCAGGTCGTCGTCCGGCTGGAGGGCTTCGCGACCTCCAACGGCCCGGCGCTGTACGTGTACCTGTCGCAGAACCCGGCCACCGGCGAGGAGGCCGCGTTCGACGAGCAGTTCGTCGACCTCGGACCGCTCAAGGGCAACGTCGGCGACCAGAACTACGCCGTGCCCGCGGGGGTCGACGCGACCGGCTGGACGAGCGTCGTCATCTGGTGCGACCGGTTCGACGCCGCGTTCGGCGCCGCCGACCTGGGGCCGGCGACGGCGGCCTGAGCGCGGGTCAGGCCGGCTCGCGGCGCATCGGCACGTGCGGGATCCCGTCCTCCACGTACCCGGGCCCGCTGAGCCGGAAGCCGAAGCGCTCGTACCAGCCCTGCAGGTGCGCCTGGGCGCCCAGCGTGATCGGGGCGCCGTCGCACAGCTCGATCCCGGCCTCGACCAGCCGCGCGGCCAGCCCGCGCCCGCGCGCGGTGGCGGCGGTGGCGACCCGGCCGATCGCCCGGGTCGCGCCGTCGTCGAGGACGCGGATGGTGGCCAGCACCTCGCCGTCCTCCTCGAACCACAGGTGCCGCGTGGCGGGCTCGGTGTCCCGGCCGTCCAGCTCGGGGTACGGGCACTCCTGCTCGACGACGAAGACGTCGACCCGCAACCGGCAGAGGGCGTAGACCTCGAACGCGGTGAGCTCGGCGAAGGGGGCGGTGCGGAGGGTCGGCTGCGAGGCGGGCACCTCCCCGTTGTAGCCGACGTCAGTTGCGGGTGCGGTAGCGGCGCATGGTCAGCGGGCCGAGGACGGCGACCAGCGCGGCCGCCCACACCAGCACGAGGACGACGTCGGAGCCGGCGACCTCGCCGTGCACCAGCCCGCGCACCGCGCTGACCAGGTGGCTGACCGGGTTGACCTCGACCACGGCCTCCAGCCAGCCGGGCATCGTGGCGGGGGCGACGAAGATGTTGCTGCCGAACGTCAGCGGCGTGATGACCAGCATGCTCCAGCCCATGACCGCGTTCGGCGTGCGCACGACCAGCGCGAGGTAGGTCCAGATCCAGCCGAGCGCGAAGGCGAACACCAGCAGCAGCGCCACGGCCGCGAGCACCCCGCCCGGCCCGCCCCGCGGCCGGAACCCGAGCGCGAGGCCCAGGCCGATGACCACCGCCGAGGCGAGCGTGAACCGGACGACGTCGCCGAGCAGCGCGCCGACCAGCGCGCTGGGCCGCCAGACCGGCAGCGAGCGGACGCGGTCGAAGACGCCCTTCTCGATGTCGGTGTTGAGCGCCACCCCGGTGTACATCGTGATCATGAGGATGCTCTGCACGAGGATCCCGGGCAGGAAGAACTGCAGGTAGCGGTCGACCGAGCCGGCCAGGGCGCCGCCGAACAGGTACGTGAAGATCAGCGTGAGCATCACCGGGAAGACGGTGACGTCGAACAGTTGCTCCGGGACGTACTTGATCCGCAGCAGGGTGCGCCGGCCGAAGGTCGCCGACGCCGCCAGCGGGCCCTGCGGCCGCGGGCGCTCCCCCGAGCCGAGGGCGGCGAGGACCGCGTCGGTGTCCGGGGCCGCGACCTCGGCGGAGGCGGTGGCGGCCGGCGGGCTGTCGAGGGTGGTCATCGCGGGTCCTCCGGGTCAGGGGCGGACGGAGCGGCGGTCTCGGCGGGCCGGCCGGTCAGGGCGAGGAAGACCTCGTCGAGGCTCGGCTGCCCGAGGGCGAACTGGGCCAGCGGGATGCCGGCGGCCTCCAGTTCGGTGAGCGCCCGGGCGGCCGGCCCGGCGTCGGGCACGGAGGCGGTGAGGGCCGCCGGGTCGCCGTCCTCGGTCACCGGCACGGCCAGCACCCGCTCGAGCAGCTCGCGGGCCGCCCCCCGGCGGGCCGGGTCGCCGACCCGCACGTGCAGCGTGCCCGACCCCACCGACGCTTTCAGCTCACCCGGCGTGCCCTCGGCGATGACGCGGCCGGCGTCGATGACGGAGATGCGGTCGGCGAGCTGGTCGGCCTCGTCGAGGTACTGCGTGGTCAGCAGCACCGTCGTCCCGCCGCGGACCAGGGCCCGCACGACGTCCCACACCTGGTTGCGGCTGCGCGGGTCCAGGCCGGTGGTCGGCTCGTCGAGGAAGATCAGGTCGGGCCGGACGACGATGCTCGCGGCGATGTCGATCCGCCGCCGCATGCCGCCGGAGTAGTTCTTCACCTGCTTGCCCGCGGCCTCGGTGAGACCGAACGCCGACAGCAGCTGGTCGGTGCGCTGGCGGGCGGCGGCCCGCGAGTAGCCGAGCAGCCGGGCGAGCAGCAGCAGGTTCTCCGCGCCGCTGAGCACCTCGTCCAGGGAGGCGAACTGGCCGGTCAGGCTCACCCGCGCGCGGACGGCGTCGGCGTCGGTGACGACGTCGTGGCCGAACACCCGGGCGGTGCCGCCGTCGGGCGGGAGCAGGGTCGCCAGCATCCGGATCGTCGTCGTCTTGCCGGCCCCGTTGGGGCCCAGGAAGCCGTGCACGCCGCCCTGCGGGATCAGCAGGTCGACCCCGGCGACCGCCGTCGTGGTGCCGAAGCGCTTGACCAGCCCCGCGGCCTCGATCGCCGGGACCCCGTCGCTCCCGGGCGCCTGCCCACCGGCCGGCGCCGCATCACCGACGTACGCCGTCACGTGCCCCACCCCCTGCTCCCGAGTCGGGTGCCCGCACGGTCCCGCGCGGGTCTGACGCTTCCGACCGGGGAGGGGGCGCGGACTCATCGGTCCCCGGCCTCGTCGGCGCTTCTGGTTAGGTGTGCCTACCCTGGCTGTAGATCAGCCGTGCACGTCTCCTGGAGGACCCGTGACCACGCCCGGGCGGGCGACCGCCGCCGTTCTGACCGCCGTCTGCCTGTCCGGAGCGCTGGCCGCCTGCGGGAGCGCCGGTGCGTCGGACGCGGAGACGCTCACGGTGTACAGCGCCCAGCACGAGAGCCTGGTGCGCACGATGCTCGAGGGCTTCACCGAGGAGACCGGCATCGAGGTGGAGTTCCGCGACGGCAACGACGCCGAGCTGGCCAACCAGATCGTGCAGGAGGGCGACGCCTCGCCCGCCGACGTCTTCCTCACCGAGAACAGCCCCTCGATCGCCGTCCTCGACCGCGAGGGGCTGCTCGCCCCGCTGGACCCGGCCACGCTCGACCAGGTCGGCGAGCGGTTCCGGCCGTCGTCGGGGACCTGGACCGGCTTCGCCGCCCGCTCGACCGTCCTGGTGTACGACCCCACCGCGCTGCCGGAGGACCGGCTGCCGGCGTCGATCCTGGACCTGGCCGACCCGGCGTGGGCGGGCCGCATCGGCATCGCGGCCGGCGGTGCGGACTTCCAGGCGATCGTCGCCGCGGTGCTGGCGCTGCGCGGCGAGGACGCCACCCGGGCGTGGCTGGAGGGGCTCGAGCGCAACGCCGGCGTCTACCAGAGCAACACCGCCGTCATGGTGGCCGCCGACGAGGGTGAGATCGATGCCGGCGTCATGTACCACTACTACTGGTACCGCGACCAGGCCGAGGGCGGCCTCAAGGGCGACGACGCGCGGCTGCACTTCTTCGGCGGCCAGGACCCGGGCGCCTTCCTCAGCGTCTCCGGGGCCGGCGTCCTCACCTCCTCCGACCAGCCCGAGGACGCCCAGCGGCTGGTCGCCTGGCTGACCGGGCGGGAGGCGCAGGAGCGGCTGGCCGAGAGCACCGCCCTGGAGTACGCGGTCGGCACCGGGGTCGCCTCCGCCGAGGCGCTCCCGGCGCTGGACACCCTCGACGCGCCCGCGGTCGACCCCGGCTCCCTCGACCAGGAGCGGGTCACCGAGCTCATGCAGGAGGTGGGCCTGCTCTGAGCACCTCCCGGGCCCCGGCCCCCGCCCGCCCGCGCCCCGCGACCCCCGCCCCTCCGGCGTCGCGGGGCCGTCGCGCGTCCCGGGCGCGGCGCGCGCCGGTGACGGTGGCGCTCGCCGCGGCCGTGGCGACGCTCGCGCTGCTGCCCCTGGCGCACATCGCGGTGGCCGTCGTGGAGGTCGGCTGGAGCGGCGTCGCGGAGCTGCTCTTCCGGCGCCGGGTGGCCGACCTGCTGGGCAACACCCTCCGGCTGGTCGCCGGCACGGTGGCCGTCTGCGTCGTGCTCGGCGTGGGAGCGGCCTGGCTGGTGGAGCGCGCCGCCCTGCCCGGACGCCGGGTGTGGCACGTGCTGATGGTCGCGCCGCTGGCCCTGCCGGCGTTCGTCACCAGCTCGGCGTGGATCTCCCTGCTGCCCGGGCTGGACACGTACGGCGGCGCGCTGCTGGTCGTCTCGCTGGCCTACTTCCCGTTCGTGTACCTGCCCGCGGTCGCCGCCCTCCGCGGCACCGACCCGGCGCTGGAGGAGACAGCGCGGGGCCTGGGCCTGTCGGGCTGGGCGGTGTTCCGGCGGGTGCAGCTGCCCCAGTTGCGGGTGGCGGTGCTCGGCGGGGCGCTGCTCGTCGCCCTGCACGTGCTGGCCGAGTTCGGTGCCCTGGCGATGCTGCGCTACCCGACCTTCACCACGGCGGTCTACGACCAGTACCGCGCCACCTTCAACGGGCCGGCCGCCACCGTGCTCGCCGGCGTCCTCCTGCTGCTGTGCCTGGTGCTGCTGGTGGCCGAGATCCGCCTGCGCGGCGCCCGCGGCTACGCCCGCACCGGGGCCGGCGCCGCCCGCCGGCCGCGCGCGGTCCGGCTCGGGCTGCTCACCGGGCCGGCGCTGCTGGCCCTCGCCGCGGTCGTGGGGCTCTCGCTGGTCGTCCCCGTCGCCGCGCTGGCGTCCTCGTTCCTCACCGGCACCTCGGCGCGGGTCGACTGGGCGGCCCTGGCCACCACCACCGGCACGACCCTCGCGCTGGCCACCGCGGCCGCGGCCGTCACCGCCGCGCTGGCCCTGCCGACCGGCTGGCTCGCGGTGCGCCGCCGCGGGCCGCTGGCCACCCTGCTCGAGCGCACCACCTACCTGGGCAGCGCCGTGCCGGCGATCGTCGTCGCGCTGGCGCTGGTCACGGTGAGCATCCGGCTGCTGCCGGCGCTCTACCAGACCGTCCCGGTGCTGCTGGCCGCCTACGCGATCCTCTTCCTGCCCCGGGCGATCGTCACGGTGCGCGCGGCGGTGGAGCAGTCGCCGCCGGTCCACGACGACGTGGCGGCCTCCCTCGGCGCCTCCGCGCCGGCCCGGCTCGCCCGCGTGACCCTCCCGCTGCTGGCCCCGGGGATCGGCGCGGGTGCGGCGCTGGTGTTCCTCGCGGTGGTCACGGAACTCACCGCCACCCTGCTGCTCGCCCCGACCGGCACCCGGACCCTCGCGACGGCGTTCTGGTCGGCCAGCAGCGCCCTGGAGTACGGCGCCGCCGCGCCCTACGCCGTCGTCATGGTCCTGCTCTCGGCACCGGCCACGGTGCTGCTCTCCCGAGACGTCCGACGAGGTCTGACCACATGAGCGCGCTGACCGTCACCGGCCTGGCGAAGTCCTACGGCCGCACCCCCGTGCTCACCGGGGTGGACCTGCACGTCCCCGCCGGGACGACGACCGCGCTGCTGGGGCCCTCCGGCTGCGGGAAGACGACGCTGCTGCGCATCGTCGCCGGGTTCGACGACCCCGACGCCGGCACGGTCGAGCTGGGCGGCCGGGTGGTGGCCGGGGCCGGCCGCGGGCTGCCCGCCCGCCGGCGCGGCATCGGCTTCGTCCCGCAGGAGGGCGGGCTGTTCCCGCACCTGAGCGTGGCGGGCAACGTCGCCTTCGGCCTGCCCCGCCGGCTGCGCCGGGACCGGGCGCGGATCGCCGGGCTGCTCGCCCTCGTCGGCCTCGACGCCGCGCTCGCCGACCGCGCGCCGCACCAGCTCTCCGGCGGCCAGCAGCAGCGGGTGGCGCTGGCCCGGGCCCTGGCGCCCGAGCCGTCGCTGGTGCTGCTCGACGAGCCGTTCTCGTCCCTCGACGCCGCGCTGCGGGAGGACACCCGGCGGGCCGTCGTCGAGGCGCTGCGGGCCACCGGCGCGACCGCCGTGCTGGTCACGCACGACCAGGCCGAGGCGCTGTCGACCGCCGACCAGGTGGCGGTCCTGCGCGGCGGGACGCTCGCCCAGCTGGCCGATCCGCGCACGCTCTACCGCGAGCCGCGCGACCTGGACGTGGCCGCCTTCGTCGGGGAGGCCGTGGTGCTCGACGGCGTCGCCGCGGGGGGCCGGGTGGCCTCCGAGCTCGGTGAGCTGGCGCTGGGCCGGCCCTGTCCGGACGGCCCGGTCCGGGTGATGCTGCGGCCCGAGCAGCTGCGGCTGACGGCCGGTCCGGGCGCCCGGGTGCGCGGCGTCGACTTCTACGGCCACGACGCCCGCGTCGAGCTGGAGCTGCCCTCGGGCCGGCGGGTGAGCGCGCGCACCGAGGGTGCGGAGCTGCCGCCCCCCGGCGCGGAGGTCACCGTCACCGTGCAGGGCCCGGCGGTGCCGTTCCCGCCGGCCCTGGCCGCGCCGTCACCGTCGCCCGGGCGGGCCCCGGCGCCCGCCTGACCCTGGGCGCGGACGGTGAGTTAGGTGTGCCTAAGCTCACCGCGTGGATCTGTTCCTCTTCACCGTGGACGCCGCCTGGGGGCGGGACGTCGTCGCGGCCGGTGCGGCCGGGATCGTCGTCGACTGGGAGCGCCGCGGGAAGCACCGCCGGCAGGCCGGCGAGGGCACCCAGATCAACGCCGACACCCTCGCGGACCTCGTGCGCATGCGCGCGGCCACCGACGGGCGGCTGCTGTGCCGGATCAACGCCGCGGGCCCGTGGACGGCGCGCGAGGTGGCCGACGCGGTGGCGGCCGGCGCCGACGAGGTCCTGCTGCCCATGGTCCGCACGCCCGAGGAGGTCGACCGCACGCTGGACCTGGTCGCCGGCCGCTGCGGGCTGGGCATCCTGGTCGAGACGCAGGACGCCGTCGACCGGGTGGCCGAGCTGGCCCGGCGGCCGCTGTCGCGGATCTACGTCGGGCTCAACGACCTGCGCATCGACCGGCGGTCGCGGGAGCTGTTCCGGCCGCTGGTCGACGGGACCGTCGAGGCCGTGCGCGCCGCCGTCCCGGTGCCCTTCGGCGTCGGCGGGCTGACCCTGCCCGGCGGCGGGTTCCCCGTGCCCGGGGTGCTGCTGGCCGCCGAGCTGGTGCGGCTGCGCACCGACTTCACCTTCCTGCGGCGCTCGTTCACCGCGGACATGGCCGGGCGCGACCCGTTCGTCGAGGTGCCGCGCCTGCGCGCCGCGCTGGCCGGCCTGTCCGCCGCCGACCGGCTCGCCGTCGCCGAGCGGCGGGAGGGGTTCGTGGCGGCGGTGGAGGCCGCCGCGGTCGACCTCCCGGTCGCGCTGCCCGCGTGAGCGGCCGGGCGCTGGTCACCGGCGCCGGCGGCTTCGTCGGGCGGCACCTGGTGGCGCGGCTGCGGGCCGACGGCTGGCACGTCACCGGACCGACCCGCGCCGCCGTCGACCTCGCCGACCCGGTCGCCGCGGCGGCGGCGGTCCGGGCCGCCGATCCGGACGTCGTCTTCTCCCTGGCGGCCGGGCGGGCCAAGGCGACGCCGGCCGAGCGGGCCGCCACGGTCGCGGTCAACACCAGCCCCTGGCTGGTCGACGCGCTGCCCGACCGCTGCCGTGCCGTCGTGCGGCTCGGCTCGTCGACCGAGTACGCGGCCGGCCCGGCGCCGCTGACCGAGGACGCCCCGCTGCGGCCGCGCGGTTTCTTCGGCGCCACCAAGGCGGCCGGCTCGCTGCTGCTGCAGGCGGCCGCCGCGGAGCGCGGCGTGCGGGCGGCGGTGCTGCGCGCGTTCCAGGTCTACGGGCCGGGGGACCACCCGACCCGGCTGGTGCCGGTGGTGCTCGCCGCCGCCCGCACCGGCGGAACCGTGCCGCTGCCGGCCGGGGTCAGCCGGCGGGACTGGGTGTGGGTCGGCGACGTCGTCGAGGCCTGCGTGCGGGCGGCGACGGACGACACCCTGACGCCGGGCGCGGTGGTGAACGTCGGGACCGGCGTGCAGACCGACGTCGCGGAACTGGTCGCGACCGCGGAGCGGGTCACCGGCCGGCCGATCGCGACCGCGCCGGGCACCCATCCCGGCCGGCACTGGGACACCGCCGACTGGGTGTGCGACCCGGGCGCCGCCCGCGAGCTGCTCGGCTGGACGCCGACGGTGGACCTGGCGGAGGGGCTCGCGCGGACGTGGGCGGCGGAGTGAGCCCGCCCCGCGTCGCCGTCGTCGTCCCGGTGTACGGCAACGAGGCGACCCTGCGGCCGCTGGCGCAGCGGCTGGCCGCGGCGCTGGGGGGACGGGACTGGCGGCTGCGGCTGGTGGTCGACGCCTCGCCCGACGGCAGCCTGGCGGTCGCCCGGGAGCTGGCGGCCGACCCGCGGGTGGCGGTCACCGCGCTGGAGGTCAACGTCGGCCAGCACCGCGCCCTGGCCACCGGGCTGGCCGCGGAGGACGCCGACGTGTGGGTGTGCCTCGACGCCGACCTGCAGGACCCGCCGGAGGCGGTGCCGGCGCTGCTCGACCGGCTGGCAGACGACGACGTCGGCGCGGTCTTCGCGGGGCGGCGGGGCCGCTACGAGTCGCCGGTGCGCCGGCTGACCGGCGAGCTGCACCGGCGGGTCGCCGCCCGCCTCACCGGCCTGCCTCCGGACGCCGGTGCGTTCCTCGCGCTCGGGCCCGCGGTCCGTGACGCCGTCGTCGCGGCCGTGCTGGCCGGGGACGCGCCCAGCGTCGTGCTCGCCGCCGGGCTGCCCGGCGCCCCGCTGACCAGCGTGCCGGTCGCGCGCGATCGCCGGCCGGAGGGCGCCTCGGCGTGGACCACCCGCGCCCGGCTGCGGCAGTCGCTGCGGTCGCTCGCCTGGGCGGCGACGCGCGGGGTCAGCGCTCCCAGAGTTGGACGACCAGGTCGGTCTTCGCGCCCGGGAACTCCTCGGTCCGGGTCAGGGACAGCCCGGCGTCGATGAGGACCGCGTCGTCGTCGGTGGGCACGGGCTCGCCGTCGATCAGACGCCGGACCAGCCAGACGCGCTCGGCGCCGGCGGGGGCGTCGTCGGGCGGCAGGACGACGTCGGGACGCAGCCGCGGGCCCTCCGTCCGCACGAAGTGGTCGAGCCCGAGCGCAGCGCGCTGGTCGGCGGCCACCACGGGCTCGCCCGCGTGCTGCTCCCGCAGCAGGAACGCGACGACCTCGTCCGACCGCTCCCGCGGCTCCCTGGTGGCGAGCGGCGCGCTCGCCACCAGGGACAGGCCGACCAGCGCGGCGGCCACCGGCGCCCGCGCACCCCGGGGGAGGGCGGTGGCGCCGACCGCGGCGAGCACGCCCAGACCGAGCAGTCCGGCCAGCAGGTAGCGGGGCAGGTAGACCGGCCGCACCGTCTCGGCGGCCAGCAGGAGCAGCAGCGGCACCAGCACCCAGCAGACGCCGACCACCCGCGTGCCCCCGCCGCGCAGCGCGCCGACCACGGCCAGCCCCACGGTGAGGTACAGCAGCGGCGTGCGCCCGCCGGCCCACGCCTCGACGGCGAGGTCCGCGAGCGTGCCGCCGGTGTCGCGCAGGTGCTCGGCGTTGCGCGCGCCGGTGCCGTTGAGCAGGTTGACGCCGACCAGGCCGACGGCCGGCAGGGCGGCGAGCGCGCCGACGACGGCGACCCGCACGGCCGCGCGGCCGCGGAGCAGCAGCGCCGCGGCGACGAACGCGGCCAGGACGGTGACGGCGTACCAGTGCATGAGACCCATGCCGGCGCCCGCGAGGCCGAACAGCAGCAGCCCGCGCCCGGTCTGCAGCCAGCGGGTCAGGCCCAGCAGCGCCCCGCCGGTGGCGAGGACGGCCAGCCCGTAGCTGCGCGCCTCCACCGCCTGCTCGAGCAGCAGCGGCGCGGCGGCGGGCACCAGGCCGGCCAGCACCCCGGTCACCCGCCCGGCCAGCCGGGTGACCGCCCGGGTGACCAGCGCCAGCCCGCCGGCGGTGGCCAGCACGGAGAGCACCCGCAGCGACGTGTCGCCGCCCGGCCCCGGGAGGGACACCCACAGGTGCACGACGAGGTAGTACGGCGCGTTGTAGGAGGGCGGGACGTCGGCGAGGTAGCCGGTCACGCCGTCGCCGGTGACGACCGCCCGCAGGATGTCCGCCAGGGGGCGGCGGGCGACCTCGGCGGTGAACGCCTCGTCGAACCAGAGCCCGTGCCCGGGGGCCAGCAGCACGGCGCACAGCAGTGCGAGCACCGCCGGGGGGAGCAGTTCGACGGGGGACCAGCGGAGGGGGCCGCCGGCCGGTCGCGGCGGGGCGTCCGTCGTCACCGCCGTCTGCACGGGACGCCAGCCTAGGGGAGCGGCGCCGCCGGACCGTCGGTGCCGGCGGTCAGGATGCGCGCGTGGCCGCCCCCGACCCGACGACCGGTCCCGGGCCCGCACCCGTGCCGTCCTCGGAGGTGGTGGCGGCGCGCTTCCGGCGGCAGGGCCGGCGCGACACCCGGCCCGAGATGGCGGTGCGGCGGCGGCTGCACGCCCGCGGCGTCCGCTACCGGGTCGACGTCCGGCCCCGGCCCCGTCCAGAGGCTCGCCCCGAGCTTGCGAGGGGTGAGGGGGACGGGGTCCTTACCGGGTGTTTCTGGCACGGCTGCCCCGAGTGCGGGCACCTGCCGAGGGCGAACCGCGACTGGTGGGCGGCGAAGCTCGCGGGCAACGTGGCACGGGACCGCCGGGCCGACGCGCTCCTCACCGGGCTCGGCTGGCGCGTGCTGCGGTTCTGGGAGCCCGAGGACCCGGACGACGTCGTCGACGCCGTCTGTGCGGTCCTGGGCAGGCCGGCTCGGCCGGGCGGGTGAACACCGGTGGCCCACTTCCGGCCCGGACACGGGCCGCCCGGGTTCGGCGGTCGGCCACGACGGCCGTGCGCCCCGGCGGATCAGTCGTGGGCGGCGCCGCCGCGGGCGCGCTGGACGGCCGGGCTGCCAATCCACAGCCAGCCGAGCAGCAGCGCCACGACGCCGCCGGTGATCAGCGCCTGCGGGAGGGCGAAGAGGAAGTCGACCACCAGCACCACCGCCGAGACGATCGCGACCGCGAGCACGCACAGGCCGAGGAAGGCGTTGCGGTTGCTGCGCCGCAGCAGGTCCTCCTTGTCGTGCTGGCGGAACAGCGCCCGGTGCTGCGCGGCCGGGGCGATGAGCAGGGCGGTGGCCACCACGGCGGCGACCAGGGTCACGAAGTAGACGTCGCGCTGGAAGTCGGTCGCGCGGGACGTCGCCTGCTGGAACGGCACGATGAGCAGGAAGGCGAAGAGGAACTGCACCCCGGGCAGCGCCACCCGCAGCTCGTTGAGCAGCTCCATCAGCTCGCGGTCGATCCGCTCGGCGCGGCTCTCCCGCCGCCCGTCGTCCGCGCCGTCCATCCCGTGCTGGGCGGGGACCGGCCGGGCGTCCCGTCGTGCCCGCTGACCAGAGCCCGTCGTCGCCATCGTCGCGTGCTCCCTCCGGAACCGGCCGCCCCGTGGATCCCCGTGATCCCGGCCGTTCCCGGGCCGTATACCCGGCGGACGCCCGGTGATCACCTGCTGGTCACCCGGACGGCCGACGGGAGGGACCCGCGCGTGGGTAGGGGAGGGCGATGTCGATGTGGGAGCCCATGACACCGAACCGGTACCGCCCGGACGACGAGGTCGCCGCCGCCGACCCGGGCGCCGGCGCACCGCCGCCGGCCGAGGGGTTCGGCGTCGGCGGCGAGGAGCCCGACCGCCCCGAGGAGGACGGCGTGTCGCCCGCGGACGCCGAGGGCCGGGACACGGTCTTCCGCACGCCCGACCCCGGCGACGTCCGGCGGGGGACGGACGCCGGCTAGAGCAGCGGGCTGGGCCCCGTCGCGGGGGCCTCGTCGGGCTGGTCGGGCTCGCGCAGGTCGTGCGCGGCGCGCACCCGGTGGGCGGGGTAGACGTCGATGCTGCCCTCGGAGGTCTCCACGTAGCACCAGCCCTCGGTGAACAGGACGTGGCAGCGCTCGTGCACCTCGCGCGCCGTCGGGAGCCCGCCGGGCTCGGTGATCTCGACGCGCGCCGCCCGCTGCCACTGCCCGGGCCTGACCCTCCGGAAGTCCATGGCGGTCACCGTGGCACCGGCCGGACGGCGCGGCCAGCCGTGCGCCGGGCGTCTCGTACCGTCGGGGGCGTGGACCTGACCGTGCTGCCCCCGCGGACCGCCGCCGAGCTCGACGCCATGCGGGAGGCCGGGTGCGCGGTGGCGCGGACGCTGGCGGCGGTGCGGGCGGCGGCGGTCCCCGGCGTGCGGCTGCGCGAGCTCGACGACCTCGCCAGGACGACGATGTACGAGGCAGGCGCGACGTCGTCGTTCCTCGGCTACAAGCCGGCGTGGGCGCCGACGGCCTACAACGGCGTGCTGTGCCTGTCGCCCAACGAGGTCGTCGTGCACGGCCGTCCCAGCGGCCAGCGGCTGAAGGACGGCGACCTGCTCAGCGTCGACTGCGGCACCGTCGTCGACGGCTGGAACGGCGACGCGGCGATCTCGCTGCTGGTGGGGGAGCAGGCCTCCGACGAGGACGCGCGGCTGGTCACCGCGACCGAGGAGGCGCTGGCCGCGGGCATCGCCGCCGCGGTGCCCGGCGCCACCCTGCAGGACGTCGCCCGCGCCGTCGACGACGTCGCCCGGCGGTACGGCTACGCGCACCTGCCCGACCACGGCGGGCACGGCATCGGCCGCTCGATGCACGAGCCGCCGTTCGTGCCCAACCGGCCCTCCGCCGGCCTGGACCGGGTGCGCCTGCACGCCGGCAGCACCCTGGCGATCGAGCCGATGCTGCTGGCCGGCGGCGACCGCTACAAGCACAAGAAGGACGGCTGGGCGGTGGTCACCGCCGACGGCCGGCGCGCCGCGCACGTGGAGCACACCGTCGCGGTCACCGACGACGGCCCGGTGGTGCTCACCGCGCCCTGAGGTCAGCGGCGCCGGCGCCAGGTCATCGCCCGGCGGACCGCGCGCCGCTGCGCCGCGGCCAGCGGGGGCGGCGCCCACGACGCCGTCGGCGGCTGCAGCGCGGTGCCCAGCTCCACGCGCAGCAGGTCCAGGGCGTCGAGCAGGGCGCCGTGCTGCGACCAGGCGGCGGGGTCGGCCCGTGGGTCGACGAGCAGCGCCTCGGCCAGCCGGGCGCGCAGCGCGAGCAGCGTCTCCATGCAGGCGGGGTCGATGCCGGCCGCCGGCCCGGCGCCGACCGCCACGGCCGCAACGTCGCGCAGCGTGGTCGCGACGGCGACCAGCAGGTCGGCCAGCGCCTCCCGCGCCGGCCGCGACCACGCCCGGTCGGCGTCGTCCTCGGGCAGGAAGTAGGTGCGGTCCAGCAGCACGCGGGCGGTGTTGCGCAGGGTGACGTGCACCCGCTCGAGGGCGGTCAGCGTGTTGCGCAGCCGCGGCTGGGCCTCCCGCGCCGCCCGCCCGCGCGGGTTGAGGCGGGCGCTCTCCTCGGTGCGGGCGAGCCGGCGGTCGGCGCGGGCCACCTCCGTGCTCACCGCGCGGGCGCGGGCCAGCAGCTCGTCGGTGAGGCGGCGCGACCACGGGCCGCGCAGCGCCGCGGCGAGGTCCTCGCAGAACCCGGCCATGCGCTCGGCGAGCTCCGCGATCGCCTCGCCGGCGGGCTGGACGTAGAGCGGCGGGGCGACCGCCAGGTTCACCAGCACCCCGACCGCCGCGCCGATCAGCGTCTCGTTGACGCGGTCCAGCGCCGCGCTCTCCGCCCCGCCCACGGCCAGCACGAGCATCGCGCTGATGGGCACCTCGGCCAGGTGCGGCCCCAGCCGCAGCAGCCGGCCGACCACCAGCGAGAGCCCGACGACCAGCCCGAGGCTCCACCAGGACAGGCCGACGACGGAGGCGAACAGCGCCGCGATCAGGACGCCGGCGGTGACGCTGGCGATCCGCTCCCAGCCGGTCGCCAGCGTCTCGTACATCGTCAGCTGCACGACCAGCAGCGCGGTCAGCGGGGCGAGGACCGGCGAGCTGCTGGTGTCCAGCCAGGTCGCGATCTGGAACGCCAGCACCGCGGCGAGCACGGTCTTGCCGGTGCGCAGCCCGGGGGTGCGCCCGCGCCGGACCAGCCGGGGCAGCCGGCGGGGCAGGGCGTGCGGTCCGGCCACGGGGTCACTGTGCCCGCGCGACGGGCCCGGACACGCGCCGGCCGCCGTCCGCGGGGTGCGGACGGCGGCCGGGGACGTGCGGGGTCAGCCGAGGCCGAGCGCGGTCGTGGCCCGGTCGACCAGGGAGAAGTGGCCGACCGCCCAGAACACCAGCGCCGCGGCCGCGAGCCCGCCGACGGTCACGACCGCCGAGCTGACCGGGTGCTGCCTGGCGTGCTGCCACGCCGCGACCGCCTTGCGGCGGAACGCGGCGAAGAACCGCCGCGCCCAGTCGAACTCCGTCGACCACACCCACAGCCCGACCAGGATCGGCGGGATCGTGAGCGGCCCGGGCAGCACCGTGAGCGCGAGGCCGAGCAGCACGAACAGCAGCCCGGCGACGAACACCGCGACCCGGTACGCCAGGTGCAGCGGCCGGTTCTGCCGGATGCGGTCGCGCCACGAACCCGGGGGGACCTCCCGGGGCCGGCCGAGGCCGTCGGTGCAGTCGGGGCAGACCGTGGCGCCGTGGCCACCGGGGGACCGGTCGGCCACGGTGTTGCCGGAGAACGTCGTCGTGCGGGTGTCGGTCCGGGACACGGGTCCCCTTCCGGGTCGGTGCGGGCGGTGCGGGCGGGTCGGCGCCGCGGTCAGCGGTGGGCGACGCCCTTCGCGACCTCGCCGGGCCGCTGCTGCTCGCCCGCGTAGGAGCTGACGGCGACCAGCGCGCCGGTCAGGGCCGGGACGACCCACTGCAGCGAGTCCAGCTGCTGCTGCGCGTGGGCGATCTCGGCCTTGGTGCGCTTGGTCGGCTTGGTGCCGGACTTCGCCGACGGGTTGTCCTGGCTGTTGACGACCTGGCCCAGCGAGCGGCTGTAGGCGGTGACGCCCAGCGCGGCGGCGGTGAGCAGGGTCTTGACGGCGGACATGCCCGCCACGCCCTCCTGCTGGGCCACCCGGCCGCGGTTGCCGATGAGCTGGCCGACGCTGCCCACCAGGTGCGCGCCGATGGCCAGCGCGTTGACCGGCGTCCACCGGTTCCAGCCGGTGTTGGCGACCCGGCCGGCGTCCCCGCCGGCGTCCGCTGCGGCGGCGTTGAGGGCCACGGCGTTGGCCAGCGTGCCGCCGAACCAGGCGGACAGACCGAGGTCGTGCAGGGCGCGGGACAGGGTGTTGCGGGCCATCGGGACTCTCCTCGAGGGGAAGGGGTCGGGAGTCCGCCCCCTACCCGCTCCGCCGGAGGCCATGCCCGGGGAGGGCAAGTGGATCGTGCACGACCCGCTGGGGCGTCAGGTCCCGTAGCGGACCGCGGCGCGGGCGCGCGCCTTCGCCGCCTCGACCTCCCGGTCCTTCGGCGGCGCCGTCGTGACCAGGGACTCGAGCAGCCGGGTGGACGCGGCGGCCACCTCCTCGACGGCGCGCGCGAAGGCCTCGGCGTTGGCCCGGGACGGGTGCGTGGACCCGCTGATCTTGCGGACGTACTGCAGCGCCGCGGCCCGGACCTCGTCCTCGGTGGCCGGCGGCTCGAAGTTCGACAGGGGTCGGATGTTGCGGCACATGCGGCGCAGCGTATGGCCGGGGTACGACCGCAGGGCCCGGTCGGCGACCGGGCCCTGCGGTGGTGAGAGACGGGAGCGGCCGCGTCCAGAGGCTCGCCGCGAGCCTGCGAGCGGTGAGGGGGACGGGGTCCTTCTAGAAGCCGGCGCGGTCGACCCGGCGGTGGTAGCGGGTGCCGAGCTTGCCGCCGAGCAGCGCGCCGACCAGCGTGGCGACCAGGACCGCCGCCAGCGTGACGATCCCGGCGGTGGTCGCGGTGCCCTCGTCGATCGGGATGCGCGGCAGGTTCAGCTGCTGCAGCACGTTGTACTGCGCGCCCAGCACCGTCCCGGCCACGGCCAGCAGGACGACGACGAGCAGCCCGATCAGCCACACCGCCAGCCCCTGCCGGGCGCCGTCGAAGCGGGCCATCCGCCCGGCCACGTAGCCACCGGCGAGGTAGGCCAGGAACAGGACGACCAGCAGCGCGATCCCGCCGGCGACGCCGAGGGCGCTGGTCGGGTCGGACGGGACGTCCTCGACGCCGTCGACCTCGGCGAGGCTGAGCCCCACGCCGGCGGCCGCCAGCAGCGCGATGAGGACGACCGCCAGCCCGTTGGCCGACAGCCAGCCGAAGAACGCCGCTCCCCACTTGATCCCGCCGAAGCGGTCCCGCTGCGCGTCGATCGCGTCGCGGGCGGCGCCGCGGGTCGCGTGCGCGCCGTCGGTGGTCGCCGTCGCGTCGTGGTCGTGGTGGGTACGGTCGGTGCTCGCCATCGGACCTCCTCGTCGTGGGGGAGTGCTGGCCCGCCCGGTACCCCCTTCCGGACCTGCGCGAACGGGGTCACCCGCAGGGAGGACACGTGACCGTCCTGCTCGTCGACGCCGCCAACGTCGTCGGCGCCCGGCCCGACGGCTGGTGGCGCGACCGCGCCGGTGCCACCGCCCGGCTGCTGCGGCGGCTGGCCGGCGCGTCCCTCCCGGAGGACGTCGACGGGCTCCGGATCGACGAGGTGGTGGTCGTCGTCGAGGGCGCCGCGCGGGAGGTCCCGGCCCCCGACGGCGTCCGCCTGGTGCGCGCGGCCGGCAGCGGGGACGACGCCCTGGCCGCGGAGGCCGCCGCGCTGACCGGCGCCGGCCGGGCGGTGCTCGCGGTGACCGCCGACCGCGGCCTGCGGGCCCGGCTGCCCGGGGGCACCGACGTCCGCGGGCCCGGCTGGCTGCTCGGCGTGCTCGATCGCATGGCGGGCAACCGACCGGGGTAGCCGGGGAGGACCGCCGAGCCGAGGAGTCGTCCCCGCATGCCCCAGACCGTGCTGATCACCGGTGCCTCGAGCGGCATCGGCCGCGCCACCGCCCGCCTGTTCGCCCAGCGGGGCGCGTCGCTGGTCCTGCTGGCGCGCGGCCGCGAGGCGCTGGAGGAGACCGCGGCCGAGGTCCGCGCGGAGGGCGCGGCCGACGTCGTCGTCTGCCCGGCGGACGTGCTCGACGAGGACGCGCTGCGGGACGTCGTCGAGGGCACCGTGGTCCGGTCCGGCCGCCTCGACGTCGTGGTCCACGCCGCGCAGGTGGTCGCCTACGGGCGGATCGAGGAGGTGCCGAAGGCGGTGTACGAGCGGGTGGTCGACACCGCCCTGCACGGCACGGCCAACCTGGCCCGCGTCGTGCTCCCGCAGTTCCGCCGCCAGGGCGCCGGGCACCTCGTCGTCGTGAGCTCGCTGCTCGCCTCGGTGACCACCCCGCTCATGGGCAGCTACATCACCGCCAAGTGGGGCCAGCTCGGGCTGATCCGCGTCCTGCAGCAGGAGACGCGCGACGTCGCCGGCATCCACGTGTCGGCGGTGGCGCCGGGCGGGGTGAACACCCCCATCTACTCGCAGGCCGGCAGCTACATCGGCCTCAAGGGCCGCCCGCCGATCCCGGTCTACTCGCCGGAGCGGGTCGCCCGCTCGGTCGTCGCCCGGCTGGACCGGCCGCGCCGGCTGGCCCAGTCCGGCTTCGCCAACCCCGTCGTCATCCTCGGCTTCCGGCTGTTCCCGGCGGTCTACGACGCCCTCGTCGGCCCGCTGCTGCGCGTGTTCGCCCTCGCCGACGACCACCGGACGGAGCCGACGGAGGGCAACGTCTTCGAGTCCCGGCCGGCCGGCAACGCCCAGAAGGGCCGCTGGCACGGCATCCCGTGAACGGCGTGTTCCGTTCCGTCCCACCCCGTTGACCCGCCGGGCGGCGCCGGGCCACGCTGACCGGGCCGCCGACCCGGGGAGCCGCCGTGACCGTCCGCCGCACGACCCTCGGCGGCCACACCTACGAGTTCCCGACGCTCGTCGAGCTGCTGGCGAAGGCCACCCCGCTGCGCTCCGGGGACGTGCTCGCCGGGTGCGCGGCCGGGTCGGCCGCCGAGCGGGTGGCCGCCCAGACCGTGCTCGCCGACCTGCCGCTGGCCACCTTCCTCGACGACCAGGTGGTCGGCTACGACGAGGACGACGTCACCCGGCTGGTCCTCGACACCCACGACGCCGCGGCGTTCGCGCCGGTCGCCTCGCTGACGGTGGGGGAGTTCCGCGACCGGCTGCTGGCCTGGGCGGCGGCCGGTGACGAAGCGTCGATCAGCGCCCTCGCGCCCGGCCTCACGCCGGAGATGGTCGCGGCGACGTCGAAGCTCATGCGCAACGCCGACCTGGTCGCCGTCGGCCGGCGGACGCGGGTGGTGACCGGGCTGCGCAGCACCATCGGCCTGCCCGGCACGCTCGCCTCCCGGCTGCAGCCCAACCACCCCACCGACGACCCGGTGGGCGTCACCGCCTCGATCGTCGACGGGCTGCTGCACGGCTCGGGCGACGCGGTCATCGGCATCAACCCGGCCACCGACTCCCCGGCCCGCACGGTGGCGCTGCTGGAGCTGGTCGACGCGGTGATCGACCGCTACGGGATCCCGACGCAGTCCTGCGTCCTCGCCCACGTGACGACGACGCTGCGCGCGCTGGAGCAGGGCGCGCCGGTGGACCTGGTGTTCCAGTCGGTCGCCGGCACCCAGGAGGCCAACCGCGGCTTCGGCGTCACCCTCGACCTGCTCGCCGAGGCCCGCGCCGGGGCGCTCGCGCTGGGCCGCGGCACCGTCGGCGACGACGTCACCTACTTCGAGACGGGGCAGGGGTCGGCGCTGTCGGCCGGCGCGCACCTGGGCGTCGGCGGGCGGCCGGTGGACCAGCAGACGCTGGAGGCCCGCGCGTACGGCGTCGCCCGGCACTTCCGCCCGCTGCTGGTGAACACCGTCGTCGGGTTCATCGGCCCGGAGTACCTCTACGACGGCAAGCAGGTGCTGCGCGCCGGGCTGGAGGACCACTTCTGCGGCAAGCTGCTCGGCCTGCCGATGGGCGTCGACGTCTGCTACACGAACCACGCCGAGGTCGACGGCGACGACACCGACTCCCTCGTGCTGCTGCTCGGCGCGGCCGGCTGCTCGTTCGTCATCGCCGTCCCGGGCTCGGACGACGTGATGCTGCACTACCAGTCGCTGTCGTTCTCCGACGTCCTCACGACCCGCCAGGTGCTGGGCCTGCGCCCGGCGCCGGAGTTCGAGGCGTGGCTGGCCCGGATGGACCTGCTCGACGACGCCGGCCGGGTGCGCGAGCTCGCCCCCGACGCCCCCGCGGCGCGGGCCCTCCTCGCGGCGGCGTCGTCGTGAGCGACAGGGCGGCAGAAATGGCCATTTCCGCCACCGACCCGTGGGCGGTGCTGCGGTCCGCGACCCGGGCGCGGGTGGCGCTCGGGCGGGCCGGGGACGCGCTGCCCACGCACCGCGAGCTGGAGTTCCGCGCCGCGCACGCCGCCGCCCGGGACGCCGTCCACTCGCCGCTCGACGTCGGCGCGGTCCGCGCGGCGCTCGGCAGGGAGGTCCTGACCGTCGCCTCGGCCGCGCCCGACCGCGCCACCTACCTGCAGCGCCCCGATCTCGGCCGGCAGCTCGCGGAGGGGACGGCGCTGCCGCGGACCGGCGCCGACCTCGCGCTCGTGCTGGCCGACGGGCTGAGCCCCCGCGCGGTGCAGGCGCACGGGCCGGGACTGGCCGCCGCGCTGCTCGAGCGGCTGCCCGGCTGGTCGGTCGCGCCGCTCGTCGTGGCCACCCAGGCACGGGTGGCACTCGGCGACGCGGTGGGGGAGGCCCTCGGCGTGCGCGCCGTCGTGGTGCTGGTCGGCGAGCGGCCGGGGCTGTCGTCGGCGGACTCCCTCGGCGTCTACCTCACCTGGGACCCGCGGCCGGGGCGGGTGGACTCCGAGCGCAACTGCGTCTCCAACGTCCGCCCGCCGCACGGGCTGTCCTACGCGCAGGCCGCCGACACCGTGGCCGCCCTGCTCTCCTCCGCCCGCGAGCTGGGCGCCTCCGGTGTGGCGCTCAAGGACGAGGGCCCGGTGCTCCCCGCCGGCGGGGTCAGCTGAAGAACGCGTCCATCGCGGCCTGGTCGGTGTGCGCGTCCCAGATCTCGGCGATCCGCCCGTCCTCGAAGCGGTGCAGCTGGGCGGCGAGGACGTCGAGGTGCCGGTCGCCGCGGTGGGCCGTCATGCGGACGATCGCCGCGCCGTCGGTGTCGTCGGCGAAGGCGGATCGCACCTCGACCCGGAGGCTGCCCCCGGTGACCTCGAACGCCAGGCCGAAGAGGCCGACGACCTCCTGCGGACCGGTGTAGTCGCCGGCGAGCGGGTGCGTCCCGGGCTCGTGCCACCGGACGTCGTCGGTCCACAGCTCGGGGAGGCGGCCGAGGTCGCCCTTGCCGAAGGCCTCGTAGCCCTCCAGCATCAGGGTGAGGTGGGGGTGCGGGGAGCCGGTCACGTCGCCTCCTCGTCGTCGGCCGGCCAGCTGAAGAACGCGTCCATCGCGGCCTGGTCGGTGTGCGCCTCCCAGAACTCGGCGACCTGCCCGTCCTGGAACCGGACCAGGTCGGCGGCGAGCACGTCGAGGTGCCGGTCGCCGCGGGAGGCGGTGATCCGCACGATCGCCGCGCCGTCGGTGTCGTCGGCGAAGGCCGCCTGCAGCTCGACGCGGAAGGTGCCCTCGCTCAGCACGAACACCCGGCCGAAGAGCTCGAAGACCTCGTCGATGCCGGTGTAGTCGCCGCTGAGCCGGTTCTGCCCGGGCTCGTGCCAGCGGATGTCCGGGCGCCACAGCTCCTGCAGCCGGTCGAGATCGCCCTTGCCGAACGCCTCGAACGCCTCGTGCAGGCGCGCGACGTTCGGGTGCGCCACGTCGGTCACGCCTGCTGCCCGTCGTAGAAGGCGTCGACGACGTCCGGCTCCGTGAGGGCGTTCCAGAACTCGGCCAGCTTCCCGTCCCCGTCGAAGCGGACGACGTGTACGCCCAGGCTGTCCAGGTGCCGGTCGCCGCGGTGGGCGGTGACCCGCACCAGGGCGGTGCCGTGCTCGTCGTCGGCACAGACGAGCAGCGGCTCGACCCGCAGACTGTTCCCCGTCAGCTCCACGAGCCGGGCGAACATGCCGAAGACGGCCCGCGGTCCCTCGTAGTCGCCGGCCAGCTGGTCGTTGCCCTGCTCGTGCCAGTGGACGTCCTCGCGCCACAGCTCCGTCAGGGTGCCCAGGTCGCCCCGGGCGAAGGCCTCGTAGCCCTCCCACATGCGGGCGGTGTTCGGGTGCGCCACCTGGGTCACGCCTCCTGCCCGCCGAAGAAGGCGGCCAGGACCCCCGGCTCGGTGGGGGCGTGCCAGAACTCGGCGATCTTGCCGTCCGCGTCGAAGCGGACGACGTGGGCGGCCAGCGTGTCCAGGTACGCGGTCCCGCGGGACGCCGTGAACCGCACCAGCGCGGTGCCGTGCGCGTCGTCGGCGCACAGGAGCACCGGCTCGGCGCGGAAGGTGTTGCCGGTCAGCTCCATGAGCCGGGCGAACATGCCGAACACGGCCTGCGGTCCCTCGTAGTCGCCGGCCAGCGGGGTGATCACCGGCTCGTGCCAGTGGATGTCCTCCCGCCACAGCCCGGTCAGCGTCGCCAGGTCACCCTTGGCGAACGCCTCGTAGGCCTCCCGCAGGCGGGCGAGGTTGGGGTGCTCGGTGGTCACGACTGCCTCCTCCAGGATCGACGGATCGACGGGCTCAGCTCAGGAAGTCCTTCATCACCTGCGGCTCGGTGGGCGCGTTCCAGAACTCGGCCACCCGGCCGTCCCCGTCGAAGCGGAAGACCTGGGCGACCAGCGCGTCCAGGTGCCGGTCGCCGCGGTGGGCCAGGAACCGGACCAGGGCGACGCCGTGCTCGTCGTCGGCGCACACCTGGACCGGCTCGACCCGCAGGCTGTTCTCCGTCAGCTCCATGGACCGGGCGAACATGGCGAACACGGCCTGCGGCCCCTCGTAGTCACCGGACAGGGGGCCGTCGCCGGGCTCGTGCCACTGGATGTCCTCGCGCATCAGCTCGGTCAGGGCGGCGAGGTCCCCCTTGGCGTACGCGTCGTAGCCCTCACGCATGCGGGTGGCGTTGGCGTGGTCGGACACGGTGCTCTCCCTCCCGAGGACGGATCCCCCGTGGACGGCGCGAGCAGTGTCGACCCGGCGCGGGAGGGGGAGGAGGGGGTGCTGCGCGGCCCGGTGTGGCGGTCGCCGTCCGTCCGGGCGGGGGTGACCTGGGTCAGCGGCGACGGCGGAGCGGCAGGCGCAGCCACCGGCGCCGTGCCGGCACCTCGACGGGGCCGGGCGGCTCCGCCGCGTGCGGCTGCGCCTCCGGCGCGGCGGCGAGGGCGGCCGCGTGCCGCTCGTGCAGCCGCGCGCGGACGTCCTCGGGCGTGTACGCCCGGCGCTGCCGCTCGCCGCGGGCGAGCACCGCGCCGGTGGCCGCGACACCGGCCAGCCCGGCCAGGCCGAGGAGCTTCCAGAGCCGCGTCGGTGACCGCACGGTCTCCTACCGTAGCCGCGTGACCGGCCCGCGCACGCTCCCGCTCGACGACGCGGTCGAGCTGACCCGCACCGGCGACGTCTGGGTGTTCCGCGGCGCCTCGCCGGCCGACCGGGTCATCCGCGCGGTGACCAACGCGCCGGTCAACCACGTCGGGATGGCGGTGGTCCTCGAGGACCTCCCGCCGCTGCTCTGGCACGCCGAGCTCGGCCGCTCGCTGCCCGACGCCTGGACCGGGCAGCACCAGCGCGGCGTCCAGCTGCACGACCTGCGCGACGCCGTCGTCACCTGGCGGCAGCGGTACGGCCAGCGCGCGTGGCTGCGCCAGCTGGTCGGCCCGGCCGACGACGGCGGGGTGACCCGCGCGATGGAGGACGCCGTCCTGCGCACGGTCGCCCGCCTCGACGGCCGGCCGTTCCCGACCACCCGCGGGCTGGTCCGCGGCTGGCTCAGCGGCCGGCTGCGCCGGGGCACCGCGGCCGAGACGGTGTTCTGCGCCGAGCTGGTGGCCGCCACCTACGCGGCCATGGGACTGCTGCCGGCCGACCGCCCGCGCAACTGGTACGACCCGGGCAGCTTCTGGTCCGGCGACGACCTGCCGCTGCTGCAGGGGGCCGGGCTGGGGCCGGAGGTCCCGGTCGACGTGCCCGCCGGGAACTGATCCCGCCGGCGCGGTTCCCGGCGCTGCCACCGGGTAGCACGGGAGAACTGTCAGACCCCGGCGGTAGGCATGACCTCGTTCCCCCCGGCGTTGTACGGAGCACGGGGAACCGCCCACGGAGGCTCGTCATGGCCACCACGACCCTCACCGTCGTCCCCCTCCCCGCGAGCACGCACCCCGGCCCGTCCGACGCCGCCGGGGACCTGCTCGCCGTCGCCTGGGCGCCCGGCGCGGCGCCGCCCCGCGAGATCGCCGTCCGGCCGGAGCTGTACGAGCGCCTGTGCGCGCAGCTCGGCTGGCACGGCACCGGTCCGCGCTCGCTCGGCGAGCCGGCCGGCGTGCCCCTCGTCGTCGACCCGCGGCTGCCCGCCAGCCCCGGCTTCGAGGTGCGCCGGGTCCGGCCCGCCGTCCCCCGCTGGTCCGGCGCCGCGGCCGCCTGAGGAAGGACCCCCCTCCCCACCCCTCGCTGGCTCGGGGCGGGCCCCGGGAGGGGGCCGGTGACGCCGGGACGTGCGCTGTCGGGCCCGGTCCTCAGGCGGTGAGCGCCAGCCGGTCGCCCAGGTCGAGCACGGTGTCGCCGGCCTGCTCGACGCCGTCGTCGTGGGTCACGCAGACGACGACCCGGCCGGCCAGCGCGGCACGCAGGTCCCGCACCAGGGCGGCCGCCGTCGGCGGGTCCAGGTGGGCGGTCGGCTCGTCGAGCAGGACGACGTCGCGGTCGGCCAGCAGGGCCCGGGCCGCGGCCAGCCGCCGCCGCTCGCCGCCGGACAGCGCGGTGCCACCGGCGCCGACCGGCGTGTCCAGCCCGTCGGGCAGCCCCGCCAGCAGCGGGCCGACACCGGCGGCGGTGAGCGCGGCGGTCATCCGCGCCTCCCCGCCGGGGCCGGCCAGTTCGCCGCGCGGCGCGGCCAGGGCCAGGTTGGCGCGGATCGTCGAGGCGAACACGTGCGCGTCCTGCGGCAGCCAGGCGGTGCGGGCCCGCACGGCCGCGCCGGTCAGCCGGGCGGTGTCGGCGCCGCCGAGCGCGTAGCGCCCCGCCCGCGGGCGCAGCGCCGCGAGCAGCACGGCGAGGAACGTCGACTTGCCGGCGCCGGAGGGGCCGCGCACCACCAGCCAGCCGCCGTCGGCGGCCGCCCGCGCGGTGAGGCCGCGCAGCACGTCCGGGCCGCCGGGCCAGCCGGCGACGAGACCGGTGACGGCGAGGTCGCGCACCGGCGCGGGGGCGGGCAGCGGGTCGGCGGGGTCGGCGGGCACCGGGGCGGTGAGGACGGCCTCGAGGCGGGCGCGGGCGTCGGCGAGCGCGCCGCGCCGCTGCAGCGCGGACACCAGCCCGGCCAGCGGCTCGGCCAGCGCCAGCGGGGCCAGGCCGAGGACCGCGACCTCCGGGCCGCCGAGGCCCGACGCCGCCCCGACCGCCGTGGCGGCGACGGCGGCCAGCCCGGTGCCGAGGACGACCAGGCCGGTGCCCAGCGCGCCGGCCCGGGCGCCGGCCGCGGCGACCGCGGACCGGCGGCCCGCCACCGCGGCGAGGTCGGCGGCGGTGGCGGCGGCGAGGCCGTGCGCGCGCAGGTCGGCCGCGCCGTCGAGGGCGGTGGTGACGTCGCGCAGCGCGGCCACCCGCAGCGCGCCCTCGGTGCGGGCGGCGCCGGCGTCGACCCGCCGGTGCACCAGCAGCACGCCCGCGGCGGTGAGCGCGAGGACGAGCGCCGCGGCGCCCGCGGCGGCCGGCGAGAGCAGCGCCAGCGCGGCCAGCGTGAGCACCGGGACGGCGGCGGCGACCGCCGCGGGCGGCACCACCCGCACCGACAGGTCCTGCACCAGGCCGACGTCGCCGACCACGCGGGCCAGCGCGCTGCCCGGCGTCCGGTCGGCGGCCACGCCCTGCGCGGCCAGTGCCCGCCAGACGCGCAGCCGCAGGTCGGCGGCCAACCGCAGGGCGGCGTCGTGCGCGGTGAGCCGCTCGACCCAGCGCAGCGCCGCGCGGCCGAGGCCGAAGGCGCGCACGCCGACGATGGCGACCATCAGCGTGAGGATCGGCGGCATCTCCGCGGCCCGGACGATCAGCCAGCCGCTCACCGCGGTGAGCGCGACGCCCGCGCCGGCCGAGGCGGTGCCGGCCGCGACCGCCCGGAGCAGCGCCCGCCGCGGCCAGCCGAGCCCCGTCGTCGGGGTGGTGGCGGGAGCGGCCGGCACCGGCCCCGGGGGGGGGGGGGGGGGGGGGGGGGGGGGGGGGGGGGGGGGGGGGGCGCGGGGGCGGCGCCCCCCCCCCCCCGGCCCGCTTCGACCTCGTGCTCGCCGACCCGCCCTACGCCGTCCCGGCCGAGGAGGTGCGCGGCGTGCTGAGTGCGC
>NZ_JBJGZI010000025.1:0-79645 GCF_054050455.1 Geodermatophilus sp. SYSU D00684 | reverse complement strand
GTCGAAGGCCTCGGGCGTGTGCTCGGGCGACTGCCGGTCGACGACGTCGTGCCACCACAGGTCGCGGCCCTCGGTCCACGCGACGTCCTGCTCGGTCCACCGGACCACCAGCACGTTGCGGACGCCCTCGGTGCGGCTGACGGCGTCGTCGACCGCGGGCTTGAGCGCGCTGGGCGCCCCGCGCCGCGGCGCGGGGCGGGCCTCCGGTGCCTCAGTCCTCGGAGCCGCTGGTGGCGGGCAGCTTCTCCTTGATCAGGTTCATCACCGAGGAGTCGGTCAGCGTGGTGACGTCGCCGAGCTCGCGGTTCTCGGCCACGTCGCGCAGCAGCCGCCGCATGATCTTCCCCGAGCGGGTCTTGGGCAGCTCCTGCACGACCATGATCTGGCGCGGCTTGGCGATCGGCCCGATGTCCTTGGACACGTGGCTGCGCAGCTGCTGCACCAGGTCCTCGCCGGAGTCCTGGGCGGACCCGCGGAGGATGACGAACGCGACGATGCCCTGCCCGGTGGTCGGGTCCGACGCGCCGACGACCGCGGCCTCGGCGACGGCGGGGTGCGCGACCAGCGAGGACTCGACCTCGGTGGTGGAGATCCGGTGGCCCGAGACGTTCATGACGTCGTCGACCCGGCCGAGCAGCCAGATGTCGCCGTCGGCGTCCTTCTTGGCCCCGTCCCCGGCGAAGTAGACCTCCTTGCCGAACCGCGACCAGTAGGTGTCGACGTAGCGGTCGTCGTCGCCCCAGATGGTGCGCAGCATCGACGGCCAGGGCTGGGTGAGGACCAGCAGGCCGGTGGTGTCGTCGCCGAGCTCGTTGCCCTCGTCGTCGACGACCTTGGCCGAGATGCCGGGGAACGGCGTCTGCGCCGAGCCGGGCTTGAGGTCGGTCACGCCGGGCAGCGGCGTGATCATGTGCGCGCCGGTCTCGGTCTGCCACCAGGTGTCGACGATCGGGCAGCGGCCGCCGCCGATGTTCTCGTGGTACCAGAGCCACGCCTCGGGGTTGATCGGCTCGCCGACCGAGCCGAGCACCCGCAGCGAGGTGAGGTCGAAGCCGGCGGGGATGTCCTCGCCCCACTTCATGAAGGTCCGGATCACCGTCGGCGCGGTGTAGAGGATCGAGACGCGGTACTTCTCGATCAGCTCGAACCAGCGGCCGCGGTGCGGGGTCTCCGGGGTGCCCTCGTACATCACCGACGTCGCCCGGTTGGCCAGCGGCCCGTAGACGATGTAGCTGTGGCCGGTGACCCAGCCGACGTCGGCGGCGGTCCAGTAGACGTCGGTGTCGGGCTTGAGGTCGAAGGTCGCCCAGTGCGTGTAGGCGACCTGGGTGAGGTAGCCGCCGGAGGTGTGCAGGATGCCCTTCGGCTTCGCCGTCGTCCCGGACGTGTACATGATGTAGAGCGGGTGCTCGGCGTCGAAGGCCTCGGGCGTGTGCTCGGGCGACTGCCGGTCGACGACGTCGTGCCACCACAGGTCGCGGCCCTCGGTCCACGCGACGTCCTGCTCGGTCCGCCGGACCACCAGCACGTTGCGGACGCCCTCGGTGCGGCTGACGGCGTCGTCGACCGCGGGCTTGAGCGCGCTGGGCGCCCCGCGCCGGTAGCCGCCGTCGGCGGTGATCACCAGGACGGCGCCGGCGTCGGTGATCCGGCTGGCCAGCGCGTCGGCGGAGAAGCCGCCGAAGACGACCATGTGGACGGCGCCGATGCGGGCGCAGGCGAGCATCGCGACGATCGTCTCGGGGATCATCGGCATGTAGATCGCGACCCGGTCGCCGGCCTGCACGCCGAGCTCGAGCAGCGCGTTGGCCGCCCGGCAGACGTCCTCGGTGAGCTGGGCGTAGGTGATCGTGCGGGTGTCGCCCGGCTCGCCCTCCCAGTGGTAGGCGACCTGGTCGCCGTGGCCGGCCTCGACGTGCCGGTCCAGGCAGTTGTAGGCGACGTTGAGCTTCCCGCCGACGAACCACTTGGCGAACGGCGGATCGGTCCAGTCGAGGACCTCGTCCCACTCCTGCGTCCAGCTCAGCCGGCGCGCCTGGGTCTCCCAGAACGCCAGCCGGTCGGCCTCGGCCTGCTCGTACACGTCCGGGCCCACGTTGGCGGACGCGGCCAGCTGCTCCGGCGCCGGGAACCGGCGGCCCTCCGACCCGGTCGACTCGCTCACGTGTGCTCCCTCCGTCTCGTCGCTGCGCACGCCGTGCCGGCGGCGTGTCCCAGCACACACCGTAGGGGCCCGGGCCGCGCGCGGGGCCGGGGACCGCAACGTCGTTGCAGCAGACTGGGGCCGTGGACGGCGGACCGCAGGCGGTCGTGGCGGCCCGGGTGCCCGGGGCCGCCGGTCTCGGCCTGCTCGCCCCGCCGTCGGCGCGCCCGTTCCCGGCCACGCTGCTGGCCGACCCGGACCGGACGGCGGAGCGGATCGCGGCGCTGGGCCGCCGGTACCGCAGCACCGACCGGCGGGTGCTCGCCACCGTGTGGTGGTACTCGGCGTCGGCGGTGCTGCTGACGCCGGTCGCCGCCGGGCTGGCCACCGGCCGGCCGCTGTCGGCGCGGCCGGCCGACACGACCCTGTACGAGATCGCCGGCGGCACGGTGCTGGCCGCGGTCTCACGGGCGCCCGCGGGCCCGGACCCGGCGGGGGAGCTGCGGGAGGCGCTGGGGTCGGCGATCGCCGCGGTGGCCGCGGCCGGCGGGGTCCGCGAGCGGCCGCTGTGGGCGGTGGCCACCGACTCGCTGGCCGGCCGGCTGCTCGCCGTCGGGCGGGCGCTCGGCGACGTGGGGACGGTCACCGCGCTGGCCGCGCCGCTCGCCGCGGCCGTCGGCGACCCGATGCCCGCGCCCCGGTACACCGACGTCGGCGGCGTCCGGTTCGTCCGGCGCGCCTCCTGCTGCCTGCTGTACCGGTTGCCCGGCGAGGCCCTGTGCACCGCCTGCCCCGGCCGGCCGCCGGCGGACCGGCAGGTGCTGCTGGAGGCCGCCGCCGGCCTGTGGTGAGGCCCGGGGCCGGGACGGCGACGGGGCGCCCGGACCGGAGTCCGGACGCCCCGTCGGGGAGCTGCGTCAGCCGGCGGCGCAGACCCGCGCGTAGTCGGCGTCACCGGCGTGCGGGCCGCTGGTGAACCGGCAGCCGTAGGCGCGGTCGGCCACGACGGCGGGGTCGAGGACGTCGTCCCCGGCCGGGCGGACGCCGTTCTCCACCCAGTTCACCAGGTCGGTGAAGGCCTGGTTGCGCTCGGCGGCGGTGAAGTCGCAGTGCCCGACCGAGCGGATGGCGCGCTGCACGAGCAGGTCGCCGTTGCCGTGCGCGAGGGCGTCCTGGGCGTACAGCTGCTCCATGCTGAACGGCACGAACAGGTCGCCCAGGCCGTGCAGCGAGAGCACCGGGACGTCGAAGGTGCCGCTGATGGTCGGGACGCCCGACAGCCCGTTGCCGCCCGGGGAGGCCTGCACGCGCAGGACCTCGGCATTGAGCTCCCGCTCGGCCGCGCTCAGCGCCGGGTCGGCGTCGAGCTGGTAGACGCGGTCGGCGTTGCCGGGCACCGACTTGGTGGCCGGCTCCTCGCCGTAGCCCGGGTACTGCGGGTGGACGGTCAGCAGGAACTCGTCGAAGGAGGCGAAGCCGGCCTCGGCCAGCGGGCGCTCACCCCCGGAGCGCAGCTCGGTCAGCGCCTGGAGCTGCTGCCCCGCCTCGGTCAGCGCGGACGGGGTGGGCGCCGGGCTGATGCCCAGCTCCGTGCGCATGGTCGGCGTCACCGTCGCCACGTAGTCCGCGGGCGCGGGGAACACCTGCGGGACGTCCGCCAGCGACTGGGCGGCCAGGTTGTAGTCGAGGAAGAAGTCGAACAGCCGGCGGTCGCCCATGACGCCGCAGCGGGGCAGGGCGCCGTCGTACTGGTTCCGGTACTGCTCGATGGTGACGCCGATGACGTGCCCGCCCATCGAGTCGCCGGTGATGTAACGGTGCTCGGGGGCGCCGTAGGTGGCGTCGAAGTACTGCGCCAGGCGGTGGGTGCTCTTCACGCCCGACACCGGGTCGTAGCCGTTCTCGCTGTAGCTGGAGGCCGCCCAGGCGTAGCCCTGGCCGACGAGGAAGTCGCGCTCGGGGGGATTGCTGACCGTCAGCTCGGCGCCGGTGCCGCGGTAGCCGTGCGCGTAGACGACCAGGTCGCCGTTCCAGTTCTCCGGGACCTCGATGCGGTAGCCGGCGCCGTCGTCCAGCACGCCCCACTCGCGGGTCGTGGTGGTGCCGGGCAGGGCGGTGAACGGCAGCTTCGCCTCGTCGACGAAGTACTCGACCGGCGCGGGCACGGGGTAGCGCGGCGGGGGAGCGGCGCCCGCGGGCGCGGCGGTCGCGGTCACGGCCAGCGCCGTGGCGACGGGGAGCAGCAGCAGGCGGAGCGGTCGTCTCACGGAGGGGCCTCCCGGCATCGGTGACGGTGCCGGAACACTAGGTGACGCTGTTCCATCACCCCACGCCGGGTGTGGCTTGGCTCACGCCTCGTGAGCGGAGCCGGTCCCGCGACCGGGCAGGAAGAGCATCGAGTCGCCGAACTCGTGCCAGAGGTAGGCGCCGGCCGCGGCCGCCGCGTAGGCGCGCGCGACCAGGTCCCGGCCGGCCACCGCCTCCAGCAGCAGCAGGTGGCTGGCCTCGGGCTCGTGCAGGCCGGTGACCAGCCCGGTCACCGCGCGGGCCGGCCGCTCCGGGCCGAGCACGAGGTCGGTCCAGCCCTCGCCGGGCCGGGTGACGCCGTCCTCGCCGGTCACCGTCTCCAGCGCCCGGGTGACGGTGGTGCCGACGGCGACCACCCGCCGCCCGGCCGCCCGCGTCGCGGTGACCAGCCGCGCGGTGACCTCGGGGACCCGGTAGCGCTCCGGCGCCGGCGGCTCGTGCAGCTCGGGGCTGGAGACGCCCGCGTGCAGCACCAGCGGCACCACCGGGACGCCGCGGGCCATGAGGCGGACCAGGAGGCGGTCGGTGAACGGCCGGCCGGCGCTGGCGTTCTCCGCGCTGCCCGGCTCGGTGGCGTAGACGTTCCGGACGTCGTCGAGCGCGACCGGCCCGCGCAGGTGGCGGTAGCGGACCGGCTCGCCGTGCCGGGCCAGGTAGGCGGGGACGGCGACGGCCGGCTCGGCGACCGCCCGCCACAGCCGTCCCGGGCGCGCCGGCTCGGGGAAGCCGGCGCGCAGGACCAGCCGGACGCCGCCGGGCAGCAGGAGCGCGGCGCCGGGCTCGAGCCCGGTCTCCGGGCCGTCGTCGGCCGGGCGGCGCACCTCGACCACCCAGGTCCCGTCGTCGAGCGTGGTCGAGACGTGCACCGGCGCGCGGGAGCCGTCGGCGCGGCGGGCGGTCAGGCGCGCCGGCAGCGTCGCCGAGGTGTTGACCACGACCAGGTCCCCGGGCTCGAGGAGGCCGGGCAGGTCGCGGAACCGGGCGTGGGTGAGGCTGCCCGGGCGGACGGCCATCAGCCGGACGCCGTCCCGGGCCAGCCCCCGGCGCTCCGGCGGCTCGCCGGCCTCCGCCCCCATGGGCACGGCGACGGCGGTCACCGGTGCGCCGCCGTCGCGAGATCGGCGACCCGCACGCGCGGGCCGGGCGGGTCCCCCTCCAGCAGCGTCAGCAGCGCCGGGGCGACGTCGGTCGGATCGGCGAGGCCGGCCGGGTCGGCGCCGGGGTCGGCGGCGGCGTGCATGTCGGTGGCCATGTCGCCCGGGTCGACGGCGACCACGCGCAGCGCCGGGTGCTCGACGGCGAGCACCGCGGTGAGCAGGTCGAGCGCCGCCTTGCCCGCCCCGTAGCCGCCCCAGCCGGGGTAGGCCCCGACGGCGGCGTCGCTGCTGATCGACACGACCGTCCCGCGGGCCCGCTCCAGGGCGGGCAGCACCGCCTGCACCAGCGCGAGCGGCGCGACGGCGTTGGTCCGCAGCAGGTCCTCCAGCGCCGCCGGCGGGAGATCGGCCAGCCGCGGCAGCGGGACGGGGCCGAGCGCGGAGGCGTTGTTGACCAGCAGGTCGAGGCGGTCGCCGGCGGCGGCGGCCAGCGCGGCGCGGTGGGCCGGGTCGGCGACGTCGCCCGGCACGGCGGTGACCAGGTCGGGGCGGGGCAGCCCGGCGACGGCGGCGGTCAGCCGGCCGGCGTCCCGGGCGTCGACGACGAGCCGCCACCCGCGGCGGGACAGCTCGGTGGCGAGGGCGAGTCCGAGGCCGCGGGAGGCCCCGGTGACCAGTGCGGTGGGTGTCATGCGGCTACCGTGGGACCTGAAGTCGACTTGAGGTCAAGGGGCGCCGTGGAGCTGCTCGCGATCGGGGAGGTGGCCGCCCGGTCCGGCCTCGCGCCGTCGGCGCTGCGGTACTACGAGGCCGAGGGGCTGATCGCCGCGAGCCGCACCCCCGGCGGCGCGCGGCGCTACCCCCGCTCGGTGCTGCGCCGGCTGGCGTTCGTCCGCGCGGCGCAGAACGTCGGCCTGTCGCTGCCGGAGATCCGCGAGGCGCTGGCCACGCTGCCCGACGGGCGCACGCCCTCGGCGCGCGACTGGGCGCGGCTCTCCCGCGGCTGGCGGGACCGGCTCGACGCGCAGATCGCCGCGCTGGAGCAGCTGCGCGACGGGCTGACCTCCTGCATCGGCTGCGGCTGCCTGTCGCTGACGTCGTGCGCGCTGTCCAACCCGGGCGACGCCGCGGCGGCGGAGGGCCCCGGCGCCCGGCGGCTGTCCCCGCTGCTGCGCCGCGTGCCCCCGGCCGGCCGCGCGGGCTGAGCGCGCCTCGCGGGGGCCGCCGGAGGCGGGCATGATCCGTCCGGGACCGAGTCGCGGGACGCCGCCGGGGAGGACAGCCGCATGACCCTCATGCCCGCCGCCTTCATCGGCCACGGCAACCCGATGAACGCCCTGGAGCGCAACCGCTACACCGACGCCTGGCGGGCCTTCGGCCGTGCGGTGCCCCGGCCGCGGGCGATCCTCGTCGTCTCCGCGCACTGGTACGTGCACGCCACCGCGGTGACGGCGATGCCGCGCCCGCGCACCATCCACGACTTCTTCGGCTTCCCGGACGAGCTCTTCGACGTCTCCTACGACGCCCCGGGGCTGCCCGAGCTGCACGAGCAGGTGTCCGACGTCGTGTCCCCGACCTGGGTGGGCGCCGACCTCGACAGCTGGGGGATCGACCACGGCGCCTGGTCGGTGCTGGTGCACGCCTTCCCCGACGCGGACGTCCCGGTGGTGCAGCTGTCGATCAACGCGCTCAAGGGCCCGGACTACCACCTGCAGATGGGCGCGGCCCTGGCGCCGCTGCGCGAGGACGGCGTCCTGGTGATCGGCAGCGGCAACGTGGTGCACAACCTCGGCGGGGTCAGCCGCGCGCTGCCGGACGCCGGCTTCGACTGGGCGCAGCGCTTCGACCAGGCCGCGCGCGAGGCCATGCTCACCGACCCCGGCGCGGTGGGCCGCCTGGACGGGCACCGGGACTTCGACCTCGCCGTCCCCACGCCCGACCACTTCCTGCCGCTGCTGTACGTCGCCGGCATGGCCGGGGCCACCGGGACGACGGCGGAGGTGCTGGTCGACGGCTACGCCTACG
The DNA here is from genome assembly GCF_054050455.1 of Geodermatophilus sp. SYSU D00684. NCBI lineage: Bacteria > Bacillati > Actinomycetota > Actinomycetes > Geodermatophilales > Geodermatophilaceae > Geodermatophilus > Geodermatophilus sp. SYSU D00684. The sequence continues at coordinate 72,073 of NZ_JBJGZI010000025.1, read as the reverse complement.
GGTCGCTGTCGATGACCTCCTACACGGTCGGCATGCCCGCACCCGGCGCCGAGGGCGGCGGCTTCGCCGCGCCGCTGCCCGAGGGGCCCCCGCCGGACGGCGCCAACATCTAGCCGCCCGCCGGAGCGGTGACCGGTTCACTCCGCAGCGTGACGGCGAACCGACGGGACGGAGGGGTCCGTCACCGATCGATGTCACGGTCGTTCCCCCCGGACAGTGACGCCGCTCGTGTCCTGACATCCCCGGGGGGTCCCGTTGTCGTCCGCTCGCCGTTCCCCGTCCCGCAGGCCCCGTGGCCGCCGGGCGCTGCTCGTCGCCGGCCTGGTCGCCGCGGCGGTCGCGACGCCCGGGGTGGCCGCCGCCGCTCCGGGCGACGCCCCCACCGACCCGCTCGAGGGCGTCGTCACGACGCTCGAGCAGGCCGTGACCGGGCAGGGCGGGGACGCCGCCGACCCTCCGGCGCCGCCCGGCGGTGCGCTCCCGCTGCCGGGCGCCGGCGAGGAGGAGCCCGCCGGGCCGGCCCCCGCGGAGGAGGGCCCGGTCCCGCCGCTGCCGGAGGCGCTCGTGCAGGGCCTGCAGTCCGCGCTCGCCCCGCTCGGCGTGCCGGAGCACTGCGTCCAGGGCGTGGCCGACGGCGTGGAGGACCTGTTGAACGGCGTGGTGTCCCAGGACCCCGCGGCGGCCGTGCAGGACCTGGTCGCCGGGCTGCAGGGAGCGCTGACCGGCCTGGCGTCCGGGCAGCCGCCGGCGCTGGACCCCGCGGCTCTCGGGAGCGCCGCCGCGGACGTCGCGGCCGACGTCGAGGCCCTGCTCGCGGCGTTCCAGGCCTGCCTGCCCGCCCTCCCGGAGACCCCCGAGCCGCCCGCGCCGGCGCCCGAGCCCGCCCCCGAGGCGCCGCACGAAGCACCGGTCGCCGCGCCCGTGGCCGGGCAGCCCGTGCAGTACCCCGGCTACGCGCCGACCGGCGGGGACGAGGGCGTCGAGACCGGGGGGCCCGGCGCGGTGGTCCCGCCGGCCGCCCTGGGCGGTGCCCTCCTGGTCGCCGGCGGGGCCGGTGCCGCCGTCTCCCGGGCGCGGTCCCGTGCGGTCGGTCGCTAGGGAGCTCTCGGGCCAGCGCCTGCCGCTGCTGGTCTTCCTCGTCGTCGTCCTCGCCGGGGCCGGCGTGTTCGTGTGGACGGGGCGCCCGGCGGCCGACGCCGCCGCGGCGCCCCCCGCCGCCTCGCTGGTGGCGGTGCCGGCGACCGGTGAGGTGCCCGCCCTGCCGGCCGCCGTCACCCCGGCCGGGGGCCCGGTCGTGCCGGCGCGGATCGCCGTCCCGGCGATCGGCGTCGACACCGCGGTCGAGTCCCGCGGGACGGTGCGGTACGAGAACCCGTTCACCGGCCGGGACGTCGACGGCTACGGCGTGCCGCGGTCGATGCGCACCACGTCGTGGTGGTCCGACGGGCCGGCGCCCGGGTCCGGGCAGATGGCCGTCGTCCTCGGTCACGCCGGGGCCGCGGGCGGCGCGGTGTTCGACCGGCTGCCGGAGCTGTCCCCCGGCGACGAGGTGGTCCTGGTCGACGCCGGCGGCGCCTGGCTGCGGCTCGAGGTGCTCGGCGACCCGGTGACCGGGCTGGACAAGGCCACCTCGGCCCTCGCGGACACGCTCAACGGGCACCCGGCCGGCGCCGACCTCGCGCTGGTCACCTGCGGCGGCGAGTTCGACGAGTCCGCCGGCGCCAGCGAGGACAACACCGTCGTCTTCGCCCGCGTGGTCTGAGGCCGGTTCAGGCCAGCGCCACCCGGGCGAGGTCGTCGGCCCAGGTCCGGCAGGCGGCGGCGCCCGGGTGGAAGCCGTCGTCGGCGAACAGCCCCGGCCGGTCCAGCGGCGGCGCGGGGGCGTGCCGGACGTCCGGGCGCGTCAGGCGCCCCAGCTCGGCGTCGAGGGCCCGGGCCCGGCGGCCGAGCACCCCGCGCAGCGGCTGCGGCAGGGTGGGGAAGCGGCCCAGGTCCGGCAGCCCGGCCAGGACGACGACGCCGTCCGGCGCGGTGAGCGGCGCCAGGGCGCGCAGCAGCGCGGTCACGTCGCGGCGCCAGGCGGCCCGGGAGCGCAGCCGTAGCGTGTCGTTGACGCCGAACGCGACCAGCACGACGTCGGCGGGCGGGCCGGCCCGCCCGGGGACCAGCAGCCCGGGCGCCTGTGCGACCGTCGTCCCGGTGCGCGCCGACAGCCGCCAGCGCACCTCCCGGCCGCTGCGGGCGGCCAGCGCGGCGGCGAACCGGGCGGCGAGCCCGTCCTCCTGCGTGGCGACCCCGACGCCCGCGGCCGGCGACTCCCCGACGACCGCCGCGGTCAGCGGCGGCCCGTCGCCCGGGACGACGCCGGCGCGCGGCCCGGGCGCCTCCGGCAGCACCGGCGTGCGGCGGCGGACCCCCGCGCCCTGCACCAGCAGCACCGGCGCCAGGGCGACCGCGAGCGCGTGCACGGGCTACAGCCGCGTCCCCAGGGCGACGACCTCGCCCACGACCCACACGGCCGGCGGGCGGATGCCCTCGTCGGCCAGCGTCCCCGCCAGCCCGGCCAGCGTGGTGCGGACCGCGCGCTGGGTGGCCGTGGAGCCGTCGGCGACGACGGCGACCGGCGTGTCCGGCGCCCGGCCGTGCTCGACCAGCGCCGCGGCGATCGCCCCGGCGGTGTCCACGCCCATGAGCACGACGACCGTGCCGCGCAGCCGCCCGAGCGCGGCCCAGTCCACCAGCGACTGCGGGTGGCCCGGCGGCACGTGCCCGGACACGACGACGAACTCGTGCGTCAGCCCCCGGTGGGTGACCGGGATGCCGGCCAGCGCGGGCACCGCGATCGCGCTGGTCACGCCGGGCACCACCTCGACGGGCACGCCCGCGGCGACGCACGCCTCGAGCTCCTCCATGCCGCGGCCGAAGACGAACGGGTCGCCGCCCTTGAGCCGCACCACCCGCCGGCCGGCCAGCGCGTGCTCGACCAGCAGCGCGTTGATCTGCTCCTGCGCCATCGACCGGCCGCGCGGCAGCTTGGAGGCGTCGATGACCTCGACCTCCGGCGGCAGCGAGGCCAGCAGCGACTGCGGCGCCAGGTGGTCGGCCAGCACGACGTCGGCCTGCGCGACCGCCTGCTGCCCGCGCACGGTGATCAGCCCCGGGTCGCCCGGCCCGCCGCCGACGAGCACCACGCTGCCGGCCCGGCCGCCCTCCGGCTCGCGGGCGGCGCGGTCGCGGATGCTGCCGTCGGTCAGCCCCGCGACGACGGCGTCGCGCACGCCCACCGCCCGCTGCGGGTCGCCGCCGCCGTGCACGCCGATCACCAGGTCGCCCTGCCGGCCGACGGCGGGGGTCCAGACGCTCGAGGCCGACCGGTCGTCGGCGCGGGCGCAGAACACCCGCAGCCGCTCGGCCTCCTCGGCGACCGCGGCGTTGACGGCGGGGTCGTCGGTGGCGGCCACCGCGTACCAGGCGCCGTCGAGGTCGCCGGGCTGCCAGCCGCGGCGCACCCAGGTCAGCGAGCCGGGCGCGACCAGCGCCTCCAGCGCCGGGGTGACCTCGGGGCTGACGACGGTCACCCGCGCGCGGGCCTCGAGCAGCCCGGCCACCCGGCGGTGCGCCACCTGCCCGCCGCCGACCACGACGACGCGGCGGTCGAGCAGGCGCAGGCCGACGGGGTAGACGACGCCGGACGCAGGGTCGACGGGCGTGGCGCTCAGCGGTGCTCCTCCGGGACGGGGGCCGGCTGCGACGTCGTCGTCGGCACCGGACCGGGGATCTCGGCTCCAAGGATCGCAGCGAGGTCCGCGGCGAACGCACGCGAGGTCGCCGGGTCGCGCACGGCGACGCGGAGGTGGTCGGGGGACAGGCCGGGGAAGGTGTCGCCGCGGCGCACCGCCCAGCCGCGCCCGCGCAGCGCCGCGCGCACCCGCCCGCCGCCGGGCACCCGCAGCAGCACGAACGACGACCGCGGTTCGCCGAGGACGGTCACACCGGCGGGGAGTGCGGCCAGCAGCGCGGCGCGGTGGGCCTCCAGCTCGCGGGCGGCCGCGTCGGCCTCGGCGCGGGCGGCGGGGGTGGTGCAGGCGACCGCCGCGGCCAGCGCGGGCGTGGACAGCGGCCAGTGCGGCTGGGCGGCGGCCATCGCCGCGACCAGGTCGGCCGGGCCCAGCGCGTAGCCGACCCGCAGCCCGGCCAGCCCCCACGTCTTGGTCAGGCTGCGGACGACGAGCAGGCCGGGCAGGTCGGGGCGGCCGGCCAGCGACCCCGGCTCGCCGGGCACGGTGTCGGCGAAGGCCTCGTCGACCAGCAGCACCCGGCCGGGGCGGGCCAGCGCGGCGACGTCGGCGGCCGGGTGCAGCACCGACGTCGGGTTGGTCGGGTTGCCCAGGACGACGAGGTCGGCGTCGTCGGGGACGTCCCGCAGGCGGTAGGACGGCGGCTCCAGCAGCAGCCGCTCCACCGGGTGCCCGGCCGCGCGCAGCGCCGCCTCCGGCTCGGTGAACGACGGGTGCACCACCACCGCCCGCCGGGGCCGGACCGCCCGGGCGAGCAGCACGAACGCCTCGGCGGCGCCGGCGGTGAGCAGCACCTCGGCGGGGCCGCGGCCGTGCGCGGCGGCCACCGCGGCGCGGGCCGGGCGGGCGTCGGGGTAGGCGGCGACGTCGTCGAGGGCCCGCCGCAGCACCGCCCGCAGCCACGGCGGCGGGGTGCCGGCGCGGACGTTGACGGCGAGGTCGGTGAGGCCCGGGCCCAGGTCGAGGTCGCCGTGGTGGTCCAGGTCGTACGAGGTCACCCGGCCACCGCCACGGTCACCCGCCCGTGCACGGTCTTGCCCACCACCAGCCGGGCGCCGCCGAGCAGGGCCGCGGCCTCGGCCACCGACGCGGTGCCCACCGCCGCGGCCACCCGCGCCGAGGGCGAGGGGACGGCGACCCGGGCGAGGTCCGCGGCGGGGTGACCGGCCAGCGGCCAGCCGCGGGCGGCGGCGGCGGCGACCAGGCCGGGCTCGGCGGCGCGCGCGTCGAGGGTGGCCAGCCGCGCCACCCGGGCGTCCGGCGGCAGGACGGCGTCGACGGCGGTGAGCACCTCGTGCGCGCTCACCCCGGGGACCGCGCCGACGCCGACGGTCACGTCCACGGGGTCACGCCCGGCCGGTCGGGGAGGGCGGCGAGCAACGCGGCGGCGTCGCGGGGGAGCGGGCCGGCGGGGAGCAGGCCGAGCTCGCGCAGCCGGGCGCCGACGGTGAGCGCCCAGGGCCGGTCGAGGCGGGCGCGGGCGAGCAGGGCGTCGTCGGCGAGCAGCTCCTCCGGCGGGCCCTGCACCACCCGCCGGTCGACGACGACGGCGACCTCGTCGGCCCAGGCCAGCGCCAGGTCGACGTCGTGCGTGCTCATCACGACCGTGGAGCCCGACGCCTGCAGCCGGTCGAGGGCGGCCAGCGCCTCGGCGACGGCGGAGGGGTCCAGGCCGGCGGTGGGCTCGTCGAGCAGCAGCACGCAGGGGCGCATGGCCACCGCGCCGGCGATCGCCACCCGCTTGCGCTCGCCGTAGGACAGCTGGTGGGTGGGCCGCCCGGCCAGGCCGTCGACGGCGAGCAGCGCCAGCGCCTCGGCCACCCGGGCGCGCACCTCGTCCTCGGGCAGGCCGAGGTTGAGCGGGCCGAAGGAGACGTCCTGGGCCACCGAGGCGCTGAACAGCTGGTCGTCGGGGTCCTGCAGGACCAGCTGGACCTCCTGCCGGTGCGCCCGCAGGCCGCGGCGGGTGTGGTGCAGCAGCGCGCCGTCGACGGCGACCCCGCCGGCGTCCGGGCGCAGCGCGCCGGACAGGCAGCGCAGCAGCGTCGTCTTGCCCGAGCCGTTGGCGCCGAGGACGGCCAGCCGGCGGCCGGCCGGGACGGTCAGCGCGGCGCCCTCCAGCACCCGGCGGCCGCGCTCGTAGCCGACGACGAGGCCCTCGGCGGTCAGTGTCCGGTGGCTCACGCGAGCACCCCGACGGCGACCAGCGCGGCCAGCCCCGCGGCGGTGGCGGCGAGGAAGCCGCGGGAGGAGGGCCGGGAGTCGGGCAGCACCCGCAGCCCGGTCTCCATCCCGCGTCCGGCGAGACCCTCCTGCAGCCGGCGCGCGCGGTCGAAGGACCGGGTGAACACCGCTGCCGCCAGCGCCCCCGAGGACCGGTAGGAGCGGCGCCAGGTCGAGTGGCCCATCCGCGCGGTCTGCGCCTCGCGGACGGTCCGCAGGCTGGCCAGCAGCACGAACAGCAGCCGGTAGGTCACCCCGGCCACCTCGACGACGGCCGCCGGCACGCGCAGCCGGCGCAGCGCGGCCAGCAGGTCGGTCATCGGCGTGGTGGTGGCCAGCAGCAGCACCGCCGCGCCCCCGGCGACCGAGTGGCCGACCAGCGCGCCGGCCTGCTCCGCGGCGTCCGGCGCCCAGCCGAGCCCGCCGTCGCCCACGGACACGACGGCGGTGAGCGCCCCGACGGCGACGAAGGCCAGCGGCCAGCGCACCGCGCGGCCGAAGGTGCGCGCCGGCACCCGCGCCGGGCCCAGCGCGAGGACGACGGCGGTGACCGCGACCAGGACGCTGCCCGGCCACACCGGCAGCACGAGCGCGCAGACGACCAGGCCGCCGGTGAGCAGGAGCTTGTCCACCGGCGAGCGGGTCCGCCAGGCGCTGGCCCAGGCGGCGTCGTCGACCGCCAGCCCCGTCACGGCGCCTCGGGGGGCGGGGCGGCCTGCTGCTCCCGCGCCTGCCGCCGGCCGCGCAGCCGGCCGAGCACGTAGCCGAGCACGCCGCCGCCGAGCGCGGCCTGCAGCGCGAACAGCCCCGACTCGACCTCCGCCGAGGACGGGCTGAACACCGACTCGAACCACGGCGTGTAGCCGGACTCCTCGATGACCTCGGTGGCCCGGCTGTCGCTGCCGGCGTAGTCGGAGGCGCCGCCGTCGAGGGCCAGCGGGAGGGCGAACAGCGCCACCACCGCGAGGACGAGCAGCGCGGTGACCAGGCGGCGGCGGGTCACCGGGCCTCCTCCGCGGTGGCCGCCGGGCGCAGCAGGCCGAGGCGCTCGAGCTCCGGCCGGGCGTTGACGGTGAGCACCCGGAACAGCAGCACGCCGAGCAGGCCCTCGCCGACCGCCAGCGGCACCTGGGTGACCGCGAAGACGCCGAGGAACTTGACCGCCGCGGCGAGGAGGCCGCCGTCGGCGTCGGGGAAGGCCAGCGCGAGCTGCAGCGACGTCGTTCCGTAGGTGGCGAGGTCGGCCAGGGCGAGGGCGACGAAGACGCCGGGCAGCAGCCCGGCGCCCAGCGCCCGCGCCAGCCGGTAGGCGCCGTAGCCGACCCACGGCCCCACGACGGCGAAGGAGAACGCGTTGGCGCCGAGCGTGGTGAGCCCGCCGTGGGCCAGCAGCAGCGCCTGGAACAGCAGGACGACCGTGCCGAGCAGCGCCATCACCGGCGGCCGGAACAGCACCGCCCCGGCGCCGGTGCCGGTCGGGTGGCTCGAGCTGCCGGTCACCGAGGGCAGCTTGATCGCGCTGAGCACGAAGGTGAACGCCCCGGCCGCGCCGAGCAGCAGCGTGGACTCCGGGTGCTCGCGCACCTCGGTCACCACCGCCCGGGCGCCGTGGACGACGAACGGCGCGGCGGCGATCGTCCAGCCGATCGCGTGCGGCGCCGGCAGGAAGCCCTCAGCGATGTGCATGGCGTGCCCTCTCCGGGACGGCGGCCGCGCAGGCGGCCACGAACCGTTCGGCCAGGGCCGGGGAGCCGGCCCAGTGCAGGTGCAGGTAGGAGGCGTGCACCGAGCCGGCGACGAACCCCTCGGGCGCGTCCCCGGGCCACCGCCAGGCCGGGGTGGGGCCGGCGCCGGGGAGCGCGTGGGTGCGGTGGAACTCGTGCCCGCGCACCCGGGTGCCGGCCGGCGCCAGCACGCTGTCGGACAGGGCGACCGCGGCGCGGTAGCCGAGGGTCAGCCGCGGCGTCATCGCCGTCGCGACGTCGAGGACGCCGCACATCGGCGCGCCGTCGAGCTCGCGGGAGAGGTAGAGCAGCCCGGCGCACTCGGCGGCCACCGGGCCGCCGCCGGCGGCGAGGGCCGCGATGGCCTCCCGCAGCGGGGCGTTCGCCGACAACTGGTCGGCGTAGACCTCGGGGAACCCGCCGCCGACGACCAGCCCCGCGGTGCCCTCGGGCAGCGCCTCGTCGCGCAGCGGGTCGACGGTCACCACCTCGGCGCCGGCCGCGGCGAGCAGCTCGGCGTTCTCCGCGTAGCCGAAGGTGAACGCCGGCCCACCCGCGACGGCGATCCGCGGCCGCCCGGCGGCCGCGGCGACCTCGGCGGCCGGGTCCCACGGCGTCCCGTCGAGGTCGGGTGCGGACCGGGCCAGCCGCAGGACGGCGTCGAGGTCGAGCCCGGCGCCGACCACCTCGCCGAGGCGGCGCACGGTGGCCAGCGCCTCGGCCGAGCGCTCGGCGGCCGGCACCAGCCCCAGGTGCCGCGACGGCGTGCCGAGGGCGTCCAGCCGCCGGACCGCGCCGAGCACCGGCACCCCGGCCGCGTCCAGCGCCTCGCGCAGGATGGCCTCGTGCCGGTCGCTGCCGACGCGGTTGAGCACCACGCCGCCCAGGCGCACCCGCGGGTCGAAGGTGGCGAAGCCGTGCACCAGCGCCGCCACGCTCTGCGCCTGCGCGCCCGCGTCCACGACCAGCACCACCGGCGCCCGCAGCAGCCGCGCGACGTGCGCGGTCGAGGCGAAGCCGGGCTCGACGTCGGGGGAGGTGGCGCCGTCGAACAGGCCCATCACGCCCTCGACGACGGCGACGTCGGCCCCGCGCGCGCCGTGCAGGAACAGCGGGACGACGCGCTCCTCGCCCTGCAGCACCGGGTCCAGGTTGCGGCCCGGGCGGCCGGCGGCGAGGCCGGTGTAGCCGGGGTCGATGTAGTCGGGGCCGACCTTGTGCGGGGAGGCGGCCAGCCCGCGGGCGGTCAGCGCGGCGACCAGCCCGGTGGCGATCGACGTCTTGCCCGCGTTGCTGCTCGGGGCCGCGACCACCACGCGCGGGGCGCTCACCACCGTGCCACCCCGGCAGAAATGGCCATTTCTGCCGTCACCACTCGATCCCCCGCTGGCCCTTCTGGCCGGCGTCCATCGGGTGCTTGACCTTGGTCATCTCGACCACGAGGTCGGCGGCGTCGACCAGCGCCTGCGGCGCGTCCCGCCCGGTGACCACCACGTGCTGGGTGCCGGGCCGGTGCGTGAGGGTCTCGACGACGTCGTCGACGTCCACCCAGCCCCACTTCAGGGGGTAGGTGAACTCGTCGAGGACGTAGAAGCGGTGCGCCTCGGCGGCCAGGTCGCGCTTGATCTGCGCCCAGCCCTCGGCGGCGTCGGCGGCGTGGTCGACCTCGGTGCCCTGCCGGCGCGACCAGCTCCAGCCCGAGCCCATCTTGTGCCAGACCACCGGCCCGCCCTCGCCGGTCTGCTCGTGCAGCCGGCCCAGCGCGGTCAGCGCGTTCTCCTCGCCGACCCGCCACTTCGCGCTCTTGACGAACTGGTAGACCGCGACCGGCCAGCCCTGGTTCCACGCCCGCATCGCCATGCCGAACGCGGCGGTGGACTTGCCCTTCATCGCGCCGGTGTGCACGACCAGCAGCGGCCGGTTGCGGCGCTGCCGGGTCGTCAGCCCGTCCTGCGGGACGACGGCGACCTGCCCCTTCGGCATCTCAGGCCGCCTGTCGCACGGAGCGGACGGTGGCCGCGAGCGACTCGGCGGCGAGCTCCTCCAGCCGGAGGGTGTGCGCGCCGAGGTGGGTGCCGAGGACGCCGGCCAGCCCCAGCCGCACCGGCCCGGACTCGCAGTCGACGACGACCGCCGCCGTGCCCGCCTCGCCCAGCCGCCGGGCGGTCGCGTGCGCGGCGCCCAGCGCGTCGGAGCCGCGGGCGCCGGTGGCCCGCCCGTCGGTGACGACGACCAGCAGCGGGCGCCGCTGCGGGTCGCGCACCCGCTCCACCCGCAGCGTCTCCTCCGCGCGCAGCAGCCCGGCGGCCAGCGGCGTGCGCCCGCCGGTGGGCAGCTCGCGCAGCCGCGCCGCGGCGGCCTCGACCGACCAGGTGGGCGGCAGCGCGAGGGCGGCGTCGGCGCCGCGGAAGGTGACCAGGCCGACCTTGTCGCGGCGCTGGTAGGCGTCGAGCAGCAGGGACAGCACCGCGCCCTTGACCGCGCCCATCCGCGCCCGCGAGCCCATCGAGCCGCTGGCGTCGACGACGAACAGCACGAGGTTGCCCTCGCGGCCCTCGAGCGTGGCCTGGCGCAGGTCGCCGCGCTGCACGCGCAGGCCGGGGCCGGTGCGCCCGCGGGCCGCCTGGTGCGGCGCGGCGGCGAGCACGGTGTCGACCAGGTGCAGCCGGGTCACCGGCCCGGACGGGCGGGTGGAGCCCACGACCCGGCCGCGCTCGGCGCGCGCCTTGGACCGCCGCCCGGCCGCGCCCGCCCCGACGCCGGGCACCTCGAGCCGGCGGGTGCGGAACGGGTCTGCCGGCGCGACCGCGGCCCGCTCGGACGCCGGCGCGGAGCCCGGTCCCTCGTCGAGATCACGTGATCTCGGCTCGCCGTCCGCGGGGCTCCCGTCGAGATCACGTGAACTCGACGGGGAGTCGGGGCCGTGCCCGTCGTCACCGGAGGGAGGCGGGGGAGCGCCGCCACCGTCGTCGCCGTCGCCGTCCGGGGGAGGCGGCGGGTCGTCGTCCTCGGGGCGGCTGTCCCCGAGCGCCTGCTCGAGCGTGTCGTCGTCGAGGCCGGGCGCGTCGAACGGGTTGCGGCGCCGGCGGTGGGGGAGGGCCAGCCGGGCGGCGACCCGGACGTCGTCCTCGGTGACGGCGTCGCGGCCGGACCAGGCGGCGTGCGCAATCGCGGTGCGCGCGGTGACCAGGTCGGCGCGCAGCCCGTCGACGTCGAAGGCGGCGCACACGGCGGTGACCTGGCGCAGCGCGTCGTCGGAGAGGACGACGTGCGGCAGGCGGGCGCGGGCGCCGGCGATCCGGGCGGCCAGCTCCGCCTCCTCGGCCTCCCAGGCCGCGGCGAACCCGGCGGGGTCGGCGTCGAAGGCGAACCGGCGGCGGACCACCTCGGCGCGCTCGGCCGGATCCCGCGGGGCGGCGACCTCCACGGTGAGCCCGAACCGGTCGAGCAGCTGCGGGCGCAGCTCGCCCTCCTCGGGGTTCATCGTCCCGACCAGCAGGAACCGCGCCGCGTGCCGCACCGAGACGCCCTCGCGCTCGACGTAGGCGGTGCCCATCGCGGCGGCGTCGAGGAGCAGGTCGACGAGGTGGTCGTGCAGCAGGTTGACCTCGTCGACGTAGAGCACGCCCCGGTGTGCGGCCGCCAGCAGGCCGGGCTCGAAGGCCTTCACGCCCTCGGTGAGCGCCCGCTCGAGGTCCAGCGACCCGACGACGCGGTCCTCCGACGCGCCCACCGGCAGCTCGACCAGCCGGGCCGGGCGGGTCTGCGCCGGCGCCGCGGGCTCGTGCGGGCCGTCGGGGCAGGCCGGGTCGGGGGCGGCGGGGTCGCACGCGAACCGGCAGCCGGGCACGACGGCGACCGGCGGGAGGACGGCGGCCAGTGCGCGCACCGTCGTCGACTTGGCCGTGCCCTTCTCGCCGCGCACCAGCACGCCGCCGATGGCCGGCGAGACCGCGTTGAGCAGCAGGGCCAGGCGCATGTCGTCCATCCCGACGACGGCGCCGAAGGGGTAGGTCATGCGGCACGTGTCCTCTCCCCGGGTGTCCACGCCCGGAGGTGGCAGGGACGACGGCGGGAGTCTCCTGGCTCCCGGATCAGCGCCCGGCCCCGGCCTTCCCGGCCCCTCGCGGGACCAGTGGCCTCAGGTGGGGTCGGACTCCCCGGTCACAGTGGCGGGACCGCGCCGGACTCGCACCGGGCTTCCTCCACTGCCGTCGCTGTGGCCCGGTCATGGAACCACGCGATCCGGCGGGGCGGGAGGCCGGGCGGTGACTTGACGGAACGGAAAGAGGCGGTCCACGCTTTCCGACATGGAAAACGACGCGATCGACCGCGACACCGCCGCCGCGCAGCTCGCCACGCTGCGGGCCGACCGGGAGGCGCTGGCCGACCGCGTCCTGCAGCCGTGGTGGTACGACGTCGCGCTCGGCCTGCTGCTGTTCGCCCTCCTCGCCAGCTACGCCCTCGACTCGCTGTGGGTGACCTTCCCGGCGCTGGTCCTGTTCGCCGCCGGCCTGGGCGCGCTGGTGGCGGCCTACCGGCGGATCACCGGGGTGTGGGTGGACACCCCGCCGCGGGTGGCGGCGGCCTGGGGCGCGTTCGTCCTGGTCGTCCTCGTGCCGGCGTTCGTGCTGGCGGAGGGGTACGACCGGCATTGGGTGATGGTGCCGGCCGGCGCGGTGCTGGGCGTCGCGGCCGGCGGGCTCAGCCGGGTGTGGGGCCGCCGCTGGGTGGCCGGGCTGCGGAGCGGGCTGTGACCGCGGTCGCGCCGCACTTCGACGCGGTCATCCACCCGCCGCCGCGGCTGCAGATCTGCGGGCTGCTCGCCGCCGTCGCCACGATGGAGTTCGCCACCGTGCGCGACCGGGTCGGCGTGAGCGACTCGGTGCTGTCCAAGCACGTCAAGCAGCTGGAGGAGGCCGGGTACGTGGAGGTCAGCAAGGCGACCGTCGCGTCCCGCCAGCGCACCAGCCTGTCGCTGACCCGGACCGGGCGCCGCGCCTTCGAGGCGCACGTCGCCGAGCTGCGCCGCATCGCCGGTCTGTGAGGGGGCGTCGCCCCGACCCCCGCGGGCTCGCCGACGCCGCCCTCGTCCTCGCCGGCGCCGCGGCGGCCGGGTGGCTGCTCGCCCGCGTCGGCGTCCCGTCGGCCGCGCTGTTCGGCGGGCTGCTCGCCGGCCTGGTGCGCGGCCTGGCCGGGCGCACGCCGCTCGACGTCCCGCGGCCCGCGGCGGCCGCGGCGCAGGCGGTCGTCGGCATCTCGATCGGCGCGCTGGTCGACCCCGACACCCTGGCCGCCATCGGCGAGGACTGGGCGCCGGTCCTCCTGGTCACCCTCGCCACGCTGCTGCTCACCGTCGGCGCCGGGCTGCTGCTGCGCCGCCAGCCCGGGATCAGCCCGGTGACCGGGGCGTTCGCGATGATCGCCGGCGGCGCGTCGGGCATCACCGCGATGGCCCGCGACCTCGGCGCCGACGACCGGATGGTCGCCGTCCTGCAGTACCTGCGGGTGCTGCTCATCGTCGTCGCGATGCCGGTCGTGGCGACGACGGTCTACGGCGCGGACCCCGGCGCCGGGGGCGCGGTCACCGTGGAGGCCGGGCCCGGCTGGCCCGCCGGGCTGCTGTTCACCGCCGCCTGCGGCGTGGTGGGCGCGGTGCTGGCCCGGCTGGTGCACCTGCCGGTGCCGGCGCTGCTCGGGCCGCTGCTGGTGGCCGCCGCGGCCGACCTCGGCGGGCTCTCCGGCGGCGCCACGGTGCCCGGCCCGGTGGAGGCGGCGGCATTCGTGCTCATCGGCCTGCAGGTGGGGCTCCGGTTCACCGTCGCGAGCCTGCGCACCGTGGGCCGGGCGCTGCTGCCGGCGCTGGCGGTGATCGTCGGCCTCGTCGTCGCGTGCGCCGGGCTGGGCGTCGTCCTGTCGGCGGCCACCGGCGTCAGCGAGCTCGACGCCTACCTCGCGACGACGCCCGGCGGCCTCTACGCCGTCCTCGCCACGGCCACCGGTACCGGCGCGGACGCGACCTTCGTGCTCGCCGTCCAGGTGCTGCGGCTGTTCGTGATGCTGCTCGCGGCGCCGCTCATCGCCCGCAGGCTGCGCCGCCGGCCGTCCTGACCGGTGGCACCGCGCGCCTACCCTCGACCGGGTGAGCCGTGCGCCGGAGGAGGAGACCGAGCTGTCCGACGTGGAGACTGCCGTCGTGGACGCCACCGCCGACGAGCAGGACGCCGTCCTGCTGTTCGTGGGCGGTCCCCTCGACGGGCGGGTGGAGGTCCGCGCCGCCCGGCACGGCGCGCCGCTGCCCACGGTCACGCACGTGCACCTGCACGGCGGGCCGAAGGTCGTCTCGCGCTACGACCTGCAGCCCCTGCCCGGCCAGGCCGGCGTCTACCACCTGCGCCAGCGCGAGCCCCAGCCGCGCCGCGGCGACTGACCCGCGCTCACCAGCCCTGCGTGCGCCGGGCGGCGTCGACCACCCGGTCGAACAGCGCCCGGTCCAGCGCCGCGCCCTCCCGCCGCACCCGCGCGGGGTCCAGGGTCAGCAGCCGGTCCAGCCGCACCTCGCTCGGCCGGCCCCGGCCGTCCCAGGCGCCGGTGCCGACGTCCATCCAGCTGCGCCCGTACCGGGCCTCGTCGGCGGCGTCGCGGTCGTGGTCCTTGCTGGTCAGCAGGAGGCCGAGCAGGTCCTCCCCGCGGCGGCCGACGACCAGCACCGGGCGGTCCTTGCCCCGGCCGTCGCCCTCGTCGAAGGGCACCCAGGCCCAGACGACCTCGCCCGGGTCGGGCCGGCCGTCGGCCCGCGGCCGGTAGCCGACGTCGATCCCCGCCGGCCGGGCGGCGGTCGGCGGCGCCGGGGCCGGGCGGCGCGCGGCGCGGCGGGCGGACGGCGCGGCGACGGTGCGCACGAGCCCGCGAACGGCGGCCACGAGGCGGCGCGGGCGGTCCATGGACAGGAACCGTACGGAGGCGCCAGCGGACACGCCGTCCCGTCTGCCTCGTTCGTCACACCGGTACCAAGCCGCCCCGGTTCCGGTTACGGCGGGTCGATCGCGGGCACCATTGCGTCACGGGACGCCAGCACCGCGTCCCGGGAGAGGGGGCTCCCATGACCTCGGCCCAGCCTGTGATCCCCGCAGTCCCGCTGTCGCGGGAACCGCGCGCCAGCGTGCTCGCCGCGTTCCAGCTCGTCGAGGACGCCCGGTACCTCGGCACCGAGCGCAGACCCCGGCGCAACCGGGTCCGCCGCGTGGCCCGGCGCGCGGTCGTCACCCGGCGCCTGGCCCGCGACCTGCCCGTCTAGGCCCTCAGGTCACGCAGAACTCGTTGCCCTCCGGGTCGGCCATCGTCACCCAGGAGAACGGGCCCTGCGACGCCCGCCAGAGCTCGGTGGCGCCCATCCCGAGCAGCCGCGCCACCTCGGCCTCGCGCCGCTCGTCGCCCACCCGCAGGTCCAGGTGCACGCGGTTCTTGACCGTCTTCGCCTCGGGCACGCCCTGGAACAGCACGCGCGGCCGCCCGGGGTCCGGCGCGGTGATCGCCGCGCCGGCGGCCCACACCAGCGCGCCGCGATGCGTCGTCGTCTGGTCCTCGCTCGCGTGCCCGGCCTCGACCATCCGCCGGATGAACGCCTCGTCCTGCGGCTCCACCCGCCAGCCCAGCGCCTCGGCCCACCAGTCGGCGAGCACGTGCGGCTCGGCGGCGTCGATCGTCACCTGGAACTCGGTCGCCATGGCCGCAGCCTGGCAGGGCCTGGTGACGGGCTGGAACGGCCTGCCTGCAGGGACCCAGCGCGAGCCCGCGAGCGGTGGGGGCAGGGAGGTCCTCCTAGAGCTCCAGGGCGAGGTCCGCGCGGATGGTGGCGTCGTCCGGCAGCGGGTTCTCCAGCCCGCAGTGGTCGCGGATCATCGTGCCGAACGGCGGCAGGGCGCCGCGGTCGATCCGGCTCGCCGGGTCCCACAGCCCCGAGCGCATGACCGCCTTGGCGCAGTGCAGGTAGGCGCGCTGCACGGTCACCACCATGACCGAGCGCGGCTCCCGGCCGAACTCGGTGAGGTCGAGGCCGAGGGCGTCGGCGGGCAGCAGCCCGGCGGTGCCGAAGACCTTGAGCGTCTCCTCGAGGCCGGGGACGAAGAACAGCAGCGCCACCCGCGGGTTGACCGCCACCTTGCGGAGGCTGTCGAGCCGGTTGTTGCCCTGCCGGTCGGGCAGCACCAGCCGGTGCTCGTCGAGCACCTTGACGAAGCCCGGGTCGCCGCCGCGCGGGGAGACCTCCGGCCAGCCGTCGGCGTCGGCGGTCGAGAGGGTGAGGAACGGCGACAGCCCGATCAGGGCCCGGCAGTGGACGTCGAGGTGGTCGATCTCCTTGTCCAGCACCAGCTGCGAGGGCGGGCGGTAGGAGGCGAGGACCGGGTCGGGCTGCACGCGACGACGGTAGCCCCCGCTAGCGTCGCGCCGTGCCGGTCACGTGGAGCTCCCCGGTCCGTTTCGTCGAGTGCGACCAGCAGGGCGTCGTCTTCAACGCGCACTACCTCGTCTGGGCCGACGAGGCCTCCACCGCGTGGTGGGCGTCGATCGGGCTGCCGTGGGACGAGCTGGCGGCGCGGGTGGACCCGGTGGTCAAGGCCAGCACGCTCGAGTGGTCGTCGTCGGCCGGCTGGGGCGACACGGTCGACGTCGACGCGCAGGCCGAGCGGCTGGGGCGCACCAGCGTGACCGTGCGGTTCACCGTGCGCGTGGGGGAGCGGGTCTGCTGCGTCGTCCGCAACACCTACGTCGCGCGCGCCGGCGGGCAGCCCGTGCCGTGGCCCGACGACGTCCGGGAGCGTCTCGAGGCCGCGCTCAGCGCGGGCTGAGCCGGGGAACGGGTCTCGGGAGCGGCCTCCGCCGGGCACGCCCGCCGGAGCGCCTGCCGGGCTCCCGGGCACGGCGCCTCTCGACTCCCGGCGCCGGGAGCGGGACCATGCACGCCCGGAGGAGCCAGAGCGAGGAAGCGGCATGGACGAGAGCACCCCGCCGCCGCTGACGATCGTGCGACCGGGCCAGGGGCGGGTGGTGGACCTCCCGGACGGCGTGGGCGTCGCGTTCAAGCTGTGGGGGGAGGACACCCACGGATCGATCGCGGTGGTCGAGCACCCGTTCGCGATCGGTGCGTACGTGTCCGCCCACCTGCACACGCGCGAGGACGAGTACTCGATCGTCGTCGAGGGAGAGATCGGCTTCCGCTCGGGAGACCGCGAGGTGGTGCTGGGCCCCGGGGGCTACATCACCAAGCCCCGCGGGGAGCTGCACGCCATGTGGAACGCCGGCTCGGTGCCCGCGCGGATGATCGAGATCATCAGCCCGGCCGGGTTCGAGCGCTTCTTCCGCGACGTCGCCGACCTCGCGGATGCCGGCGAGACCGACGTCGCGAGGTTCCTCGCCCTCGCGGACGAGTACGGCCTCCAGGTGGCCGATCCCGACTGGCAGGCCGACGTGATCCGGCGCTACGGCCTCACCCCGCCGTCCTGGTGACCGCACTCCGAGCGGCCGATCGCAGCGCTCGCCAGATGCAGCCTCCGGGCGGGGCGGGTGACCGGTCCCCACCCTCCGCACCTCGCTGCCGGACTCAGCGCGGGCCGAGTACGGCTGACGAGGGTGATCGATCGCGTCCTGCTGACTGCAACCGCAGCGAACGGTCAGCACTCGAGCCCGTCCTCGGTGACCCCGACGTTGATGCAGTCCAAGCCGGCCGCGAGCTCGGAGCGCTCCGCCCGCGTCAGCTTCCCCGGTTCGAAGCGAACGACGATCCACCCCGACAGGTACGCCTCACCCGCGAAGTCGCGCGCCGCGGCCACGGCGTCCTCCCGCTCGGCGAACCGGTACATGGTCAGGGTGTCGGACTGCACGGCCTGACGGCACGGTAGATCGGCACCGCACAGCTCGTCCGTGGCCCAGCGAGCCCCCGGCACCATCGACTGCGTCCAGGCGTCCTCGGCTCCGACCCAGCTGCCGAGGTCGATGTGCTCACGGCCGCCGTAGCGGAAGTCGTCGGTCCCGACGTACACGGCCAGCGCGCCTGACGCCGCCCCGACAACACCGGCCGCGAGCACGAACCACTTGACCACTCGTCTCACTCCTGCCGGCGGTACCTGCGTGCCCGTCCGCGCGGTCGGTGGCACCGGGACACGTGCGCGACCAACTGCTGACGCCGCGACGTGCCCCCGCGGGCTGGCACATCATCACCGTGCCGGGCACTGGTCGGCCCGCATCCGCCCGGGCGTTTCCCCAGGCGCACCCAGCCCGCAGGCCCCCGCTTCGGACGCGCGCGCCTCCCTCACCCGGTGCCGCTCGGCTGCCGGCCTGCCGCCGGACCCCGCCCTTCTCGCTGAGTCAGCAGGATCCTCCGCCCCTGTCAGCCGTACTCAGCGCGGGCTGAGCGCGTCGCCGGGCGGCAGCAGCGGCAGGTCTGCCGGCGGGCCCTCCTCGAGCAGCCGCCACAGCGCGTCGGTGTCGGCGTGCTCGGCCACCACGTCGCCGAGCGCGTCCAGGCGCTGCTCGCGGACCGTGGCGAAGGACGTCCCCGGCGCCGGCGTGAACCGGCGGCCGGCGGCCCGGGCGACCTCGGCGAGGAAGGCGCGGCGGAACCCGTTGTTCTCCAGGGCCCCGTGCCAGGTGGTGCCCCACACCGACCCGGCCCGGCCGCCGTCGAGGAAGGGCTCGGCCCCGTCCCCGTAGGTGACCACGCCGTGGTGGATCTCGTAGCCGTGCACGGGGTGGCCCAGGGCCTCCCCGGACGGGCGGCCCAGCGTCTTCTCCCGCGCGAACCGGACGTCGGCCGGCAGCAGCCCCAGCCCGGGCACGGTGCCCGCCCGCGACTCGACGTCGTCGGTGATGGTGCGGGCGAGCATCTGGTGCCCGCCGCAGATGCCGAGCACCGGCCGGCCCCCGGCGGCGCGGCGGACCACCGCGTCGGCCAGCCCGGTCGCGCGCAGCCAGGCGAGGTCGGACACCGTCGCGCGGCTGCCGGGCAGCACCAGCAGGTCGGCGTCGGCGGCCTCCTCGGGGCGGGTGACGAACCGGACGAGGACGCCGGGCTCGGCGGCCAGCGCGTCGACGTCGGTGGAGTTGGACAGCCGGGGCAGCCGGGCGACGGCCACCCGCAGCACCTCCTCGCCGTGCGGCGGCCCGGCGGCGAGGACGCCGGTGGGGATGCCGAGGGAGTCCTCGACGTCGAGCGCGGCGCCGGGCAGCCAGGGCAGGACGCCGAACGTCGGCCGGCCGGTGAGCGCGGTGAGCTGCTCGAGGCCGGGCCGCAGCAGCCGGACGTCGCCGCGGAACTTGTTGACCAGGAACCCGGCGACCAGCCGTTGGTCGGCCGGCGGCATGAGCGCGACGGTGCCGTAGAGGGCGGGGAAGACCCCGCCGCGGTCGATGTCGCCGACGACGACCACCGGCAGCCCCGCGGCGGTGGCCAGGCCCATGTTGGCGATGTCGTCGGCGCGCAGGTTGATCTCGGTGGGGGAGCCGGCCCCCTCGCACACCACGACGTCGAAGCGCGACCGCAGGTCGGCCAGGCAGGCCAGCGCCTGCTCCAGCAGCGCCGCCTTCATCGGCCGGTAGGACAGCGCGGTGACGTCGGCGACCGGCCGGCCGAGCACCACGACCTGGCTGGCGTCCTCGCCGCCGGGCTTGAGCAGCACCGGGTTCATCGCCGCCTCGGGCTCGACCCGCGCCGCCGCGGCCTGCATGACCTGCGCCCGCCCGATCTCGGCGCCGTCGGCGGTGACCACCGAGTTGTTGCTCATGTTCTGCGCCTTGAACGGCGCCACCCGCACGCCCTGGCGGGCCAGCCAGCGGCAGATGCCGGCGGTGACGACGGACTTGCCGGCGTCCGACGTCGTGCCGGCGACCAGCAGCGCCCCGCTCACGCGGCCGGGCGCGGGCTGCCCCAGCCCGCCTTCTCCTGCCCGGACATCCCCGCGATCGTCTCCATGATCCGGTCGGTGACCTCGCGGCGGGCCCGGCCGTTGCCCGCCTGCCCGGCGTGCTCGGGGAAGGTCATCGGCTCGCCGAACTCGATCGAGAACCGGTGCGGCCGCGGCCAGCGGGCGCCGACCGGCTGGACCCGGTCGGTGCCGGTGACGGCCACCGGCACCACCGGGCAGCCGGCGGTGAGCGCCAGCCACGCGACGCCGGTCTTGCCGCGCGCGAGCCGGCCGTCGCGGGAGCGGGTGCCCTCGGGGTAGATGCCGAAGCCCTCGCCGGCGCGCAGCACGCCGAGGGCGGTGTCCAGCGCCTCCTGCGCCGCGCGGGAGGCCTTGCGCTCCACGGGCATCGCGCCCAGCGCGGTGAACAGGGTGCGGGTGAACCAGCCGCCCGGGCCGCGGCCGGTGAAGTACTCGTCCTTGGCCAGGTACCGGACCCGGCGCGGTGCCGACAGGGGGATGACCATGCTGTCGATGAACGACAGGTGGTTGCTGGCGATGATGAACGCGCCGGTGGGCGGCACGTGCTGCCGCCCGGTGACCCGCGGCCGGAACACGACCCGGAACAGCGGCCGCAGCAGGAACCGCGCGAGCAGGTAGAACACGCCGTCCGCCCCCTCCCAGGGACCGGGGCCGGCGTCTGCCCGCCGGCCCGGACCCCGGGCATCCTCCCCCGACGCCCGCGCGGTCCGGGAGGCAGGGCCGCGCGGGCGGGGCGGGGGTCAGCGCTCGGCGTGTCCCTGGGGCGGGCAGGCGTCGCGCAGGATCGCGCGCACCTCGGGCGCCAGGGGCCGCGCTCCCGAGGCGGAGGCGACGAGGTCGAGGGCCACGTCGCGGACCTTGCGGTGGACGTGGCTGGAGATGTGCGCCAGCAGGTCGAAGGCCACCTGGTCGCCGCACCCGGTGAGCAGCATGAGCACGCCCTTGGCCTGCTCGATCGGTGCCCGGCTGGCCATCGCCGTGCGCAGCTGGGCCACCTCGGTCTCCAGCGCCGTGACCCGCTCCTCGGCCGACGGCACCGCCGGCCGCGGGGCCTCGACCATCAGGCCCTCGACCGCGACCACCCGGCCGTCGTCGTCCGTCCGCGGCTCGCCGAGGAAGACGACGGGCCGGTGGCCGTCGCCGGAGCGCAGCCGGACCTCCAGGCAGAAGGCCTGCGCCCCGGTGACCGCCGCGGAGAGCGCGTCGATGGTCCGCGCCCGGTCGTCGGGGTGCTGGGCGGCCACGAGCACCTCGGTGGAGGGGCCGGGGCCGTCGTCGGGAAGGCCGTGCAGGGCGGCCATCTCGGCCGACCACCACCAGTCCCCGGTGGCGCGGTCGTAGCGCCAGCGGCCGGCGAGGGCGGCGCGCCGCGCGGGCAACGGCGGAGGAGCGGCGGGGGGACGGGGGAGGGACGGGGCCGTCGTCCGGGCGGCCGGTGGGTGGTGTCGGGAGGCGACACGCGACTGCGTCGACGTCATGGCGGGCTCCGAGGGGACGCACCGGGCGACAGACCCGGCGAGAGCGCCGCGCAGCCGGCTGTTCGACCATCTGCGGATCGCCGGGGGAGATCCCGGCCGCTCGGGGACCTCCATGACGGTAGTCCCCCGGGGCCGGGGGCGCACGACCATCGGACGGCATCGGTCCGGTACGTGTCACACGACCGTGAGGGGCCGCGCCGGGTGCCGCACCACCGGATCGCGGCGCAGCGCGGCGTCGACGGCGGCGAGGGTGCCGACGGCGCTGCGCAGGTCCGCCGCGGGGAGCGTGAACGGCACCCGCAGGTGGTCGTCGAAGGCGGTGCCCGTGCCGAACGCGCGGCCCTCGGCCAGCACCAGCCCGAGCGGGGCGGCGGCGGCCGCCAGCGCGGCGGAGCTGGTGCCCGGCGGGAGCGCGCACCAGACCGACAGGCCGCCGCGCGGGAGAGTCGGGGTCCACGCCGGCAGGCGGGCCGCCAGCTCGGCCAGCAGCACCTCCCGGCGCTCGCGCAGCAGGGCCCGCCGCTGGTCGAGGACCGCGTCGAGCTCCCGCACCAGGGTGGCCGCGGCGAGCTGGTCGACCAGGCCCACCGAGAGCTGGCGGCGGCCGAGCGCCGCGCCGAGCGAGCCGGCCAGGGCGGCGTCGGTCCGCAACCAGCCGACCCGCAGCCCGCCCCACACCGCCTTGGACAGCCCGCCGACGGTGATCGTCGCGGCGTCGGGCAGGCCCGCGGCGTACGGGGGCAGCGGCCCGTCGTCGAGGTGGAGCTCCGCGGTGACCTCGTCGACGACGGTCAGCACGCCCTGCTGCCACAGCGTCGCGGCCAGGCGGCGGCGCCCGGCGGCCGACAGCCGGGCACCGCTGGGGTTGGAGAAGTCGGGCATGAGGAAGGCCATCCGCGGGCTGCTCTGCCGGACGGCGATGTGCGCGGCGCCGACGACCGCGTCGGGGTCGGCGGCGTCCACGGCCACCGGGACGCACCGGCCGCCGGCGGCGGTGACCAGGCCCAGCGCCCCCGGGTAGGTGGGGTGTTCCACCAGCACGCGGTCGCCGGGCTGCAGCAGCGTCTCGAACACCAGCGCGGTCGCGTCCCCGGTGCCCGCGGTGACCACCACCTGCTCGGGGTCGGTGGGCAGGCCGCGGGCGGTGTACCGGTCGGCGATCGCGGCGCGCAGCTCGAGCAGCCCGCCCGGCGCGTACCCGTGCCCGGCGGCGACGGCGGGCAGCCGCTCCAGCGCCTCCCGGTAGGCGGGCAGCAGCTGCGGCGCCGCCTCGGGCGCGGCGTGCGCGAGGTCGAGCACGGCCGGGTCGGTGGTGGGGGCGGTCCACACCGGGTCGGCCGCGGGCGCCTCGACGACGGTGCCCGCACCGTGCCGCGTGCTCGCGTGCCCCTCCTCGCGCAGCAGCCGGTAGGCCGAGGCGACGGTCACCCGGCTGACCGCGAGCGCCGCCGCGAGGTCGCGCTCGGCCGGCAGCCGGGTGCCCGGCGCGAGCTGCCCGAGGGCCGCCAGCTCGCGGATGCGCCGGGCCAGCGCGGCGTACCGCGGGCCCGGCAGGTCACCGAGTGACCCGACCAGCCCCGCCAGCTCGGGAGCGGTGGACTGGTCCGTGGTCGGTGGCATGCAGGCCACCATGCCGGATTGGACCGCTTCCGTCCAGGCCGGATGGTGCCACTGTCCTGTCCATGACTCCTGGTGCCGTCCTCGTCCTGCTGTTCCTGCTGGCCCTGGCCGCCCTGGCGGTGACCACGCTGGTGGTCGCCGTCCGCGGCGGCCGCGGCCCGGCCGACCCGCCGGCCAGCCACCTCCGCGTCGACCCGTCCGGCTTCCCCGTCCCGTCGGCGCCGCGCGGCGCCCTGCACGGGCGCGGGCCGCGGACCCGGTCTCCTCAGCGGCCGCGGGCGGCCCTGCTCGCGACGGCGAGGGCCGCGGCGGCCAGCCACACCGCGCGCGACAGGCGCACCGCCCGCGCGACGTCGCTGCTGGCCGGCGCCGCCCCGTCGCCGAGCACCGGCCGGTCCTCCACCCGGCTGCCGTAGACGTTGCGCCCGCCCAGCCGCAGTCCCAGGGCGCCCGCCGCCGCGGCCTCGCAGCGGCCGGCGTTGGGGCTGGGGTGGGCGGCGCCGTCGCGGCGCCACACCCGCAGCGCCCCGCGGGCCGACCCGCCGGCGAACGGGGCGCAGGCGACGGTCAGCGCCGCGGTGAGCCGGGCGGGCACCCAGTTGGCGGCGTCGTCGGTGCGGGCGGCGGCCCAGCCGAACCGGGCGTGGCGCGGGGACCGGTGGCCGACCATCGCGTCGAGGGTGTTGACCGCGCGGTACCCCAGCAGCCCGGGCAGGCCGGCCAGCGCGCCCCACACCAGCGGCGCGACGGCGGCGTCGGAGGTGTTCTCCGCGACCGACTCGACGGTGGCCCGGGCCAGCTCCCCCTCGTCGAGGGCCGAGGGGTCCCGCCCGGCGAGTGTGGGCAGCAGCGCCCGGGCGGCGGGCAGGTCGCCGGCCTCCAGCGCGCCGGCCATCGCCGTCGCCGCCCGGCCCAGCGACGTGCCGCCCAGCACCGCCCACGTGCCGGCGGCGACGGCGGCGGTGCGCACCGCCGGCCGGCCCCGGGTGGCGCGGTCCACCGCAGCCCCCAGCCCTGCCGCGCCCGCCGCGAGCACCGCCGCGTACCCCGCACCCGCCGCGCGGGAGTCCCGCCAGACCCGCCGCTCCAGCGCCGCGGCGGCCGTGCCGAACCCGGCCACCGGGTGACGCCGCGCGGGGTCGGCGAGCAGCAGGTCGGCGGCCGCGCCGAGCGCCAGGCCGACGGCGGTGGGGACGTCTCTGCGGCGGGGGCCTCGGCGGTGGAGCACGGCGTCCATCCTCCCGACCGGGCTTCCTAGGATCGCGGCCATGCGCCTGCCCGGCCGTTACGACGGCGTCGCCCGGCCGATCGTCACCTACGGCAGCAACGAGGTGCTGCACCGCCCGACCGCCCCGGTCACCGAGTTCGACGAGCGGCTGCGCCGGCTGGTCCTCGACATGTTCGCCTCGATGCGCGAGGCCGACGGGGTGGGGCTGGCGGCCAACCAGATCGGCGTCGACGCGCGGGTGTTCGTCATCGACTGCCCGGACGCCGACGGCGAGGACGTCGTCGGCTACGCCGTGAACCCGCGGCTCACGCTGCTCGAGCCGACGGGCGACGAGCCGGCCGAGGAGGTCACCGAGGAGGGCTGCCTGTCGGTGCCCGGCCCCTACGCCGAGCTCGCCCGCGCCTTCCGCGCCCGGGTGGACGGCGTCGACGTGACGGGGAAGCCGGTCTCCATCGAGGCCACCGGCATGGCCGCGCGCTGCCTGCAGCACGAGGTCGACCACCTCGACGGCGTCGTCTACGTGGACCGGCTGCCCGAGGAGCTGCGCGAGCGGCTGCTCGCCGAGGCCGCCGGGCCCGAGGGCGAGCTGCCGGCGTGAGCGGGGTCCGGCAGGCGGAGGCGGTGGAGGAGACCGCGACGACCCCGATCGTCGTCGTCGGGATCGGCGCGGACGGCTGGAACGGGCTGGCGCCCACGTCGCGGGCGGAGGTCGAGCGGGCCGAGGTGCTGCTCGGCAGCTCCCGCCAGCTCGACCTGGTCCCGGCGGAGGTCCCCGCCGAGCGGGTGCCGTGGCCCTCGCCGCTCACCGAGGCGCTGCCCGGGCTGGTGGAGCAGCACGCCGACCGCGCGCTGGTGGTGCTGGCCAGCGGCGACCCGATGCTGTCGGGCATCGGCACCACGCTGACCCGGCTGCTGGGCGCCGACCGGGTGCGGGTGCTGCCGGCGCCGTCGTCGGTGTCGCTGGCCTGCGCGCGGCTGGGCTGGGCGGTGGAGGACACCGAGGTGGTCACCCTGGTCGGCCGGCCGATCGAGCTGCTGCACCCGCACGTGCAGCCCGGCCGGCGGCTGCTGGTGCTCGGCTCCGACGGCGAGACGCCGGCGCAGGTCGCCGCGCTGCTGGCCGGCCGCGGCTACGGGCAGAGCCTGATCACCGTGCTCGGCGGGCTCGGCGGCCCGGACGAGGAGGTGCGCACCGGCACCGCGGCCACCTGGTCCCAGCCGGCGCCCGCGCTGGTGGTCACCGCCGTCGAGTGCCGGGCCGACCGCGGCACCATGCCGCTGCCCACCACCCCCGGCCTGCCCGACGGCGCCTACGAGTCCGACGGGCAGCTGACCAAGTCGGAGGTCCGCGCGGTCACCCTCGCCCGGCTGGCCGCCGTCCCCGGGCAGCTGCTGTGGGACGTCGGGGCCGGCGCCGGCTCGATCGGCATCGAGTGGATGCGCGCGCACCCGACCTGCCGCGCCGTCGCCGTCGAGGCCTCCGCCGAGCGGGCCGAGCGGATCGCCCGCAACGCCGGCCGGCTCGGCGTCCCGTACCTGCGGGTGGTGCACGGGCACGCGCCGGACGTCCTGTCCCGGCTGGGCGCCCCGGACGCGGTGTTCATCGGCGGCGGGCTCACCACGCCGCTGCTGGTGGAGACCTGCTGGGACGCGCTGCCGGTGGGCGGCCGCCTGGTGGCCAACGCGGTCACGGTGGAGAGCGAGGCGGTGCTCGCCCGGTGGCACGCCCGGGTCGGCGGGGAGCTGGTGCGGGTCGAGGTGCAGCGCGCCGAGCCGGTCGGGTCGTTCACCGGCTGGAAGCCCGCGATGCCCGTGACGATCTGGTCGGTGACCCGGTGGTGAGCGGGCATCTCCGCGGAAGTGCACCGTGCACTTCCGCGGAAGTGCACCGGAGGGCGCTCCCGTGACCGTGTACTTCATCGGGGCCGGGCCGGGGGCCGCGGACCTGGTCACGCTGCGGGCGGCGCGGCTCATCGCCGGCGCCCCGGTCTGCCTCTACGCCGGCGCGCTGGTGCCCCGCGAGCTGCTCGACACCGCCCCGCCCGGCGCCCGGCTGGTCGACACCGCCGACCTCGACCTGGACGAGATCACCGCCGAGCTCGTCGCCGCCCACGAGGCCGGCCACGACGTCGCCCGGCTGCACTCGGGTGACCCGTCGGTCTACAGCGCCATGGCCGAGCAGATGCGCCGGCTCGACGCCGCCGGGGTCCCCTACGACGTCGTCCCGGGGGTGCCCGCCTTCGCCGCCGCGGCCGCCGCCCTCAAGCGGGAGCTCACCGTGCCCGGCGTCGGCCAGACCGTCGTCCTGACCCGCACCTCCGCCCGCTCGACGCCGATGCCGCCGGGGGAGGAGCTGGCCGCCTACGCCGCCACCGGCGCCACGCTCGTGCTGCACCTGGCCGTGCAGCGGATGGCCGAGCTCGCGCCGCAGCTGGCCGAGCACTACGGCGACGACGGCCCGGTCGCCGTCGTCGCCCGCGCCAGCCGCGACGACGAGCTGGTGCTGCGCGGCACGCTCGCCGACATCGCCGGGCAGGTCGAGGCCGCGGGCGTCAGACGCACCGCGATCGTCGTCGTGGGCCCGGTGCTCACCGCCGCGCAGTTCCCCGACAGCCACCTCTACTCGACGACGAGATGCCGCGGCTAGGCGCGTCCCACCACCGCGCCGGCGCGGTCGATCACCACGACGTCGACCGCGACCGGGGCTCCCCGCAGCACGCCGAGCGCCGTCTCCCGCGCGCCCGCGGCCACCAGGTCGCCCAGCGGCAGTCCGGCCGCCTGGCACTGCCGCAGCGCGTCGAGCGCCGTGTTCGCCCCGCGCACGCCCTCGACCAGGTCGGGGGACCCGCCCGCGGAGGCCACCCGCGCGGCGAGCGAGTCGAAGGACACCTGCGAGCGGCCCGAGTGCAGGTCGAGGTGGCCGTCGGCGAGCTTGGCCAGCTTGCCGATCCCGCCGGCGACGGTCAGCCGCGGCACCGGGTGGCGGCGCAGGTACTTGAGCACCGCGCCGGCGAAGTCGCCCATGTCCAGCAGCGCGTCCTCGGGCAGACCGTGGAGCTCCTGCACCGTCCGCTCGCTGGTCGACCCGGTGCACCCGGCCACGTGCTCGTGCCCGGCGGCGCGGGCGACGTCGATGCCGCGGCGGATCGAGTCGATCCACGACGAGCACGAGTACGGGACGACGACGCCGGTCGTGCCGAGCACCGACAGCCCGCCGAGGATGCCCAGCCGCGGGTTCCACGTCCTCCGCGCCAGCTCGGCGCCGTTCTCGATGGACACCTCGACGACGACGTCGCCGCTGCCGCCGTGCCGCGCCGCCACCGCCGCGACGTGCTCCCGCACGAACCGCCGCGGCATCGGGTTGATCGCCGGCTCGCCGACGGCCAGCGGCAGGCCCGGCTTGGTCACGGTGCCCACGCCCTCGCCGGCGCGGAAGACGACGCCGGTGCCCGGCTCGCCGTGCGTCACCCGCGCGCTGACCAGGGCGCCGTGCGTGACGTCGGGGTCGTCGCCGGCGTCCTTGACGATCCCGGCGGTGGCCGCACCGGACTCGAGCGACTCGCGGGCCAGCGCGAACGCCGGGTGCCGGTCGTTCGGCAGGTCGATGGTCACCGGGTCGGGGAACTCGCCGGTGAGCAGCGCGGTGTAGGCCGCGGTGGTGGCCGCCGTCGCGCACGCGCCGGTGGTCCAGCCGTGCCGCAGCCCGGAGGCGCCGTCCCTGCTCACCGGCCCATGATCCCCGGCGGTGCGGCATGAGCGGGCAGGTGCTCGTGCTCGGCGGCACCGGGGAGGCGCGGCGGCTGGCCGCGGCGCTCGTCGACCGCGGGGTCGACGTCCTGTCCAGCCTCGCCGGGCGGGTGGCCGACCCGGTCCTGCCCGAGGGCGGCGTGCGGGTCGGCGGCTTCGGCGGCGCCGACGGGCTGGCCGACTGGCTGGCCACCCACCGGCCGCGGGCCGTCGTCGACGCGACCCACCCGTTCGCCGCCCGGATCACCGCCAACGCGGCGGCCGCGGCGCGGCGGCGGGGCGTGCCGCTGCTGCGGCTGCAGCGGCCGGGCTGGACGCCGGGGCCGGGGGACCGCTGGACGTACGTGGACTCCCTGGCCGACGCGGCCGCGGCGGTCCGGGACGCCGGCACCGTCTTCCTCACCACCGGCCGGCAGGGGGTCGGCGCGTTCGCCGCGCTGCCCGGGCGGGTGCTGGTGCGCTCGGTCGACCCGCCGGACGAGCCGCTGCCCGCCGGGGCGGTGCTGCTGCTGGCCCGCGGCCCGTTCACGGTCGAGGAGGAGGTCGCGCTGATGCGCGAGCACGGCGTCGACGTCGTCGTGACCAAGGACTCCGGTGGGCACATGACCGAGGCCAAGCTGGTCGCCGCCCGGCGGCTCGGGCTGCCGGTCGTGCTGGTCCGCCGCCCGCCGCTGCCCCCGGGGGTCGACGTCGTGACCACCGTCGAGCAGGCGGTGGAGTGGCTAAATGCGTTGAGACGCGACGGTGCCGGAACGGAGGATGGCCCCTCGTGGAACCGATGACCGAGCAGCAGGTGCGGCGCTCCTTCGTCAACTGCTCGAAGGGCGAGGCCAACGCGGCCACCCTCCCGCGCGACCTCGCCGACCTGCCGTGGGGCGAGCTGGAGGTGCTCGGCTGGCGCGACCCCAAGGCGCCGCTGCGCGGCTACCTCGTCGTCCAGCGGGAGGGGGAGCCGGTCGGGATCGCGCTGCGCGCGGCGGAGTCGCGGATGTCCGCGCGCCGGACCGTCATGTGCCTGCTGTGCCAGTCCACCCACTCCGGCGACGCCGTCTCGCTGTTCACCGCGCGCCGCGCCGGCGAGGCGGGCCGCAACGGCAACACGGTCGGCACCTACGTGTGCGCCGACCTCGGCTGCGCCGCCCGGGCCCGCACCGAGATCCCGCCGTGGCTGCGCGACCGCGACCCGGACGAGGTGGCCGGGGAGCGGGTCGCCGAGCTGCGGGAGCGGGTGCACACCTTCCTGGACGCCGTCACCCGCTGACCCGGCGGGTCAGCGTCCCGCGGGGCCGGCGCCGGGGTGCTGGTCACGGTCGGCCCTCGCCGCGGCGCGGTCGCGGGCGGCCCGCTCGCGGTCGGCGCGGGCGTCGTCCCGGTCCCGGGCCGCCGCCCGGCGGTCCCGCTCCGCTGCCCAGCGGTCGGCGGCGTCGGCCGCCCGGTCGGACTCGGTCCGCGCCCGGTCGTCCTCGGTCTGGGCGCGGTAGCTCTCGGCGACCTGGACGTCGATGGTCCGCTGGTCCTCCCGCTGCTCGGACGGCAGCCCGCCGGCCGAGGCCGCCGCCCGCTCCTGCCAGCTCTCCTGCTCGGCCCGGCGCACGTCGGCGGCCGCCTCCCGGGCCCGGGAGGCGGCGGCCCGCGCCGTGGCCTGCCGGTCACGCTCGACGGCCACCTCGTCGCGCTGTCGCGCGGCCTCCTCGCGGGACAGCGCCGCGTCCTCCCACCGGCGGGCCGCCTGGTCGCGCCGACCGGCCGCGTCCTCCAACGCCCGGTCGGCGGCCCTCCGCGCCTGCTCGGCGTGCGCCGCGTCCGTGCCCCCCGGGGTGGTGGCCGCCGGCCACCGGACGGCCCGGTCCCGCTCGTGCTCGACGGCCCGCAGTGCCGCCGCGGCCTCGCGCAGGTACCCCTGCGCGTCCTCGACGCGGCCCTTGCGCAGGGCTCGTTCGGCCAGGGCGAGATGGGTGGCGGCGACGGCGTGCTCGGTCGTGGCCATCGCCTCGGCGCCCCGGGCCAGCCGCTCCTGGAGCTGCCGGACGTCCTGCTGCAGGCGCTGGGAGGCCTGCTCGGTGTGGTGACCGTGCGGAGCGCGCACCGGCCGGTCCGGCGTGCCCTCGTCGGCGGTCCGCTCCTCGGACCCGTTCATGCGCCCAGCGTTCTCCCGGGGGAGGCTGCGGACAAGGGCGCCCGGTGTTCGCGCCCCCGACGGGGGATCCCGACCGACCGGAGGCGCAGGTCCCGTGCCGAACGAGCGCCGGCTGGTCCTCTTCGACCTCGACGGCACGCTGGTCGACTCGACGCCGGGCATCGCCGCCTCGGTGCGGGTGGCCGCGGCCGGGCTCGGCCTGCCCGAGCCGACGCCGGCACAGCTGCGCGACATGGTCGGCCCGCCGCTGCAGGACGGCTTCGCCACGGTGCTCGGGGTCCCGCCGGCCGACGTCGACCGCGCGGTGGCCGCCTACCGGGCGCACTACGCGGCCGGCGCGCTGCTCGACGTCACCGTGTACGACGGGATCCCGGAGCTGCTGGCCACCCTCTGCGACGGCGGCGCCACCCTCGCCGTGGCGACCAGCAAGCCCGAGGTGTTCGCCGTGCGGGTGCTCGAGGCGACCGGCCTGCGCGCGGCGTTCGCGACCGTGCACGGCGCCACCCTCGACGGCGCGGTGCGGCACAAGGACCAGGTGGTCGCCGCCGCGCTCGCCGCGCACCCCGCGCGGCGGCCGGCCGTGCTCGTCGGCGACCGCGCGCAGGACGTGCTCGGCGCGGCGGCGCACGGGCTGGCGTGCGTGGGCGCGGGCTGGGGACCGGGCGGTCCGGGCGAGCTGGAGGGGGCCGGCGCGGCCGTCGTCGTCGCGACGCCGGGGGAGGTGCCGGCCGCGCTGGCGACGCTCGACGGGTAGCGGACCCCCGTCCTGGCTAGTCACCGGGGATGACCGTCCCGCTGACCGACGCGCTGCAGGACCTGCGCGACGCCGTCGCCGCGGCGCCGCTCGGCCTCGCCACCCCCGCGCGGGACGCGACCGTGCGGACCGCCCGGGCGGTGGTCGACCAGGTCGACGACTACCTGCTGCCGCGCCTGCGCGACCTCGACGCCCCGCTGCTCGCCGTCGTCGGCGGCTCGACCGGCGCGGGCAAGTCCACGCTGGTCAACAGCGTGCTCGGCGCGCGGGTGACCACGCCCGGCGTGCTCCGGCCGACCACCCGCGCCCCCGTGCTCGTCTGCTCACCGGCCGACGTGCCGGCGTTCTCCGGCGACCGCGTGCTCCCCGGCCTCCCGCGCACGACCGGCGCGGGCGACGTCACCGGCGGGCTGCGCCTGGTCCCGAGCGAGGCGCTGCCGGCCGGGCTCGCGCTCGTCGACGCCCCCGACGTCGACTCGGTCGTGGAGACCAACCGCGACCTCGCCGGGCAGCTGCTGTCGGCGGCGGACCTGTGGGTCTTCGTGACGACGGCGGCCCGCTACGCCGACGCCGTCCCGTGGGACCTGCTGCGCACGGCGCAGGAGCGGGGCACCGCGCTGGCGGTCGTGCTGGACCGGGTGCCGCCCGAGGCGGTGACCGAGGTGGCCGCCGACCTCGCCGGGATGCTGCAGCGCGGCGGGCTGGGGACGGCGCGGCTGTTCGTCGTGGAGGAGCGGCCGCTGCGCGACGGCTTCCTGCCCGAGGAGCAGGTGGCGCCGCTGCGCGACTGGCTGCGCGGGCTGGCCGCCGACCAGGAGCAGCGCGCCGCCGTCGTGCGGCAGACGCTGGCCGGGGCGCTGGAGAGCCTGGACGGGCGGGTGGCCGCGGTCGCCGACGGCGTGGACGAGCAGGCCGCGGCGGCGGCCGCCCTCGGGAACGCCGCCGACGCCGCCTACGACGCGGCGCGGGACGCGGTCGCCGAGGGCGTGGGCAACGGCAGCCTGCTGCGCGGCGAGGTGCTGGCCCGCTGGCAGGACTTCGTGGGCACCGGCGAGTGGATGCGCTCGCTGCAGAACCGGGTGGGCCGGCTGCGCGACCGGCTGGGCGCCGCGCTCACCGGCCGCCCGACGTCGGCGGACTCGCTGCACGGCGCGCTGGAGTCGGGGGTGGAGACGCTGCTGCGCGCCGAGGCCGGCCGCGCCGCCGACCGCACGGTGACCGCGTGGCGCGCGCTGCCCGGCGGGCCGGCGCTGGTCGCCGGGCGCGAGGAGGAGCTCGGCTCGGAGTCGCCGGACTTCGCGCCCGCGGCCGCCGACGAGGTCCGCGACTGGCAGGGCCACGTGCTCGACCTGGTGCGCGAGGAGGGCGCGGGCAAGCGCTCGCAGGCGCGGCTGCTGTCGTGGGGCGTCAACGGGGCCGGCGCGGTGGTCATGGTCGCCGTCTTCGCGTCCACGGCGGGGCTGTCGGGGGCGGAGCTCGCCGTCGCCGGCGGGACGACGGCGCTCGGGCAGCGGGTGCTCGAGGCGGTGTTCGGCGACGCCGCGGTGCGCTCGCTGGCCGCCCGGGCCCGCGCCGACCTCGACGCCCGCGCCGACCGGCTGCTGGCCGCCGAGCAGGACCGCTTCGACGAGCTGCTCGCCGTCGCCGCGGACGCCCCCGGCGCGGCGAAGGAGCTGCGCTCGGCGGTCGCCACGCTGGCCGCGGCCCGGGGGGCCGGCGCGTGAGGGGCCGCGGGCCGTCGCTGGCCGACCGGCTGGCCGCGCTGCGCGAGGCGGTCGAGGTCGCCGACGGGCGGCTCGAGGTGCCCGAGGTGGGCACGGCGCGGTCGCTGCTGGCCAAGGCCGGGGCGCGCGAGGCGCTGGGCGACGCGACCGTCGTCGCGCTGGCCGGGGCCACCGGCAGCGGCAAGTCGACGCTGTTCAACGCGCTGTCCGGGGCCGAGGTGAGCACGCCCGGCGTCCGGCGGCCGACCACCGGCGTCGCCCACGCGAGCGTGTGGGGCGACCCCGCCACCGGAGCGCACGGCGCCGACCGGCTGCTCGACTGGCTGGAGGTGCCGCGGCGGCACCGGGTCGCCGACCCCGACCCCGCGCTCGACGGCCTCGTGCTGCTCGACCTGCCCGACCACGACAGCGTGCGGCTGGAGAACCGGCTGGAGGTCGACCGGCTGGTGCAGCTGGTCGACGTCCTGGTGTGGGTGCTGGACCCGCAGAAGTACGCCGACGACGCCGTCCACACCCGCTACCTCGCGCCGCTGGCCGGGCACGCGGGCGTGCTGCTGGTGGTGCTCAACCAGGTGGACCGGCTCGACGAGGCGGCGGCCGTCGCGTGCCTGGCCGACCTGCGCCGGCTGCTCGACGAGGAGGGCCTGACCGGGGTGCCGGTGCTGCCCACCGCGGCGTCCAGCGGCCTGGGCCTGCCGCAGCTGCGGGCCGAGCTGGGCCGCCGGGTGGGCGCCCGCAAGGCCGCCACCGACCGGCTGACCGCGGACGCGCGGGGCGCCGCCTCGGCCCTGGCCGCCCACTGCGCGCCCGACGCCGGCCGCGACCGCGGGCCGGACCGGGCGGCGCGGGAGGAGCTCGCCGGCGCGCTCGCCGACGCCGCGGGGGTGCCGGCGGTCGTCGCCGCGGTCGAGCGCTCGGCGCACCGCAGCGGGGTGGCGCACACCGGCTGGCCGGTGCTGCGGTGGACCTCGAAGCTGCGCGCGGACCCGCTGGGCCGGCTCAACCTGGGCGACGAGCGGTCGCGGACCTCGCTGCCGCAGGCCGGTGCGGTGCAGCGGGCCGGGATGGACGCCGCGCTGCGCCGGGCGCGCGACGACGCCGGCCGCGGGCTGCCGCCGGCCTGGCGCGACGAGCTGCGCCGCACGTCGGAGGACACGGAGGAGCGGCTGCCCGACCGGCTCGACCGCGCCGTCGCCGGCACCGACCTCGGCCCCGACCGGACGCCGCTGTGGCAGCGCGCGGCCGGCGGCCTGCAGTGGCTGCTGGCGCTCACCGCGCTGGTCGGCGCGCTGTGGCTGCTCGCCCTGGTGGGGCTGGGGCTGCTGCAGCTCGACGACGTCCTCCCGCTGCCGCGGGTGCAGGGCATCCCGCTGCCCACGCTGCTGCTGGCCGGCGGGCTGCTCGCCGGGCTGCTGCTGGCGCTGCTGTGCCGGCCGCTGGTCGCCGCGGGCGCCAGACGCCGGGCGCGGACGGCGCGGCGCCGGCTCACCGCGCGGGTGGCCGAGGTGGCCGACGAGGAGGTGCTGGCGCCGCTGGCGGCGGCGCGCGCCGACCACGACCGGTTCTGCGCCGCGGTCGGTCGCGCACGATCCTGACGCCCCCGGACCGCGACGGTGTGCGCCGACGCGGGGTTCTCCCGCCGGGAACCCCGCGTGAGCGCACACCGTCGCCCGGCGGCCGGACCTCAGGCGGCCAGTGGCTCGGACGGCTCGTCGACGGGCAGGGGAGCGGGCGCGCGCCGGTCCGACAGCCGCAGGCCGACCGCCGCGCCCAGCGCCAGCAGGATCACCACGGCGCCGTAGACCTCCGCGACCGGCCGCAGCCCGACCGCGCCCGAGGCGATGCCCGCGGCGATCGCCGGGATGCTGAACGCCAGGTACCCGACGACGAAGACGCTCGACAGCAGCCCCGCGCGGTGGCCGGGCGCGACGCCCGCCGTCACGGTGGCCACGGTGCCGAGGAAGGCGGCGCCGAAGCCCAGGCCGGCCAGCCCGGAGGCGACGAAGAACAACCACAGCGTCCCGGTGACCAGCGCGACCAGCAGGCCGCCGACGGCGACCGCGAACACGACGCAGCCCCCGCCCATCGCCCGGCGCGGCGGCACGTCCCGGGCCAGCACGCCCCCGACGGCGGCCGCACCCTGCATGCAGAGGATGAGCAGGCTGCCGACGAGGTGGCCCGCCACGCCGAACACGCCGGCGGTCAGCGACGGCCCCAGCGACAGCACCAGCCCGCCCATCGCCCAGAGCGCGACCAGGCAGGGGACCCCGACGGCGAACGCGCGCCGCTGCGGCCGCGGCACCTCCACCCGCGGGCGCAGCGAGGCCAGCGCCCCGGGCACCCGCGGGGAGGTCTCGGGCAGCAGCAGGGCCAGCCCCGCGCCCAGCACGAAGGCCACGGTCAGCACGCCGAACACCCACGGCGTCGGCTCCGCGATCCCCTCGATCGCCAGGCCCGCGCCCACCGCGCCCAGCGACAGCCCCAGGCCCGGGGACACGCTGTTGAGCAGCGCGCCCAGCGGGCGTGCCGAGGGGCGCTGCAGGTCGAGCAGCGCCGCGCCGAGCGACCCGGTCAGCGCGCCGGTCGACAGCCCCTGCAGCGTGCGCGCGGCCAGCAGCCAGCCCACGCCGTCGGCGGCGAGGAAGACCGCCATCGCGACCGCCTGCAGCAGCAGCCCGGCGGCGAGCACCGGCCGCCGGCCGACGTGGTCGGACAGGCTGCCGACCACCAGCAGCGCGGCGAGCAGCGCGAAGGCGTAGATGCCGAACACCAGCGTCAGGACGCCGGCGCCGAAGCCGAACTGCTCCTGGTAGACGCGGTACAGCGGGGACGGGACGCCGGAGGCGGCCAGCACCAGCACGAGGAGTCCGGCCACCGACCAGAACGCGACCGGGCGGGGGAGGCGGGGCACGACAGTTGCCAAGGCCACCGATCCGGCCGGCATTCCCGTCAGGACGGGTAGCGGCGCGGCGTGTAGACCTGCCCGGCCGGCGTCACCCGCGTCTGCGAGGACCCGACCAGCAGCAGGCAGCGCATGTCCACCGTCTCCGGGTCCAGGTCCCGCAGCGTCGTCACCCGGACCTCCTCCTCCGGCCCGCCGACGTCGCGGCCGACGACGACCACCGTCTCCGGCTCGCGCACCTCGCGCAGCGCGTCGAGCGCCTTGGCCAGCTGGTGCGGGCGCGCCCTCGACCGCGGGTTGTACAGCGCCAGCACCAGGTCGGCCGCCGCCGCGGAGCGCAGCCGGTCGAGGACGACGTCGAGCGGCTTGAGCACGTCGGAGAGGCTGATGACGGCGAAGTCGTGGCCGAGCGGCGCGCCGACCCGGGACGCCACGGCCTGCGCGGCGGTCAGCCCGGGCAGCACCCGCACGCGGACGCCGGCGTGCTCGGGCTGCGCGGCCACCTCGAGCACCGCGGCGGCCATGGCGAACACGCCCGGGTCGCCGCTGGAGACGACCGCGACCCGCCGTCCGGACCGGGCCAGCCCCAGCGCGTGCGCGGCCCGCTCGGCCTCCACCCGGTTGTCGCTCGGGTGGCGGGTCTGCCGCGGGTTGGCCGGCACCCGGTCCAGGTACGGGCCGTAGCCGACCAGGTCGTCGGCGGCGGCGAGCGCGTCGGCGACCTCGGGCGTCGTCCAGCCGCGGGCGCCGGGGCCGAGGCCCACGACGACCACCTCGCCGGCCCGCGGGGCGGCGTCCGGGAGGTCCGCCGGGCCCGGCGTGGCCCCGGTGAGGGGCGAGGGCAGCAGCGCCAGCGAGAAGTACGGGACGGTCGCGGGGTCGACGTCGGCCAGCGGCAGCGTGCGCTGGCGGTCGGTGGTGGCCCGCTCGACGTAGAGCGCCCGGTCCAGCACGCCGGCGGCCTCGAACGCCTCGCGGACCTGCGGGAACGTCCGGCCGAGCTTCACCACCGCGGCCGAGTCGGTGGTGGCCAGCCACTCGGCCAGCTCGTCGGCGGGCAGCGTGCCGGGCAGCACGGTGAGCACCTCGTCCCGCTCCACCAGCGGCCGCCCGACGACGGCGGCGGCGCCGCTGACGCTGGTCACGCCGGGCACCACCTCGGTCGGGTACCGGTGCGCGAGCCGCTTGTGCATGTGCATGTAGGACCCGTAGAAGAACGGGTCCCCCTCGGCGAGCACGACGACGTCGCGGCCGGCGTCGAGGTGCGCGGCCAGCCGGGCGGCGGCGGCCTCGTAGAACTCGTCGATCGCGCCCTGGTAGCCGCCGGGGTGGTCGGTGCCCTCGGTGGTGACCGGGTAGACCAGCAGCTCCTCGACCTGCCCCTCCCGCAGATAGGGGGCGGCCAGCGCGCGGGCGACCGAGCGGCCGTGCTGCGCGGCGTGGAAGGCGACGACGTCGGCGGCGCCGATCAGCCGGGCGGCCTTGACGGTGACCAGCTCGGGGTCGCCGGGGCCCAGCCCGACCCCGTACAGGCGGCCGCTCACCGGGCGCTCCCGGCGGCAGAAATGGCCATTTCTGACCCCCCTGCGCTCACTCGACGTCGCTCGCGATCGCGTTGACCGCGGCCGCGGTCATGGCGCTGCCGCCCCGCCGGCCGCGGACCACGAGGAACGGCAGGTCGGAGGCCGCCAGCGCCTCCTTGGACTCGGCCGCGCCGATGAAGCCGACCGGGATGCCGAGGACGGCGGCCGGGCGGGGCGCGCCCGCGGCGACTATCTCCAGCAGGTGGAACAGCGCGGTGGGCGCGTTGCCGACGGCGACGACGGCGCCGTCGAGCCGGTCGCGCCACAGCTCCAGCGCGGCGGCGGTGCGGGTGGTGCCGAGCTCCGCGGCCAGCGCCGGCACGCGCGGGTCGCCCAGGGTGCAGACGACGTCGTTGTCCTTCGGCAGCCGGCGGCGGGTGACGCCGGAGGCGACCATCTGCGCGTCGCACAGGACGGGCGCGCCGGCGTCGAGGGCCTCGCGGGCGAGCCGGACGACGTCGGGGCTCGCGGCGACGTCGGCGACCAGGTCGACCTGGCCGCAGGCGTGGATCATCCGGACGACCACCCGCGCGAGGTCCTCGGGCAGGCCGGTGAGGTCCGCCTCGGCGCGGATCGTCGCGAACGACTGCCGGTAGATCTCGGCGCCGTCCTTCTCGTACTCGTACATCGGGCAGGAGGCTACGTCGCGCACGGAGCGGGTAGCCGGGGGCATGGCCCTTCCCCGCCTGCTCGTCCTCGTCCTCGCCGGTGGCGCCGGTGGGCGCCTGCAGCTGCTCACCGAGCACCGCGCCAAGCCCGCCGTCCCGTTCGCCGGGGTGTACCGGCTCATCGACTTCCCGCTGAGCAACTGCCAGCACTCCGGCATCCCCGACGTGTGGGTGTCGATCCAGCAGCACCCCGCGTCGCTGGCCGACCACCTGGCCAACGGCCGGCCGTGGGACCTCGACCGCACCACCGGCGGGCTGATGACGCTGCCGCCGTTCCAGGGCACCGAGCGCGGCGGCTGGAACACCGGGACGGCGAACTCGCTGTGGCGGCAGGCCGAGCTGATCCGCCAGTTCGGCCCGGAGGCGCTGGTCGTGGTCAGCGCGGACGCCGTCTACGAGCTCGACTACCGCGAGGTCGCCGAGGCGCACCTGCAGTCGGGCGCGGAGGTGACGATGGTGACCACCGAGGTCGCCGCCGACGACGCGTCCCGCTACGGCATCGTCGAGGTCGACGGCGACCGGGTGACCGGCTACGCCTACAAGCCCGACGAGCCGGCCACGACCACCGCCACCAACGAGGTGTTCGTCTTCGACCCGGGGCCCACGCTGGACCGGCTGGAGCAGCTGCAGTCGGAGGTCGGCGAGGAGGGGCTCGAGGACCTCGGCACCCACCTGCTGCCGGCGCAGACCCGCGACGGCGGCGCGCGGGCGCACCCGCTGAAGGGCTACTGGCGGGACGTCGGCACCGTCCCGGCGTACTGGGAGGCGCACCAGGAGTTCCTGACCGACGAGCCGCCGATCGACCTCGACGCCCCCGGCTGGCCGATCCACACCCGCGGCGGCCGGCACAGCGCCGCCCGGGTCCTCGACGACGGCCAGATCGAGAACAGCCTGCTGTCCGGCGGCACCCGGGTGTCCGGCAACGTCCGCGGGTCGGTGCTCTCGCCCGGCGTGGTGGTCGAGGCCGGGGCGACCGTCGTCGACTCGGTCCTGCTGCCCGGCGTGCGGGTGCGCTCCGGCGCGACCGTGACCTGCGCGGTGGTCGACGACCGCGTGGACGTCGGCCGCGGCGCCACGGTCGGCGGCGACGGCGACGTCACGCTGGTCGGCCGCGCGGTGTCCGTCCCCGAGGGCACCGAGGTCGCCGCCGGCGCGCGGTACCCGGACCCCGACGACGACTAGCCGGCGCGGTACCCCTCGGGGGTCGCCACGACGTCGAGGACCTCACCGCGGGGGCGGCCGCAGCGGCGCTCGCAGCCGGCCCAGTGCACGCGGACGCCCTCCGGGACGGTGCCGGACGCGACCGCCGCGGCCGCGTCGGCCCGGACGTCGGCCCGCGACTTCGCGCACCCGGGCCGGCCGGCGCACGCGGTGACCCGCGCCCACGGGCTCTCGGCGTCGAACACCACGCCGGTGCGGTACAGGTCGACGGCGGCGTCGTCCACGCGGTCCTCGGCCAGGTCGGGCACGACGACGCTGCGCCACGGGGTCAGCTGCACCTCGCCGGTCACCGACGCGAGCAGGTCGGCCTGGTCGGCGGAGAGCCGGCCGAGCGGGACGACGCCGACCAGCGCGGTGCGCCCGTCGGCCTGCGTCTCCGCGCCGACCGGGCCGGCGTCCGGTGCGGCGGGGACGGCGACCGGCGCGGCCGGGGCGCCGCCCAGCCGCGCCGCCACGCGGGCCGGGCCGTCGTCGAGCTCCGCCAGCCGCCAGGCGGTGCCGCCCTGCGCGGCGCGCTCGGCGAGGAACGCGCGGGTGGCGGCGAGCAGCAGGCCGACGGCGCCGTCGGCGTCCGCGCGCAGCCCGCTGTCCGCCCCGCCGAGCAGCAGCGCGACCGAGGACGGCGACAGCGCCAGCAGGCCGACGTCGCCGCCGAGCCCGGACACGTCGCCGCGGCCGTCGTCCAGCGTCGCCAGGTAGCGGCCCGGCAGCGCGGCGAGCACGGGGTCGGCGCACAGGCCGGCGTCGAGCGCGGCCACCCATGGCCGGGCGTCCAGCAGTCCGCCGGCCCGGCCGGTCAGCGCGCTGGCCAGCACGTTCCGCACCCGCTCGTGCGTCTCGCTGGGCAGGAGGCCCGCGCCGGCGAGCCGGTCGCCGAGCTCCCGCGCGGCGCCGGCGGCCAGCCCGCGCAGCTGCAGGTTGCCCCGGCTGGTCATCTCGAGGGCGCCGTCGCCGAGGTCGCGCGCGGCGGCGGCGAGCACCCGCAGCTGGGCGGCGGTGAGCAGGCCGCCGGGCACCCGCACGCGGGCGAGCTCGCCGTCGGCGGCGGGGTGCGTCTGCAGCGCGCCGGGGCAGGCGTCGGCGCGGGGTCGGGGCGTCGTCATCGCGCCCGCGAGGCTACGACGCGCCCACCACCCCGGCGGCGAGCTCGGCGGCCACCGGGTGCCCGAACAGCCCCGGCAGCCCGCCGGTGTGCACGAACACCGTCCGCTCGCCGGGCCGGACCGAGCCGTCGGCCACCGCGGCGGCCAGCCCGGCCAGCGCCTTGGCGGTGTAGACGGGGTCGAGCAGCAGCCCCTCCGTGCCGGCCGCCGTCCGCAGCGCCGCGACGGCGGGGTCGGTGCGGGCGCCGTAGCCGTCGCCCACCTGGTCGCGGCGCAGCCGCAACCCCGCGGCCGAGCCGCCGAGCGCGGTCACCAGCGCCGCCACCCGCTCGGCCGGGTCGGGCACCGCCCCGGTGTCGACGCCGAGCACGCGCTCGGCGCCGAGCCCGGCCACCAGGCCGGCCATCGTGCCGCCGGAGCCGACCGCGACGACGACGTGCCGGGCGTCGGGCGCCTGCTCCCGCAGCTCGTCCGCGCAGGCCAGGTACCCGCGGGCGCCGGTGGGGGAGGAGCCGCCCAGCGGCAGCACCGCGGGCACCTCGCCGGCGGCCCGCAGCTCGGCGGCGACCTCGGCCACCCGGGCGTCGACGTCGTCCGGGCCGGCGACCACGACGACGCGGGCGCCGAGCGCGCCCTCCAGGGCGAGGTTCCCGGGCCGGTCCGCCGACGGCGTCCCGTGCAGCACCAGCACGGCGCGCAGGCCCAGCCGCGCGGCGGCCGCGGCGGTCGTCCGCGCGTGGTTGCTCTGCACGCCGCCGCTGGTGACCAGGACGGTCGCGCCGTCCCCGGCCGCCTCGGCGACGAGGTGCTCGAGCTTGCGCACCTTGTTGCCGCCGCCGAGGTCGGTCAGGTCGTCGCGCTTGACCGCCAGGTCCCCGGGCCGCAGGCCGAGAGCGGCGGCGAGCCGCGGTGCCGGGTCGAGCGGGGTGGGCCAGTGCGCCAGGCGGACGGTCACCCCCGCATCGTGCCGGGGGTCAGGCGTCCCGGCGGGCCCGGTCGAAGGACATCCACACCTCGCGGCGCTCCTTGCGGCTGGTCACCTGCGCCATCGCGGCGACCCGGCGGCGCTGGTCGAAGGAGGCCACGTGCTGGACGACGGCGACCTCGGCGTCGCGCATCGCCCGCTCGGCGGCGAACTCGGCCGGCGTCGACGGGTACTCGTCGGCCGGGACCGGCGGCACCTCGTCCCGCTCGCGGGCGTACGGGCTGTCCGGCGGCAGGTTGCCGCTCACCCGGCCGTAGGCGCCGAGCAGCAGCAGCACCAGGCCCGCGGCGACGGAGAAGCCGACGTTGCTCAGCCGGAAGGCGAGGAGGTTCAGCCCGGTGTTGAGCACCGCCAGGTTCGCGAACGCCGACACCAGGAACAGCACGCCGATGACGATCATGACCGTCGAGGCGGTGCGGGGGCTGCGGAAGGCGGCGACGACCAGCACGACCGCGGTGACCAGCGAGATCACCGACAGCAGGCCGTTGGACGACATGCCGAGGATGCGCTGGCCCTCGGTGGAGAAGAAGGCCAGGCCGTTGGCCAGGCCCAGGACGCCGAAGACGGCGATGATCCCCGCGACGACGAACGCCCCGGTGCGCTGGACGGCGTAGACGCGGTTGCCGGACGCGGACCCGCGCCCGGGGCGCCGCGCGTCGTCGGTGCGCGGGGTGGGGTCGGCGGCGCCGGTCCGTGCGCGGTCGGCCGTCCGGTGACGGTGCAGCGACAGGGCCATGGTCGTGCTCCTCGGGTCGGTGGTGCTGACATCCGTTGTTCCCAATCCGGTCGTGTCCGGATGCACCTGGTTCCGGACCTTCTCGTCCCCGCGCCGGCCGGGCGTGTCGTGATCTCGGGAAGAGCGGGCGCCGCGCCGTCGTTCCGCCGGCGTGACCCAGCCGTTCTCCCCCGACCTGCACTCGGAGTTCCTCCGCGCCGACCTCTTCCTCTCCATGGGGCAGCCGATCGAGGCCGCCCGCCTGCTCGAGCCGCTCGTCGAGGCCGAGCCGGGCAACGAGGCCGCCCTCGAGCTGCTGGCCCGCAGCTACTTCGGCTCGGCCCAGCTGCAGCGCGCGGAGACGGCGCTGCGCCGGCTGGTCGACCTCGCGCCGGCCAACGGGTGGGCCCGCCGCGCGCTGGCCCGCACGCTGGAGCGGCAGAGCCGCCGCGACGAGGCCGTCGCCCACCACCGCGTCGCCGACGCCCTGGGCGCCGCCTGACCGCTCCGGACCGAGGGGGCCTCCGGGCCCGTGCCGCGAGCCGGTGGTCTCTCGCGGCATGGGCCCGGACCCCGCAGGCTCCGTCGGTGACCCGCGATCGCGTGCTCGCCGGCCTCGGGGCGGCCGGGGCGGCGGTCGTCGTCCACGGCCGGTGGGTGCGCCCCCGGCTCCTGCGGTGGGGTGCCACCGACGAGGAGGTCACCGGCCCCTTCCCGGGCGCCGGGCTGGTGCCCGGCGGCGAGCGGTCGGGCGCCATGGCCGTCACGGTCGACGCACCTCCGGAGCGGGTGTGGCCCTGGCTGGTCCAGATGGGCTGGGACCGCGGGCTGGTACTCCTGGGGCCACCTGGACAACGCCGGGCGCCCGAGCGCGCAGGAGGTCCACCCGGAGTGGCAGGACCTCGCCGGCTCGTCGTCAGCGGCTAGCAGGTCGTGCGCCCGCGGTGGCTCGAGCGCGCCGCCCTCTACTGGCTGTGTCCCCCCGTCGTCTGGCTCGTGCAGGCCCGCATGCTCGCCGTGCTGCGGCGGAACGTGGAGCGGACGGCTCAGCCGCCCGCCGGGGACAGGCGCACCAGCGCGATCCGGCGGGACACCCTCGCCTGGTAGGCGTCGTAGGTCCCGCAGTTGGCCATGAGCGCCGCCCACAGCCGCGGCCGGTCGGCGTCGCCCACCTCGCTCGCGGTGACCGCCCACCGCCGGCCGCGCACCTCGACCTCCCCGCGCGGGTCGGCCTGCAGGTTCAGCCACCACTGCGGCTCGGCGTCGATGCCGCCGTTGGACGCCGCCACCACCAGGTCCCGGCCGTCGCGCACGTGCAGCAGCGGGGTGGTGCGCGGCTGCCCGGTGCGCCGGCCCCGGCAGGTCACCAGGACGACGTCGCCGCCGCGGAAGCGGTTGCCGACCCGCCCGCCGGTGCGCCGCAGCAGCGCGGTGTGCAGGGCCGCCACGTGCCGGGACAGCACCGTGGCCGCGCGGTCGGCGCGGGACAGGGCGGTGCCCGTCGTCGCGGTCACCGGGCGGTCCCGAACAGCCGCGCGTCGCGCCGGGCGGCGCGCCGGCCGGCGAACCGGGCGACGGCGAGCAGCGCCGGGTGCGGCACCGGCAGGCGGTCGACGGCCTCGTCCGGGATGGCCGACACGGTCCAGCCCAGCGCGCCCAGGACCTCGGTCGGGCGGTACTCCTCGGCGAAGACCTCGCGGTCGAGGCGGTCCCAGTCCTCCGGCGTCAGGTGCCGCTGCACCTGGGTCATCCCGTCGCTCTCCTCGTGGGCGAGGTGGGCGCCCAGCCCGTCGCGCAGCGCGACGGTCCGGTGGGCGAGCTCGTCCCGGGTGGCGGCGTCGCCCCGGCCGGCGGCCAGTGCCTCGAGCCCCGCGGCGACCGCGGCCAGCGCCGGGTCGATGCCCGCGTGCTCGGCCTCCAGGGCGTCGAGGACGGCGCGGTCGGCGCCGCGCTCGGCCAGCAGCGGCCACAGTCCCGCGTCCTCGCCGGAGTGGTGCTTGTGCAGGTAGGAGCCGAACTGGGCGAAGCGGCGGGCCAGCCGCCGCCACCGCCGCCGGTCCGTCACGGGCACCGTGGGGACGACGGCGGCGAACGCGTCGAGGTCCCGGCGGAAGGCGCGGTGCATGACGTACATGGCGGCCAGGTCGACCGGGCCGTCGGGCGCGGCGGCCTGACCCTCGAGGCGGAGCTGGACGGGGAGCGGCGGGGCAGCGGTCACGGGGACCCCTTTCGGGTTGAGTGACGATAAATCGAATGGCGGCACGGTAAGGTGGACCCGTGGTCGAGGGCAAGAGGGTCTACCGCTCCGCGCTGCGGGCCGAGCAGGCGCAGCGCACGCGGGTGCAGGTGCTGGAGGCCGCGACCCGCTGCTTCGTCGAGCGCGGCTACGCGGCGACGACGATGCGCGACGTCGCCGCGGCCGCCGGGGTCTCGGTGCCGACCGTGTTCGCGCAGGGTGGGAAGGCGGCGGTGCTGCTCGCGTGCGTCGACCGGGCGCTCGTCGGCTCCGACGACGAGCGCCCCGTCCGCGAGCTGGGCCCCTTCGCCGAGCTGCTCGCCGCGCCGGACCGGGCCGGTCGGCTGGCGGCGCTGCACCGGCTGGCGCTGCAGACGACCGCCGCCACGCTCCCGGTGCAGGACGTCTTCGCCGCCGCGGCCGCGGTCGATCCGGAGGTCGGGGCCGCGTACGCCGACTACGAGCGACGGCGACGCGCGGACATGACCGCGCTGGTCGAGGCCTTCGCCGGCGACCTGCGCGCCGACCTCGACGTCGGGTCCGCCGTCGACGTCGTGTGGTCGGTGTTCTCCCCGCAGACGCAGTCCCGGCTGGTCCGCGGCTGCGGCTGGCCCCCGGAGCGGTACGCCGACTGGCTGCCCCGCGCGGTGGAGCGGCTGCTGCTGCGCTGACGGTGTCGGTGCCCGGTGGCAGGGTGCCGCCCGTGCCCACGCTCGACGAGGTGACCGCCGCCGTGCGCGCCGCCTGGTGCCGGGAGACCTGCGACGACAGCGACCTCGCCGACTGGACGCCGGGCAACCCCGCGCGCGGCCAGTGCGGCGCCACCGCGCTCACGGTGCACGACCTGCTCGGCGGCGAGCTGCTCCTGGCCGAGGTGCGCCGGACCGACGGCTCCCGGCAGGGCGTGCACTGGTGGAACCGGCTGCCCGGCGGCCGCGAGGTCGACCTCACCCGCGGGCAGTTCGCCCCGCACGAGGTC
This sequence comes from Geodermatophilus sp. SYSU D00684, assembly GCF_054050455.1. Taxonomy (NCBI): domain Bacteria; kingdom Bacillati; phylum Actinomycetota; class Actinomycetes; order Geodermatophilales; family Geodermatophilaceae; genus Geodermatophilus; species Geodermatophilus sp. SYSU D00684. The sequence goes on along the minus strand of NZ_JBJGZI010000025.1, from coordinate 27,307 downwards.
GTGGGGGAGCCGCGGGTCGTCGTCCGGCCGCCCGGCCTGCCCGGGTACGACCGCGCGCAGTACCTCCGGCTGCGCGCCGCCGTGCTGGACGCCCTCGGCTGGACCCCGGAACGGACGTGACCGGACGGAAACGGGGTGCGAGAGCCAGCTAAGGGGAGGCTAACCTCACCGCGAGACGATCACCGAGGTCAGGAGCCGACCGTGCCGCACCACCCCGTCCCCACCCGTCTGCGGCGCGCGTCGCTGACCGCGGCCGCCGCCGTCCTCGCGGCCGGGCTGACCGCCTGCGGCGGGACCACCGACGACGAGTCCGCGGCCTCGGTCGCCGAGGGCGGCGACGGCGCCTTCCCGGTCACCATCGAGAACAGGTTCGGCACCACCGAGATCCCCGCCGAGCCGCAGCGCGTGGTCACCGTCGGCTTCAACGACCAGGACTTCGTGCTGGCCCTGGGCGTGACCCCGGTCGGCGAGCGCGAGCTCCTCGGGGACTACGACGCCGCGACCCGCCCCTGGGCGCGGGAGCAGTCGCCGGACGAGGAGATCCCCACCGTGGGCGGCGAGGAGATCGATCTCGAGGCCGTCGCCGCGCTCGAGCCCGACCTCATCGTCGGCGTCTACTCCTTCATGGACGAGACGGTCTACGAGCAGCTCTCCGGCATCGCGCCGACCCTCGCGCAGACCGACGACCACGCCGACGGCGCCACCCCGTGGCAGGAGCAGACCCTCCTCATCGGGCAGGCGCTGGGCCGCGGGGACGAGGCACAGCAGCTCGTCGACGACGTCGAGGGCCGGTTCCAGCAGGCGATCGACGAGAACCCCGGCTTCGCCGGCCGCTCGCTCGCCGTGGACCTGACCGGCGTCGGCTCCGGCCACTACCTGCTCGGCGCGGACGACCTGCGCACCCAGTTCTTCACCGACCTCGGCTTCACCGTCCCCGACACCAGCACCGACGTCAGCCAGGAGCGGCTGGACCTCCTGGACGCGGACGTGCTGGCGGTGAACGGGTACGACCAGGCGGACGCCGACGCGGATCCGCTGTTCTCCGCCCTCGACGTGGTGACACAGGGCCGCACGGTCCTGCTCGGCGGCTACTCCGGCGACGTGTCCGCCGCGCTCGGCTTCGGCAGCCCGCTCTCGCTGCCCTACCTGCTGGACGAGGTGGTGCCGGCCCTGGCCGCCGCCGCCGACGGCGACCCGTCCACCGCGGTGCCGGTCCTCGGTTGAGGCCCGCGCTCCGCCCCCGGCCACGCGGCCGGGGGCAGGGGCGTGCGGGCGGTACCGTCTCCCCATCACGGCAGTGCGTGCAGGAAGCCGGTGCGAGCCCGGCGCGGTCCCGCCACTGTGACCCCGGGTGCTCGGGGGAGCCAGACACTCCGGCTGCCGTGCCCGACGACCCGGGGCGCGGACCCCGAGTGAGGACGCTGCGTGTTCGCCCTGCTCTCCACCAGTGACACCGACCTGCTCTCCGCCCGCGCCAGCGGCGCCGACTGGCGGTTGGGCAACCCGGTCCGCCTCGGCACCGAGGGCATCGCATCGCTGACCGAGGGCGCGCGGCTCGTCGTCGTCCGGATCCTCGGCGTGCGGCGGCAGTACGAGGAGATGCTCGCGCCGCTGCTGGCCGGGCCGGCGCCGGTCGTGGTCCTCGGCGGGGAGCAGGTGCCCGACGCCGAGCTGATGGAGCTGTCCACCGTCCCGATGGGCGTGGCCACCGAGGCGCACGGCTACCTGGCGCAGGGCGGGCCGGACAACCTCGTGCAGCTGCACCGCTTCCTGTCCGACACCGTGCTGCTCACCGGTGAGGGCTTCGAGCCGCCGTCGGTGGCGCCGGACTGGGGGGTGGTGGAGCGCGCGGGCCGGGGGAGCGGCCCGCGGATCGCCGTCCTCTACTACCGGGCGCACCACCTGGCCGGGAACACCGCGTTCGTGGAGGCGCTCTGCTCCGCGGTCGAGGACGCCGGCGGGCAGGCGCTGCCGGTGTTCGTGAGCTCGCTGCGCAGCGTCCCCGACGACCTGCTCGACGTGCTGCGCACCGCCGACGCGCTCGTCGTCACGGTGCTCGCCGCCGGCGGCTCCCGGCCGGCCATGGCGTCCGCCGGCGGGGACGACGGCGCCTGGGACGTCGGGCAGCTCGCCGCGCTCGACGTGCCGGTGGTCCAGGGCCTGTGCCTGACCCGCTCGCGCGAGGAGTGGCTGGCCGACGACGACGGCCTCTCCCCGCTCGACGTCGGCAACCAGGTGGCCATCCCCGAGTTCGACGGCCGGCTGATCAGCGTGCCGTTCTCCTTCAAGGAGACCGACGAGGACGGCCTGACCTCCTACGTGGCCGATCCCGAGCGGGCGGCGCGGGTGGCGGGCACGGCGGTGGCGCACGCCCGGCTGCGGCACACCCCACCCGCCGAGCGCCGGATCGTGCTGATGCTGTCGGCCTACCCGACCAAGCACGCGCGGATCGGCAACGCGGTCGGCCTGGACACCCCGGCGTCGGTGGTGCGGCTGCTGGCCGCGATGCAGGGGCAGGGCTACGACATCGGCCCGTTCGACGGGCCCGACGCGCTGCCCGGCGTCGCCGACCTCGACGGCGACGCGCTGTTCCACGCGCTGATCGCCGCGGGCGGACAGGACGCCGACTGGCTGACCGAGGAGCAGCTGTCGGGCAACCCGGTGCGCATCCCGGCCGCGGAGTACCGGCGCTTCTTCGACACGCTGCCGCAGGACCTCCGCGACGCGATGGTGGAGCACTGGGGCGAGGCGCCGGGCTCGCTGTTCGTGGACGGCTCCGGGGACGACCAGGCCATCGTCTTCGCGGCCCTCCGCGCAGGCAACGTCGTCGTGATGGTGCAGCCGCCGCGCGGCTTCGGCGAGAACCCGATCGCGATCTACCACGACCCCGACCTGCCGCCCTCGCACCACTACCTGGCCGCCTACCGGTGGCTGCGGTCGGTGTTCGGGGCGCACGCGCTGGTGCACGTCGGCAAGCACGGCAACATGGAGTGGCTGCCGGGCAAGACCGTCGGGCTGTCGGCGTCGTGCGGGCCCGACGCCGCGATCGGCGACCTGCCGCTGGTCTACCCGTTCCTGGTCAACGACCCGGGCGAGGGGTCGCAGGCCAAGCGCCGGGCGCACGCCACGCTGGTCGACCACATGGTGCCGCCGATGGCGCGCGCGGACTCCTACGGCGACATCGCCCGGCTGGAGCAGCTGCTCGACGAGCACGCCAACGTCGCCGCGATGGACCCGGCGAAGCTGCCCGCCGTCCGGGCGCAGATCTGGACGCTGCTGCAGGCCGCCAGGCTCGACCACGACCTCGGTCTTGCCGAGCGGCCGGAGGACGACCACTTCGACGAGATGATCCTGCACGTCGACGGCTGGCTCTGCGAGATCAAGGACTCGCAGATCCGCGACGGCCTGCACGTGCTCGGCGTCCCGCCGTCGGGGCAGGACCGGGTGGACCTGGTGCTCGCGATGCTGCGGGCGCGGCAGATCTGGGGCGGCGCGGTGGCGCTGCCCGGGCTGCGCGAGGCGCTGGGCCTGACCGAGGACGGCACGGCCGGGCGCGCGGCGACCGACGAGGTGGAGGCCCTCGCGGCCGCGCTGGTGTCGGGCATGGAGGAGGCCGGCTGGACGATCGGCGCCGTCGGCCCGGTCGTGCGGGAGGTGCTCGGGCGCGAGGACGAGGGCGTGGCCGCCGTGCTGCGGTTCGCCGTCGACGAGGTGGTGCCGCGGCTGGAGCGGACGACCGACGAGCTCGACGCCACGCTGCACGCCCTCGACGGCGGCTACGTGCCGGCCGGGCCGTCGGGCTCGCCGCTGCGCGGGCTGGTCAACGTGCTGCCGACCGGTCGGAACTTCTACTCGGTCGACCCGCGGGCGGTGCCGTCGCGGCTGGCGTGGGAGACCGGCCAGGCGATGGCCGACTCGCTGCTGGAGCGGTACCGGGCCGACACGGGGGAGTGGCCGCGCTCGGTCGGGCTGTCGGTGTGGGGGACCTCGGCGATGCGGACCTCCGGCGACGACGTCGCCGAGGTGCTCGCGCTGCTCGGCGTCCGCCCGGTGTGGGACGACGCCTCGCGCCGGGTGACGTCGCTGGAGGCGGTGCCGCTGGAGGAGCTGGGTCGGCCGCGGATCGACGTCACCGTGCGCATCTCCGGCTTCTTCCGGGACGCCTTCCCGCACGTGGTGACCATGCTCGACGACGCGGTGACGCTGGTGGCGGGGCTCGACGAGCCGGCGTCGGAGAACTTCGTGCGCGCCCACGTCGACGCCGACGTCGCGGAGCACGGGGACCGGCGGCGGGCCACCACGCGGGTGTTCGGCTCCAAGCCCGGTGCCTACGGGGCGGGGCTGCTGTCGCTCATCGACTCCCGCGACTGGCGCGGCGACGCCGACCTCGCCGAGGTGTACGCGGTGTGGGGCGGCTACGCCTACGGCCGTGACCTCGACGGCGTGCAGGCGCGGCCGGACATGGAGGCGGCGTACCGGCGGATCGCGGTGGCGGCGAAGAACGTCGACACCCGTGAGCACGACATCGCCGACTCGGACGACTACTTCCAGTACCACGGCGGGATGGTCGCGACGGTCCGCGCGCTGACCGGCTCGGCGCCGGCGGCCTACATCGGCGACTCGACCCGGCCCGAGCAGGTGCGCACCCGTTCGCTGACCGAGGAGACCTCGCGGGTGTTCCGCGCCCGGGTGGTCAACCCGAAGTGGCTGTCGGCGATGCGCCGGCACGGCTACAAGGGCGCGTTCGAGCTGGCCGCGACCGTCGACTACCTGTTCGGCTACGACGCCACGACCGGCGTGGTCGCCGACTGGATGTACGAGAAGCTCACCGAGACCTACGTGCTCGACCCGGAGAACCGGGAGTTCATGGAGCGGTCCAACCCGTGGGCGCTGCACGGCATCGCCGAGCGGCTGCTGGAGGCGGTGGACCGGGGCATGTGGGCCGAGCCGGACCCGGCGCTGCTGGCCGGGCTGCGGCAGGCCTACCTCGACACCGAGGGCGACCTCGAGGGCGGCGAGACGCCGGCGCAGTCGGGGGCGCCGGCCTGAGCAGGGGTGATCACGAGCCGTGACGACGCGCGGTACCGATCCGGAAACGGTTCGGGTCCCCGTGTGGCCGGGTAGTCGATCACCATGGGCATCCTCAACCGACTCCTGGGCACTGCTGAGACCACGGCTCGTCGCGGAGCCGCCGGGGGCCGCGCCGCCGCCGGCCGCGCCTCCGGGCGCGGGATGGGCCGGGGCACCGCCGGACGCGGCATGCCATCCGGCCGGGGCATGGGCCGCTCCAAGATGGCGACCCCGGCCCCGACCCGGCGCTTCGGCCGCGGCACGCCGACGACCGCCGCCTCCGGTGGGCTGAGCCGCCTGCTCGGCTCGCTGACCGGCCGCCGCTGACGAGCCGCCCCGACCGGCCGCCGCTGACCGGCGGGCGGACCTCCTAGGCCAGCGAGGCGGCGGCGACCAGCAGCACGACGGTCGCCGCCGCCTCGCCCATCGCTCCCATCACGTCCCCGGTGACGCCGCCGAGGCGGGCCGTCGCGCGGACGCGGACGAGCTCGGCCGCGAGCAGGCCGGCTCCCGCGGCCCCCGCCAGCGCCGCCCCGGTCCCGGGACCGCCGGCCGCCCACCCCGCCGCGGCCGCACCGCCGACCACGAGCAACCCCCACCCCGCGAGCCAGGGCACCGACACGGTGCCGGCCACCGCCCGCCCCAGCGACGAGCCCGCGGCCGTCGGCGTGCCGGGCAGCCCGGTGCGGGCCATCGCCAGCCGCGCCACGACGACCGCCGTCCACAGTGCGAGCCAGCCGCCACCGGCCGCCAGCAGCGCCGCGCCCGCCGCCGCCTGCAGCAGCAGCGCGAGGACCAGCGTCACGACGCCGAACGGGCCGACGTCGCCCTGGTGCATGACCTGCAGCGCCCGCTCCCGGCCGCGCAGCGGACCCAGGCCGTCGGCGGTGTCGGCCAGGCCGTCCAGGTGCAGCGCCCGGGTCAGCCAGGCGAGCACGGCCAGCGCCGCCACGGCCCCCGTCAGCGGGGACACCAGGTGCGCGCCGAGCACGCCGACCCCGGCCGCGGCGCCGCCGAGCGCCAGCCCGACCAGGGGCGCCCAGGGCAGCACCCCGCGGGTGGACGTCGTCCCGGCGGCGGGCACGCGGACCACGGTGAGCAGCGCGACCGACTCCAGCGGGCCGGCCCATCTCGGCCGGCGCGTCACCGCAGCCGCTGCGGCAGCCCGGCGACGACGAACCACACCTCGTCGGCGGTGCCGGCCAGCCGCTGGTTGACCTCGCCGAGGGTGTCGCGGAACAGCCGGCCCGCGCGGGTCTCCGGCACCACGCCCAGGCCCACCTCGTCGCTGACCGCGACCACGTGCGCCGGGGTCATCGCCCAGGCGTTGACCAGCGCGTCGACCCGGCCGGCCAGCCGGTCGAGGGCGCCCGGCTCGTCGGTCCAGACGCCGGTCTCGTCCATGAGCGCCGCGACCCACGTGGTCACGCTGTCGACCAGGACCGTCCCGCCGCGCAGCAGGTCGCTGGGCGCCGTCGTCTCCAGCGTCGTCCAGCCGGCCGGCCGGCGGGCCTGGTGCGCGGCGACCCGCCGGGTCCACTCGGCGTCGTCCGGCGCCGGTGCCGAGGTGGCCAGGTAGACGACGCCGGGCCGGTCGGCCACCAGCGACTCCGCGTGCGCCGACTTCCCCGACCGTGACCCGCCCAGCACCAGCACCCGGGCCATCAGGCGACCGCCGCCGTGAGCTCCAGCCGGGTGACCGTGCCGTTGTGCGGCGTCACCGCCGGCATCTCCGCGGGGCCCAGCCCGGCGGCCACCGCCTGTGCGGCGCGGATGGTGTCGCCGTGGGTGACCAGCGCGACGACGTCGGCCGGTGGGTCCGTCCGCAGCCGGTCGAGGAGGGCCGCGACCCGGGCGTGCAGGTCGGCCAGGCTCTCGCCGCCCTCGGCCGCCCAGTGCGGGTCGGTCCAGTCGACGACGTCCCACAGCTCCCGTGACGGCCGCCCCTCGAGCACGCCGTAGCCCTGTTCGCGCAGCGCCGGCGTGGTGGTGAACGCCAGCCCGGTCGCGGCGGCGCAGTGCTCGGCGGTCTGCACCGCCCGCAGCAGGTCGCTGGACAGCATCGCGCACGGCCCGAGTGCCGCGAGCTCGCGGGCCGCCGTCCGCGCCTGGTCGTGCCCCTGGTCGGTGAGCGGGACGTGCGCCGTCTGGCCCTGCATCAGCCCGGCGGCGTTCCAGGTGCTCTGCCCGTGCCGGACGAGGAGGAGGGTGAGCGGGCGGGCCATGGTGGTCGCCGAGCGTAGGGCAGGCGGGCGCGGGCCCCGGGGCCGGTGCTCGTACCGTCGGGACGTGACCATCCCCGTCCGTCCCGGCGCCGGCCGTCCCGCCGCCGCGCCGACCGGCCCCGACCCGCTGGCCCCGCTGCTCGACCTCCCCGGGGTCCGGGAGGCCGCCGACGCCGCCCGCGCCGGCATCGACCGGCTGCTGGCCCACCGGCTGATGCGCAACCGGTCGGCCGAGGTCAGCACCGAGTCGGCGCTGCGCGGGGCCCGTGCGTCGGCGGCCCTGGACGGCGTCGACGTCCCGCTGGCCGACCTGCGCGCGGGCTCGGTCGACGACCCGGTCGTGCAGGGCTCGCTGCGGGTGTCGGTGGGGCTGGGCTCCCTGGTCGACACGTGGGCGAAGGCGCCCGGGCAGGTGCTCGCCCGGCTGCACGCGCTGGCCGCCGCCGACCTCACCGACCGGGCCGGCCTCGGCCGCCCCGGCCCGCACGCCGGGCCGCGATTGTCCGGCCTGTTCCAGGTGGTGACCGGCACCTCGACCGTGCCCGCGGTGCTGGTGGCGGGGCTGGTGCACGGCGAGCTCGCGGCCCTGGCGCCGTTCGGCACCGCCGACGGCGTCGTCGCCCGGGCGGCGGCCCGGCTCACCACCATCGGCCGCGGCCTGGACCCCAAGGCCGTGTCGGTGCCCGAGGTCGGCTTCGTCGAGCTGGGCGCCGACGCCTACCGCGAGCGGCTGGCCGGCTACGCCGCGGGCGGTCCCGACGGTGTCGCCGCCTGGCTGGTGCACTGCTGCCGCGCCACCGAGCTCGGCGCCCGCGAGGGGCTGGCCATCGCCGAGGCGATCCTGCGCGGCTGACCGGCCCGCCCTGCGCCCGGTCCGGCCGCGGCGCACAGTGGGCAGATGCGCTACCTCGACGTCGACGGGCTCGGCCCGGTCAGCCGGATCGGGCTGGGCACCTGGCAGTTCGGGTCCCGCGAGTGGGGCTACGGCGAGGGCTACGCCGAGGGCGCGGCGCGCGACATCGTCCGCCGGGCGCGGGAGCTCGGCGTCACGCTGTTCGACACCGCGGAGGTCTACGGCTTCGGCCGCAGCGAGCGCATCCTCGGCGAGGCGCTGGGGGAGGAGCGCGGCGAGGTCGTCGTCGCCTCGAAGGTGTTCCCCGTGGCGCCGTTCCCGCCCGTGGTCCGGTCCCGGTTCGAGGGCAGCGCCCGGCGGCTCGGCCTGACGCGGATCCCGCTGTACCAGGTGCACCAGCCCAACCCGGTCGTCCCCGACAGCGTGGTCATGCCGGGCCTGCGGCAGCTGCTCGACGAGGACCGCATCGGCGCCGCCGGCGTCTCCAACTACTCCCTGGCCCGCTGGCGGGCGGCCGACGCGGCGCTGGGCCGGCCGGTCCTCACCAACCAGGTGCAGTTCTCCCTCGCCCGGCCCGGGGCGCTCGAGGACCTCGTGCCCTTCGCCGAGCGCGAGGGGCGGGTCGTCATCGCCTACAGCCCGCTGGCGCAGGGCCTGCTCGGCGGCCGGTACGGCGTGGAGAACCGGCCCGGCGGGGTGCGCGCGGCCAACCCGCTGTTCGGCACGGAGAACCTGCGGCGCGCGGAGCCGCTGCTCGCCCTCCTGCGCGAGGTCGCCGACGCGCACGGGGTCCGGCCCGGGACGATCGCGCTGGCCTGGCTGGTCTCGCTGCCGCAGGTGGTGGTCATCCCCGGCGCCTCGACCGTGGAGCAGGTGGAGGCCAACGCCGCGGCCGGCGACGTCGACCTGCGGCCCGACGAGCAGGCGGCGCTCACCGCGGCGGCGCGGGCGTTCGCGCCGGTGTCGGCGGTGCGCACGCTGGTGGACGGCGTCCGGGAGCGGGTGGACGGGCTCCGCGGGCGGCTGGGCGTCTGAGCGGACGGGCCTCAGGCGCCCCGGCGCCGCCGGCGCCCGGCGGCCGGGACCGCCGCCGTCGCGGCGGCCGCGACGGCGGGCACCGCGCGCAGCGCCCGCCGCCGCGCGTACCAGGCCAGCCCGGCGACCGCGGCGCCCACGCCCATCGCGGCGCCGGTGACCACCGGGGCCGGCGGCACCGCGAACCGCGAGCGCATCGACACCGGCCGGGTGAACTCCAGCACCGGCCAGCCCCGCTCGGCGGCCACCTTGCGCAGCGCCCGGTCGGGGTTGACCGCCGTCGGGTGCCCGACCGCGGTGAGCATCGGCAGGTCGGTGACCGAGTCGCTGTAGGCGTGGCAGTCGGCCAGGTCGTAGCCGTTCTCGGCGGCCAGCTGCCGCATCGCCTCGGCCTTGTTCTCCCCGTAGGCGTAGAACTCGATCTCGCCGGTGTAGCGGCCGTCGACGGTCACCATCCGGGTGGCCACCACCCGGTCGGCGCCCAGCATCTCGCCGATCGGCTCGACCATCTCCGCGCCGCTGCTGGAGACGATGACGATCTCCCGCCCCGCCGCCCGGTGGGACTCGATGAGGTCGGCCGCCTCGGCGTAGACCAGCGGGTCCACGACCTCGTGCAGCGTCTCGCGGACGATCTCGTGCACCGTCGCGACGTCCCAGCCGGTCGCCATGTCGGTGATCTGCGCCCGCATCCGCTCCATCTGCTGGGCGTCGGCGCCGGAGAGGGAGAAGACGAACTGCGCGTAGGCGCCCTTGAGCACCGCCCGGCGGTTGATCAGCCCGCCCGCGAAGAAGGGGCGGCCGAAGGCCAGGGTGCTGGACTTGGCGATGACCGTCTTGTCCAGGTCGAAGAACGCCGCGGCGTGCGTCACGGTTCACGACTGTAAGCGGACGCCCTGGGTGTGACGGGTCTCGCAACTCCGTCCACACCCTTTGGGGTCGTCCACAGTTGCCCGGTCCGGCACGCGCGCACCGGCAGTCCGCGATGGGCTCCGGGGCGTGCCCGCGCCTCCGGTCCCCCCGCCGTCCCGCCCGCTGGTCGTCTGCGCCGACGAGGACCTCCTCGACGAGGTCCTGCGGGTCCTCGCCGCCGCCGGCACCGAGCCCGAGGTGGCCACCGGCGGGACGGCGCTGCGCCGCGCCCACCGCGACGCCGCGCTGGTGCTGCTCGGCGCCGACGTCCTCGACAGCCCGGCGGTGCGTGCCCTGCCCCGCCGCCCGGGCGTGGTCGTCGTCGCGCCCGACGCCCTGCCGGCGCCGGCCTGGGCGGCCGCGGTGGAGCGCGGCGCCGAGCGCGTCGCCGTGCTGCCCGCCGACGAGGCGTGGCTCGCCGCCCGGGCGGGGGAGGCGGGGCGGTCGCCGGTGGCGCGCGGCTGGCTGGCCGTCGTCGGCGGCAGCTGCGGAGGGGCGGGCGCCAGCACGCTGGCCACCGCGCTCGCCGTGGCCGCCGCCGACCGGGGCGAGGGCGTCCTGCTGGTCGACGCCGACCCGTGGGGCGGCGGGCTGGACCTGCTGCTCGGCGCCGAGGACGCCGAGGGGCTGCGCTGGCCGGAGCTGACCGGGGTGCGCGGCCGGGTGGCCGGCGACGCACTGCTCGCCGCGCTGCCCGCAGCCGCGGGGGTGCACGTCCTCGCCGCGGCCCGCGACGACCCGGTGCCGGTGCCGGCCGAGGCGCTCACCGCCGTCGTCGACGCCACGCGGGACCGCGGTCTGCCGGTGGTGGTGGACCTGCCGCGCGCGGCGGCGCCCGACCCCGCGGCGGAGGCGGTGCTGGCCGAGGCCGACCTGGCGCTGCTGGTCGTGCCCGCGCGGCTGCGCGCCGCCTCGGCCGCCCGCACGTTGGTTGACGGGGCACCGTGGTCGGCGGCCCGGCTGGTGGTGCGCCCCGTCCCGGGCGGCCTGTCCGCCGCCGAGGTGGCCGCCGTGGCCGGGCGGCCGGTGCTCGCCGAACTGGGGCACGACCGCGGCGCGCTGCCCCGGGGCGAGCGCGGCGAGCCGCCGTCGGTGGCGCCGCGCAGCCCGCTGGGCGCGCTCGTCCGCCGGCTGCTCGGCGAGCTGTCCCGGCCGGAGCGGGCGGCGTGAGCGGCCTGCCGCTGGTCGAGCGCGTCCGCGCCCGGCTGGCGCTGGAGCCGGGCCCGCCGAGCCGGGCCGCGGTGGCGGCGCTCGTGCGGGAGGAGGCCGGCCTGCTCGGCGAGACCGACGTCCTCGCCGCGGTGCGCGACGCGGTCGCCGAGCTGGCCGGCGCCGGGCCGCTGGAGCCGCTGCTGCGGGCGCCCGGCGTCACCGACGTGCTGGTCAACGGCCCCGCCGAGGTGTGGGTCGACCGGGGGAGCGGCCTGGAGCCCGCGGACGTGCGGTTCCCCGACGAGGACGCCGTCCGCCGGCTCGCGGTCCGGCTGGCCGCCAGCGCCGGGCGCCGCCTGGACGACGCCGCGCCGTGGGTCGACGCGGGCCTGCCCGACGGCACCCGGCTGCACGCGGTGCTGCCGCCGGTCTCGGCCGCGGGCACCTGCCTGTCGCTGCGGGTGCTGCGGCGCTGCTCCCTCGGCCTCGCCGACCTCGCCGCGCGGGGGACGCTGCCCGGGCGGTCGGAGTCGCTGCTGCGGGCGGTGGTGCGGTGGCGGCTGGCCTTCCTCGTCACCGGAGGCACCGGGTCGGGCAAGACCACGCTGCTCTCGGCGCTGCTCGGCGAGGTGCCGCCGGACGAGCGCGTCGTGCTCTGCGAGGACGCCCCGGAGCTGACCCCGGCGCACCCGCACGTCGTCCGGCTGCTCACCCGCCCGCCGAACGTGGAGGGCGCCGGGCAGGTGACCCTGCGCGACCTGGTGCGCCAGGCGCTGCGCATGCGGCCGGACCGGCTGGTGGTCGGCGAGGTCCGCGGCGCGGAGGTCACCGACCTGCTCGCCGCGCTCAACACCGGGCACGAGGGCGGCTGCGGCACCCTGCACGCCAACCGGCCGGGGGAGGTGCCCGCCCGGCTCGAGGCGCTGGGCGTGGCGGCCGGCCTGGACCGGCGGGCGGTGCACAGCCAGGCCGCGGCCGCGCTCGCGGTGGTGGTGCACCTGCGGCGCACCCCCGCGGGCCGCCGGGTCGCCGAGGTCGGGGTGGTGCGACGCGACGGCGACCTCGTGGCCGTCGACGCCGGCTGGCGGGCCGACGGCGGCCCGTGCCCGGGCGCGGACCGGCTGGCCGCCCTCCTCGACGGCGGGACGCCGTGACCGCGGCGCTGGCCGCGGGCGCCCTGGCGCTGCTGCTGTGGCCCGGCGAGGCGGCCCGACGGCGGGCGCGGCTGCGCCGGCTGACCGGGGCGGGCCGCCCGGCGCGGGGACCGCTGGTCGCGGCGCCGCGGTCCTGGCCGGTCCTCGCCGCGGCCGCGGGCGCCACCGCCGGGGCGCTGGCCGGCCCGCCGATGCTGGCCGTCCTGGCCGGTGCGGCCGCCGCCGGCGCCGCCCGGGCGGCGGTCCGACAGCGCGCGCTGCGCCGGGACGAGCGGGACCTCGACGTCCTCGCCGACGCCCTGGCCGCCCTGGCCGCGGAGCTGCGCAGCGGCCGGCCGCTCGACGCGGCGACCGCGGCAGCGGTGGCGGTGGTCCCCGACGCGGACGGCGCCCGGGGGCTCGCCCGCGCCCTCCGGGCGCCGGGGACGGTGCCGGCGGAGGAGGCGTCGGAGCTCGGCTCGGCGCACGGGCGGCTCGCGGCGGCGGTCGAGCTCAGCGCCCGGACGGGGTGCTCGCTGGCCGCCGTAGCCGGGGCCGTCGAGGACGACCTGCGGGCCCGCCGGCGCCAGCGGGAGGAGCTGCGCTCGGTGACCGCCGGGCCGCGGGCCAGCGCCGCGCTGCTGGCCGGGCTGCCGCTGCTGGCGCTCGCCATGGGCAGCGGCATCGGCGCGGACCCGTGGGCGGTGCTCACCACGACGGTGCCCGGCCAGGCGCTGCTGGTCGCGGGGGTGGCGCTGGAGGCGGCGGGGCTGGCCTGGTCGGCGCGGCTGGTCCGGCGGGCGCTGCGGTGAGCGCCGTGGGCGCCCAGGCGCTGGCGCTGCTGGCGGTCGCCGGCGCGCTGGCCGCGTGGCCGACGCCGGCGGCGCGCCGCACGGCCCGGCTGCGTGCCCTCGGCGCGCCCGCCACTCCGGAGCGGCCGCCGGAGACGTCTCCCGGTCCGCTCCGGCGGCCGGGGCTCCCGGTCCTGGCCGGTGTCGCCACGGCGCTGCTCGTCGGCGGTGGGGCCGGGGTGGCGCTGGGCGCGGTCGGGGCGGTCCTCGCCGACCGGTGGCTGCGGCGGGCGCCCGGCAGGGGCCCGGCGCCCGCACTGGTGACCGCCGACCTGCCGGTGGCCTGCGACCTGCTGGGGGTCTGCCTGGGCGCCGGGCTGCCGGTCGGCGCCGCGCTCGGCGCGGTCGCGGCCGCGGTGCCGGGGCCGCTGGGTCCCGCGCTGGCCGACGTCGCCGGCCGGCTGCGCCTCGGGGCCGCGCCCCGCACGGCGTGGCACGACGCGCCGCCGGAGCTGGCCGGGCTGGGCCGGGTCCTGGTCCGCGCGGGGGAGTCGGGCGCGGCGGCGGTGCCGGCCCTGCGCGTGCTGGCGGCGGAGGCGCGGACGGCGGCGCGCAGCCGGGCGGAGGCGGGCGTGCGCCGGGCCGGGGTGTGGGTGCTCGCGCCGCTCGGGCTGTGCTTCCTGCCGGCGTTCGTGTGCCTGGGCATCGCGCCGATGGTCATCGGCATCGCGGGCCAGGTGTTCGGGTGAGCCCCCGGGGGAGGGTCGTCAGCGGCGGCCGGCGGCCATCGCGGAGGTGTGGGGCACCAGCGCCCAGGCCGCGGGGACCGCCGCGGGGACCGCCGGCGCGACCGGGGCGAGGTCGAGCACCATCCGCGTGGGCTGGAAGGCCTCGGCGTAGCCGATGCGGGCCTGCGCGCCCCAGTGGCGGGCGGAGGCCACGACAGCGTCCGGCTCGACCATCGCCGAGCGCTCCACCTGGGAGGCGTGCGCGGCGAGGGCGTCGAGCTTGCCGCCGAGGTGCGCGGTGACGTCGACGTACACGCTCGGCGCGAAGGCCAGCGTCGACGGACTCTGGTAGTGCAGGATCCGCGGCAGGCGCCGGGCGGCACCCAGGGTGGCGGCGGCGATGGCGCGGTGGTCCTGGTGGCTGTCGTCGGGGGCGTGCACGTAGACGAGGTCGGCGGCGGTCTCCTGCAGCACCTGCTCGATGCGGCGGATCGTGTCCGAGTCGGCCACGACCTCGCAGTCGCGCAGCCCGCCCCAGGCCAGCCGCGCGCCGACCAGCTCGGCCGCGCGCTGCTGCTCGACGCGCCGGCCGGCGATCTGGCCGTCGTCGCCGGGGCCGTTCTCGCCGCCGGTCATCACGAGCATGGTCACCGTGTCCCCGGCCGCCACGTGCGCCATCAGCGCGCCGCCGCAGCCGAGCTCGATGTCGTCGGGGTGGGCGCCGATCGCCAGGACACTGCGTCCCGGGCCCCTCGTCGTCGTGCCGTCCACGACCGCCGTCCTCTGCTCGCCAGGGGCGGCATCCCCGCCCGACACCTGTCCATCGGCGCCGCCGGCGGCGCCCTCCAGCGCGGTGACGGGACCTCCCCCCTCGGGGGTAGATCCGGTCGCGCGCAACCGGTCAGCCCGCGGTGGGCGCGGGCGTCCCGCGGTCGCGGCGCCGCCGGGAGAGGACCACCGAGGTGCCGCCCACCGCGCCGGCGGCCGCGAGGCTGATGACCACGCCCATCCCGTTGCCGTCGGCCGGCAGCTCCGCCGAGGACGGGCAGCAGGGCCCGAGGTCCCGCCAGGCGACGTCGTAGGAGCCGTGGACCTGCCCGGAGACGGCGGGGACCGCGCGCCGCCGCGTCCGGCCTGCCGTGTGGCCCCCTCCCGGACCGCGGCGCACCCGGCCCCGCCGGAGGTCCATCGGACGTCCGGGGTGCCGCGTGCAGGCGGCCGCGAGCCGGGTCCCCGAGGAGGGACCGGCCGTCCTCAGACCGCGACGGCCCGGGCGACCACCGCGAGGGCGAGCTCCGCGGCCTCGGGGAACGTGCCGGTCCCCGCCCACGGGGCGGGGACGTCCGGCGCCGCCGCGTACTCGCCCTGCCGGACGCGGATCGCCCGCGCGCCCACGGCCGCGGCTACGGCGACGTCCTTGCCGGGCCGGTCGCCGATCACCAGCACCCGGTCGGCGGGGACGCCCAGGCGTGCGGCGAGCGCGAGCAGTCCCTGCGGGGCGGGCTTGCGCGCGGCCCGGCCGCCGAGGGTGTCGGTGACCAGCACCTCGGTCAGCAGCGGGCCGAGCCCGGTCGCGGCGAGCTTGGCCGCCTGGATGACCGGGTTGCCGTCGGTCAGGCAGCCGACGGGCACGGCGCGGACCAGCGCCGCGAGGGCCTGCGGGGCGCCGGGGTAGGGGGCGAGCCGCGCCGGCGCGCACGCGGTGAACGCGGCGACCAGCGGCGGCACGTGCCGGGCCAGGTCGCCGGCGGGCACCCCGGCGGCGAGCAGCGCGCGGTCGATCGTCCCGCCGGCGTCGGACCCGGCCGCCAGCTCCGCGACGAGCGCGGCGTGCACCGCGTCGCCGTCCAGCCCGGCCGCGCCGGCGGCGGCCCCGACGTCCGCCGCGGCCGCGGCCAGATAGGCGGCCTGCGGGTAGAGGGTGTCGTCGAGGTCGACGACGACGGCCAGCGGCGGCGGGCCGTCCCAGGCCGGCGCGGTGCTCACCACGGCAGCCGGCCGTCGGTGAAGTCGGGCTCGTCCAGCGCCAGCAGCGCGTCGGTGGCCTCGTCGGCGAGGACGGCAGCCACCTGCGGCCCGGTCGTGCCGTCGCCGTAGGGGCAGGGCAGGCCGGCCGCGCGGGCCTGCCCTGCAGGGCTGGTGTGCGCGGCGGCCGCGGCCAGGACGGCGTCGGCGGCGGAGTCGTCGGCCAGGCCGGCCAGCGTGGTGGTGCCGGCCTCGACGCCCTCCCACCGCGGCGTCGAGCCGCGCAGCACGACCACCGGGACGCCGAGGAAGGCGGCCTCCTCCTGGATGCCGCCGGAGTCGGTCACCGCCAGCCGGGCCGAGGCCAGCGCGGCCAGCAGGGTGTCGTAGTCGACCGGGCCGGTGCGGGTGATCGCCGGGTGGTCGAGCTCGGCGTCCAGGCCGGCGGCCGCCAGGCGGGCCGCGGTTCGCGGGTGCACCGGGAAGGTCACCGGCCCGACCTGGTCGGCCAGCGCGCGGACGACCCCGACCAGCCGCTTGAGCCGCACCGGGTCGTCGACGTTGGTGGGCCGGTGCGCGGTCACCAGCACGCCGGACCGCTGCGCCACCGGGACCGGGCGGACGCCGCGGGCCACGAGCGTGTCCACGACCGGGTTGCCGACCACGAACACGCGCTCCGCGGGCACGCCCTCGGCGGCGAGGAACGCCGCGGCCCGCCGGGTCGGGGCCAGGTGCAGGGCGGCCACCGCCGCGGCCACCCGCCGGTTGACCTCCTCGACGCTGCGCGGGTTCAGGCTGCGCAGCCCGGCCTCGAGGTGCGCGAACGGCACGCCGGCGCCGCGGGCGGCCAGCGCGTAGGCGGGCACGGTGTTCGTGTCGCCCAGCGCCAGGACGACGTCGGGCCGGAACCGGGCCACCGCGCGGGCGGCGTCGGCGTGCAGCGCGCCGTACCGGGCGGCGGGGTCGTCGGTGGGCAACGCGAACCGGCAGGTCGGCGCGAGGCCGAGGGTCTCCTGCAGCCGGGTGGAGAGCGCCGGGTCGGTGTGCTGGCCGGTGTCGACGACGTCGACCCGATGGCCCGCGGCGGTCAGGGCCGCCACCACCGGGGCGAGCTTGACCACCTCGGGGCGGGTCCCGAAGGGCACGAGCACGTGCCGCCGGCGGCTCACGCGGACACCGCCTGCGCGGCGCACGGGTCGGTCACCGGGGTGCCGTCCTCGGCGGTGTAGGTCTCGGCGAAGTAGCGGCTCATCCGCACGCCCGGGGTGAACCACAGGTGCGGCAGCCGGGCCTGCGGGTCACGGATGCCGGCGAGGTGGGCGCTGACGACGTCGGCCCCGGCGGCCAGCGTGAGCGGCAGCCCGCCCGAGAACCGCGGGTTGATCTCGACGACGGTGGCGCGGCCGTCGTCGGCGACGAAGCCCTGCACGTTCGCCGGGCCGGTCAGCCGCACCGCCTCCAGCGCGGCGGCGACCACGTCGGTCACGGCGGGGGAGTCGAAGGTGGTGCCCTTGACCGAGATGCCCGCCCGGGTGTCGTCGCGCCAGCGCGGCACCACGGTGAGCAGCCCGCCGTCGCGGCCGACGAGGGCGTCGGCGGTGAACTCGCGCCCCTCGAGCCGGGTCTGCGCGATGAGCGAGGCGTCCCCGGACAGGGCCTCGGCGACCGCGGAGCGGGCGTCGAGCAGGCGCACCCCGCGGCTGCCGCGCCCGGCGCGCGGCTTGACCACCCACGGGCCCGGGACCCGCACCAGCCCGGCGGGGGTGTCGGTGGTGGCGGGGTGGGGGACCCCGGCGTCGCGCAGCGTGCGGGCGAACGCGGCCTTGTCGCAGCACAGGTCCACGCTGTCCGCCGACGGCAGCCAGGTGGCCACCCCGGCCGCGGCCAGCTGCTCCGCCCCGGCGATGAGGGCGGGCAGCTCCTCGGCGACCGTGCCGATCAACGCGTCCACGCCGTGCGCCGTCGCGACGGACACGAGGGCGTCGACGAAGCGCACGTGGTCCGCGCGCGGGACGACCGCGCCGACGGTGGCCAGCGCCGCGCCGGCGGCGGTCCCGTCGGCGTCCACGCCGACCACCCGGTGCCCGAGGGCGACCAGGCGGCGGACGACCGCGACGCCGGCCGGGCCGCCCGCCCCGGTGACGAGGACGGCGGGGCGCACCGCGTCCGGGTCCGCGTGCCGACCGCGAGCCGGAGGCGTGGGCGCGGGGTGCAGGGTCGAGGTCACCGGGGTGTCTCCGAGTCGTTCGGGCGGGCGAAGCTGGCGGGGTGCGGGACGGCGGGACCGGGCGGCGGCGGGGCCGCGGGCGGCGGTGCGGCCGGGGACGCGGCGGGCGGCACCGCGATCCGCGCGACCGGGACCGTCGGGTGCGGCGCGTGGACCAGCCGGGCCGCCACCCCGTCGTCGACAGCCGGCCGGGCCAGCAGCCAGCCCCGCGCCCACAGCCGCAGCGAGGCCACCCGGCTGTCGGTGACCGGCTCCCACTGCCGCGCGGCGACGCACTCGGCGAGGCAGTCCAGGACGGCGAGGTCGGTCTCGTAGGTGGCCACGGCCACGAGCGAGGCGCTGTGCGCGCCGAGGCCGTCGGCGGCCAGCTCGCGGACGCGCTCGGCCCGGCGGTCCGGAGGGAGGTGGCCGAGCCGGTAGTCCACGCGCCCGGACTCCCGGCGGGCGGCCAGCCAGGCCGACAGCCGGCGCGGGTAGACGTGGCGGTGCAGCAGCCCGGTGACCGTGGTGCGCCGCTTCCGGGCGCGCCGCTCGTCACCACCCGGGTCCCGGTAGCCGAGGCCGGGACGCGCCCAGCTGTCGGGACGGCGGGCGGTGTGCCGGCCCGACACGTCCTGCTCGGCCCGCTCGAGGGTCGGCAGGGTGATCCACACCATGAGCAGGAAGCCGCCGAGGGTGGCGACGAGGTTCCACACCGTGCCGACCCAGTCGTGGAAGAGGACCAGCGCGCCCTCGCCCCACAGCAGGCCCGCCCCCGCCGACAGCAGCAGCCGGCCGTGGTTGAGCAGCAGCAGCGCCGCGACGGCGACCAGCAGCCCCCCGACGGCGTGCAGCCTGCGGCTGCGCAGCACGACCGCGGTCAGCGCGGTCAGCCCCAGCACCGACAGCACCGACGAGCACGACGCCGTCACGACCGCGTCGATGATCCCGCCGTCGCCGGGGAAGAGCAGCACGTGCCGCGGCAGCACCCCCGACACCTGCCCCGGCGCGATCCAGCCGAGCACCGTCGCCACCCCGGCGGCCTCGACCACCTGCAGCGGGCCGGACAGGTAGCGGAAGCCCAGCACGCAGATGGCGGCGGCGAGCGCGAGGTCGAACAGCACCGGCACCAACCGGCGGTTCGTCCCGCGCCACGCACTGCGGCGGACGGGCGGGGCCGCGAGGCCGGCGGCGCTCACCGCTCCTCCCCGGCGGGAACGGCGAACGACCGCGGCCGGCCCGCGGGCTCGGCGGCGCTCTCCTCGACGGCGTGGGCCGGGGCGGCCGGCGCTGCCGGCAGCACGGTCGAGGTGGCGCCCGACCGGCTGGTCTTCACCCAGCTGTAGGGCCGTCCGAGCATCCCGTCGACGTAGGCGCGGGAGGTGATCCAGATCGACAGCGCGAACGCCGGGAGGAAGCCGAGCAGCCGCCAGGCCGACCGCCGCTCGACCCGGCCGACCAGCAGCCCGACGCACAGCTCGGCGAGCGGGCCGATGAACAGCAGCATCGACAGCGGCAGCAGCCCGACGACCGGCAGGTCACCGATCCCGAAGGCCCGCAGGACGGTGAGCAGCAGCCCCAGGCCGGACAGCATCGGCACGTGGTAGACGGCGAGGAACAGCGACGTCTCGACCTTCTCCAGCGGGGAGAGGTGCGGCGTGCGCATGAGCGGCCGCCAGTAGTCGCGCAGGCACTTCTGGTGGCCGCGGGCCCAGCGGTAGCGCTGCTTCCAGAACCGCTGGGCGCTGACCACCGCCTCCTCGAAGTCGATGGCCGAGACGTCGTAGCGCACCCGCTGCCCGGCCATGAGGATGCGCAGCGTCAGGTCGGTGTCCTCGGTGACGGTGTCCGGGTTCCAGCCGCCGAGCGCCCGCAGCGTGCTCATCCGCACCGCGCAGTTGGCGCCGCCGTAGGCGGGCAGCTCGAACAGCGCCTGGCGGCCGTACTCGTTGACCAGGTAGCCGGAGAGGTAGTCGACGAAGACGACGCCGGCCATGGACGAGTCCTTGCCGTTGCGGATCACGCAGCGGCCCATGACCGCGCCGACCACCGGGTCGCGGAAGTGCCGGACCAGCCGGCGCAGCGCCGTGGGCTCGGGCTCGTGGTCGGCGTCGAAGACCAGCACGACCTCGGCGTCGACGAGGTCGAGGGCCTCGTTGAGCGCGCCGGACTTGCCGCCGCCGGCGCCGGGCGGGCGGTGCAGCACGCGCAGCCGCGGCTCCCGCGCCGCCCAGGCGTCGAGCTTCGCGCCGGTCGCGTCGTCGGAGCCGTCGTCGACGACGACCAGGGTGAGCCGGTCGGCCGGGTAGTCCAGGGCGAGCAGCGCGGACACCATCCCGTCGACGACGAGCTCCTCGTTCTTGCAGCCCACGAGCACCGCGACCGGCGGGGTGTAGCTGTCCAGCCCGACGTCGGCGGCGAGCAGGTCGCGCTCGGCCCAGCGGGCGGCGGCGACGGCGAAGGAGAGGTGCCGGCAGAAGTAGACGCCGAACACCACGTTGAGCGCGCCGGCGACGACGCCGAGCGTCCGGTCCAGCCCGAAGGCGGCGGCCGCGGCGGCGAGCGCCACGACGTAGCCGGCGAGCACGAGGGGGCGGCCCTCGGGGCGGTCGGTGCCGTGTGCCACGGGTCCTCCTCCCGGCCTGCGGTGACGCGTGCGCGCCACCTCCTCGCAGATTCGGCATCTGCGGGGACCACCTGAAGCGGAAGCACCGACACCCCGCCGTCCGCCGTCCACAGGCGGCCCGTCGTCCACAGCCTGCGGGCGGACGCCGACGGAGGCGCCCGGCGCGGCGAGGGTCGGGGCGCGCCCCGCGACCGGGGCCGACCGACCCGAGGAGGAGCCGTGACCGCCCACCACCCGCCCGCCGAGGACCCGGCCAGGCCGATCTCCGAGGAACCCGCGCGGCGAGGGCTCGCCGCGCGCTGGGCCCGGGTCCGCGCGACCGCCGAGGCGGGCATGAGCACCGCCGAGTACGCCGTCGGCACGGTCGCGGCCTGCGCCTTCGCCGCGGTCCTGTACCGCGTGGTGACCGGCGGCTCGGTCGTCAGCGCGCTCGGCGACCTGGTCGAGTCCGCGCTCGGCGCCCTCTCCTGACCGTGCGCCGCCACGCGGTGCCCCCGGACCGGCGGGAGGCCGGGATGGTCACCGCCGAGACCGCCGTGGTGCTGCCCGTGCTGGTGCTCGTGCTCGCGGCCGTCGTCTCCGCCGTCGTGGTGGTCGGCGCGCACCTGCGCTGCGTGGACGCCGCGCGGGAGGGCGCCCGCGCCGCCGCCCGCGGGGAGGACGCGGCGCAGGTCCGCGCGCTGGCCGCCCGGGTGGCGCCGGACGGGGCGGTGACGGCGGTGGTCGTCGCGGGGGAGGAGGTCCGGGTCACCGTCGCCGCGTCGGTGGCGCCGCTGGGCGCCGGCCCGGCCGTCGGGGTCGGGGCGAGCGCGGTCGCCCGGCTGGAGCCCGGGGTGGCCGGCGGGTGAGCGAGCCGGAGCGGGGCTCGGCGACGGTGTGGACGGTGGCCCTGGCCGGCGTCCTCGCGCTGGTCGGGCTGGCCGCGGTCCTCGTCGGCGCGGCGGTGGTCGCCCGCCACCGCGCCGGGTCCGCGGCCGACCTCGCCGCGCTCGCCGCCGCGACACGGGCGGTCACCGGGGACCCGGCCGCGTGCGCGGCCGCCGCCGAGGTGGCGCGGGCCAACGGCGCGGACCTGGCCGCCTGCACGGTCGGGGACGGCGCGGTCGTCGACGTCCGGGTCGCGGTCACCGTGCCGCTCGGGCCGCTGGGCGCCCGCCGCGCCGAGGCGGCCGCGCGCGCCGGGCCGGCACCGCCCGCGGGCTCAGAAGACCAGGCCGTCCTCGACGTGGCCGGCGCCGGCGTCCGCGGCGGGCTCCGCGGGCCCCTCGGCGTCGGGCTCCTGGGCGGGCCCGGGCCGGGGAGCGGTCCGCCCGGTGCCCGGCCGCCGCAGCAGCCCCCGGACCGGTCCGGTCGGCATCACGTGTGCGGTGCCCTCGGCCTCGGGCTCCTCGGCGTCGTCGGCGTCCGCGGTGTCCTCGGCCGCGGCCAGCTCGTCGAGCACGACGTCGAGCACGCGCACCGCGCCGGCCTTGTCCAGCGGGTCGTTGCCGTTGCCGCACTTGGGCGACTGCACGCAGGAGGGGCAGCCGCTCTCGCACTCGCAGCTGGCGACGGTGGCGCGGGTGGCCCGCACCCAGCGCCGCAGCGCCGCGAAGCCGCGCTCGGCGAAGCCGGCGCCGCCGGGGTGCCCGTCGTAGACGAACACCGTCGCGGTCCCGGTGTCGGGGTGCAGCGCGGTAGACAGCCCGCCCAGGTCCCAGCGGTCACAGGTGGCCAGCAGCGGCAGGATGCCGATCGCCGCGTGCTCGGCCGCGTGCAGCGACCCGGGCAGCGCCAGGTCGTCGACCTCGGCGCGGGCGACCGCGTCGGCGTCGAGGGTCAGCCACACCGCCCGGGTGCGCAGCTGGCGCGGCGGCAGGTCCAGCGGGAACTCGGCGAGCACCTCGCCGGTGCCGGCCCTCCGGCGCTGGTAGGCCACGACCTGGTTGGTCACGTCCACGACGCCGGTGTGCGCGGTGACCGTGCCCAGCCGGCGGGTGCGCTCGACGTCCACGACGGAGAGGTCGGTGACGTCGCGGGCCACGGTGGTCCACTCCGGGCTCTCGGCGTGCACGACGGCGCAGGCGTCCTCTGGGTCGAACTCGTCGACGACGAAGGTCTCGCCGCGGTGCACGTACAGCGCGCCGGTGTGCACGGTGGAGTGCGCCGCCCCGCCGTCCACGGTGCCCAGCAGCCGGCCGGTGTCGCCCTCGATGATCGCCACCGGCTCGCCGCCGCTGCCCCGGATGTCGACCTCGGGGCGTCCCCGCCCGGCCCAGTACCAGCCGGCCGGGCGCCGCCGCAGGTCCCCGGCGGCGACGAGCTCCTCCAGCCGCGCCTCGGCCACCGGGCCGCCGAAGTCGGGCAGGTCCTCGGGGGTCAGCGGCAGCTCGGCCGCCGCGGAGCACAGCTGCGGCCCCAGCACGTAGGGGTTGGCCGGGTCGGTGACGGTGGCCTCGACCGGCCGGCCGAAGACCGCGCGGGGGTGGTGGGCCAGGTAGTGGTCCAGCGGGTCGTCGCGGGCGACGAACACGACCAGCGACTCGCGCTGCGCCCGCCCGGCGCGGCCGGCCTGCTGCCAGAGGGAGGCCAGCGTGCCGGGGTAGCCGGCGAGCACCACGGCGTCGAGGCCGGCGATGTCGATGCCGAGCTCGAGGGCGTTGGTGGTGGCCACGCCCAGCAGCTCGCCCGCGGACAGCGCCCGCTCCAGCTCCCGCCGCTCCTCGGGCAGGTAGCCGCCGCGGTAGGAGTCCACCCGCCGCACCAGGTCGCTGCGGCCCCGGTCGGCCAGCAGCCGGCGGGCCTGCTCGGCCACCGACTCGGCGCTGCGCCGGGACCGGACGAACGCCAGCGTCCGCGCGCCGCGCTCGACCAGGTCGGCCAGCAGCCCGGCGGTGTCCGCGGCGGCCGACCGGCGCAGCGGCGCCCCGTGCTCGCCGGTCTGCTCGGTGAGCGGGGGCTCCCACAGCGCGAAGGTCGCACCCGGGCGCGGGGAGCCGTCGTCGGTCACGGCCACGACCGGCGCCCCCACCAGCCGGCTGGCCGCCGCGGCCGGCTCGGCCACGGTCGCCGAGGCCAGCACGAACACCGGGTCGGCGCCGTAGCGGCGGCAGATGCGGCGCAGCCGGCGCAGCACGTGCCCGACGTGCGAGCCGAAGACGCCGCGGTAGGCGTGGCACTCGTCGATGACGACGTAGGCCAGCCGGCGCAGCGTCGAGGACCAGCGCTGGTGGGCCGGCAGCACGCCGCGGTGCAGCATGTCCGGGTTGGTGACGATCCACCGCGAGTGCCGGCGCACCCAGTCGCGCTCCTCGGCGGGGGTGTCGCCGTCGTAGGCGGCCGGCCGCACCGACGGGTCGGCCAGCGCGGCGACCGAGGCCAGCTGGTCGCGGGCCAGCGCCTTGGTCGGCGCGAGGTAGAGGACGCAGGCGCGCGGGTCCTCGGCCAGGCGGGTCAGCGCGGGCAGCTGGTAGGCCAGCGACTTGCCCGACGCGGTGCCGGTGGCCACGACCACCGAGGTGCCGTCGTGGGC
The DNA here is from genome assembly GCF_054050455.1 of Geodermatophilus sp. SYSU D00684. NCBI lineage: Bacteria > Bacillati > Actinomycetota > Actinomycetes > Geodermatophilales > Geodermatophilaceae > Geodermatophilus > Geodermatophilus sp. SYSU D00684. The sequence continues at coordinate 3,103 of NZ_JBJGZI010000025.1, read as the reverse complement.
GAGCTGGGCGGCCTCCACCTGGTGCCGCCACGGCTCGCTGACGCCCTGCTGCTCCAGCCGTTCCCGCAGGCCCGGCTCGACCCACTCGGGCCAGGGCAGCGTCCGGCTCTCCCGCACCGCCAGCCGGTGCACGTGGGTGACCGGGGACTCCTCCTCCGGGGTGCCGGCCAGCAGGTCCCCGAGCAGCTCGGCGCCCGGCGGCACGGCGTCCGGGGACCCGGCGCTCCCGGGGGGCGCGGACCCGTGCGCGGCGGCCGCACCGTGGACCGGCGTGCCCTCCACGGCGGTGCCCTCTCCGGCGGTGCCCTCTCCAGCGGTGCCCGGCGCCTCGCCCCCCGAGGACCCTCCGCGGCCGGGTGGGGGAGCAACCGACCGGACCGGGTGGAGCGTGGTCACCCCTCCACTGTCACACCCGGGGGCAAGCCGCCCCTCGTCCCGGGGAGGGGAGCGCCTCTCCGCCCACCTGCGGTCACGCGCTGCCCCCGAACCGGTTCCGGGGAGGGGGCAGACCGCGGAGTGTGATTCCGCTTACACTCGCGCCTCGTCTCCGGGCGGTCCCGCCCGCCGACGTGCTCTCCGCCGACCGGGGACGCGAGCCGCCCGTCGGCAGCCGACCGCTGGGAGGTACCGATGCCGGACAATGATCTCTCCGGCGGGGACGTCGTCCTCGTGACGGCAGCCCTCGTCGTCTCGCTGGCTGCACTGGTGTTCGCGTGGTCCCTCGTGCGCGCGGTCCTGGCCGCCGAGCAGGGCACCACCCGCATGCGGGACATCGCCCGGGCCGTGCAGGAGGGCGCCGGGGCCTACCTGCGGCGGCAGTTCCGCACGCTCGGCGTCTTCGCCGTGATCGTCTTCCTGCTCCTGCTCGTCCTGCCGGTCCACGACGGCGGCTGGGGCACCCGCATCGGCCGCGCGGTCTTCTTCCTCGTCGGAGCCCTGTTCTCCGCCACGGTCGGCTTCATCGGCATGACGCTGGCCACGCGCGGCAACGTCCGGGTCGCGGCAGCCGCCCGCACCGGCGGCTACCGGCCGGCCTTCCGCATCGCGTACCGCACCGGCGGGGTCTGCGGGATGATCACCGTCGGCCTGGGCCTGTTCGGCGCCTCGCTGGCGCTGCTGCTGTTCGACGAGACCGCCCCCGTCGTCCTCGAGGGCTTTGGCTTCGGCGGCGCGCTGCTGGCCATGTTCATGCGCGTCGGCGGCGGCATCTTCACCAAGGCCGCCGACGTCGGCGCCGACCTCGTCGGCAAGGTCGAGGCCGGGATCCCCGAGGACGACCCGCGCAACGCGGCCACCATCGCCGACAACGTGGGCGACAACGTCGGCGACTGCGCCGGCATGGCCGCCGACCTCTTCGAGTCCTACGCGGTGACCCTCGTGGCCGCGCTGATCCTCGGGCAGGTCTTCTTCGGCGCCGTCGGCATGGTCTTCCCGCTCGTCGTCGCCGCGATCGGCGTGCTCGCCTCCGTCGTCGGCATCCTCGCCAGCAACCCGGGCAAGGGCGACGCCAGCGGCCTGGCGCCGATCAACCGCGGCTTCTTCACCTCCGCGGTCGTCTCCCTCGTCCTCGTCGCCGCCGCGGCCTTCACCGTGCTGCCGAGCGTCGCCGACGTCCCCGACTCGGTGGTCAACCCCCAGGTGCTCGGCTTCGTGTCCGTCCTGATCGGCATCGTGCTCGCCGCCGCCATCCAGCAGCTCACCGGCTACTTCACCGAGACCAGCCGCAAGCCCGTCCGCGACGTCGGCCGCAGCTCGCTCACCGGCCCCGCGACCGTCGTGCTCTCCGGCATCTCGCTGGGCCTGGAGTCGGCCGTCTACGCCGCCCTGCTCATCGGCGCCGCCGTCTACGGCGCCTTCCTCATCGGCGGCGGCGCCGCGTTGTACGCCGTCGCCCTGGCCGGGTGCGGGCTGCTCACCACCGCCGGCGTGATCGTCTCGATGGACACCTTCGGCCCGGTCAGCGACAACGCGCAGGGCATCGCCGAGATGTCCGGCGACATCGACGAGGACGGCGCCCGCGTGCTCACCGACCTCGACGCGGTCGGCAACACCACCAAGGCCATCACCAAGGGCATCGCGATCGCGACCGCCGTGCTGGCCGCCACGGCGCTGTTCGGCTCCTACAACGAGCAGGTCCGCGTGGCGCTCGACGGCGTCGACATCGGGCAGGCGTTCAGCCTGGTCGAGCCGGACAACGTCGTCGGCGCGGTCATCGGCGCGGCGGTGGTCTTCCTCTTCTCCGGGCTGGCGATCAACGCGGTGTCCCGGGCCGCCGGGCGGGTGGTGTTCGAGGTCCGCGAGCAGTTCCGCACCCGTCCCGGGATCATGGACTTCTCCGAGCGGCCGGACTACTCCGCCGTCGTCGACATCTGCACCAAGGACTCGTTGCGCGAGCTGGCCACCCCCGGGCTGCTGGCCGTGCTGGCGCCGGTGGCGGTCGGGTTCGGCCTCGGCTTCGGCCCGCTGGCCGCCTACCTGGTCGGCGCGATCGCCGCGGGCACGCTCATGGCGGTCTTCCTCGCCAACTCCGGCGGGGCCTGGGACAACGCCAAGAAGATGGTCGAGGACGGCGCGTACGGCGGGAAGGGCAGCGAGGCGCACGCGGCCACCGTCATCGGCGACACCGTGGGCGACCCGTTCAAGGACACCGCGGGCCCGGCGATCAACCCGCTGATCAAGGTGATGAACCTGGTGGCGCTGCTCATCGCGCCGGCGGTCGTCAGCCTGCACGTGGGGGAGGGCGCCAACACCACGGTGCGGCTGCTCATCGCCGGCGCCGCGGCGCTGGTGGTCATCGGTGCCGTCGTGGTCTCCAAGCGCCGCTCGGTCGTCGTCGGCGGCACCGCCGGGGAGCCGGCCGGCACGCTGACCACGTCCGCTTCCTGAGACCACCCCGCGAGCCTCCGCCCGGCCCGGCCGGGCGGGGGCTCGCGGCGGCGGTCTGTGGACGGGCAGCCGGCTGTGGACGACGCGGCCGGTCCCGCCGCAGGGCCGCCCTAGCGTCCGCGGGGGGGGGGCCCCCCCCCGCCGCCCCCCCCCCCCCGCCCGGCCGGGTGCCCGACCCCCCCCCAAAACACAAAGAAGCCCCCCCCCCCGCGGCCGG